>CAVILU010000016.1:0-23774 GCA_963643535.1 bacterium | reverse complement strand
AAAACTGCATTTTAGCAAATTAGAAATGCCCCAAAATTGCATTTTAGCAAATTAGGATTTAGTTATAATGCTGAATGTTAGGGCTTTATCTTAAATTTGTGATATGCGTTAAAATTCTTGCGAATATCAGAACTCAAAATCCACATCCTTTCCCCCAAAAATCCGATTTCCTCCTCGGCAAAAACCTAAACTCCCAATGGCTCTGAAAACCTAAAAGAGTCTCCCCAAAAAATAAGGATACGAGCAAAAAAGAAATCCGCCCGCATCTCAACTAAATGAGATGCGGGCGGATGTTTTAGTCTTAGGTCGTGCGGGCTTGCGCTCGCGGTGCCGTCCTACTACTCGGCTGCAGGAGCCTCAGCTGCGGGAGCCTCGGTTGCTGCTGCCTCCTCGGCTGCCTTGGCTGCTGCCTCAGCTGCCTTAGCTGCCTCAGCCTCAGCCTTCTTCTTGGCGATAGCCTCAGCGCGGTCGGCGTTGATCTTGACCTCCTGCTCGTGGAGAGCCTTAGCCTTAGCGGCTGCATCGTTGCCAGCCTTAGCGCTTGCTGCGGCGAGCTTCTTTGCGCGCTCCTCTTTCCATGCTGCGAGCTTAGCCTCTGCCTGCTCATTGGTGAGCGCACCCTTCTTGACGCCCTCGAGGAGGTGCTTCTTCAAGAGGATACCCTCATGGCTGAGGATGCTGCGTACGGTGTCAGTGGGCTGAGCACCGTTAGCGAGCCAACGGAGTGCTGCCTCGGTGTCGATAACGACGGTTGCAGGGTCAGTGTTAGGGTTGTAAGAGCCAATGCGCTCGATGAACTTGCCATCACGTGGCGATTTTACGTTGGCTACCACGATGTGGTAGAAGGCGTAGCCCTTGCGGCCATGACGAGCCAGACGGATCTTTACTGCCATTTCTTTTAGTTACTTTAAAATTATTGTTTCCTAACTTGTGCCATCTCGTGACACGGCCGCAAAATTACTACTTTATTATTTCTTTTCAAAACAATTACTTCCGACATTTATTCTCTTTCAGCAAGATAACGACTCCACGCACCGCCAATGTTAAATGCGAGAAAAAAACTCAACACCCCCGCACTGTTTAACAACGCGTTTTGAGACCGCCCCAAAAATAAAAATCTGTAACCTCGATTTTCCTCCGACCTCCCCGAAATTTTTTATTTGCAAATCTCAAACCCCTTACATCTCTCGGAGCAAACCCGCCCCCAAGCCTCCTACGCACGCCATAGGCGCATTTTACTTGCCAATCCTCGATAATATTTAGCAAATCACAAGGTTATCCGTCTTGCTTTCAATTCCAAACCAGTGCCCAGAGCCTCAAAAATCTATATGTTAAAAGTTTTTTTCTTCAATCCCGAGGTGCTAAATTCGCAATGCGAAACGGGAAGCGGAACCTCTATCGTGGGCCTCCCTCCCTACCGCTCAAACGAAACACTATTACCTGGCTTAATTTTCCCCTTGTATGATTCTCTGCATCGAGACTTCCACTGACGTCTGCTCAGTCGCTTTGTGTTCCGAGGGCAAGACCCTCAAAAGCCTTGAGTATACCGGTGACCCACAGCACGCTTCCCGCCTTGCGCCCATGATCAACGACCTCATGTCGCAGGCCAGTCTCTCCTACCGCGATCTCGATGCCGTAGCCGTTAGCCAGGGCCCGGGCTCTTATACCGGCCTCCGTATTGGTGCCTCCACCGCCAAGGGCATTGCCTATGCCTCGGGCATCAAGCTCATTGCCGTCCCCACACTCTCTATTATGGCGCGCGCCATCTTCGAGGCCGATCCCGATTGCCGCATTGCATGTCCTATGATCGATGCCCGCCGCATGGAGGTCTACACCTCACTCATCTGCCGCGACGGCCAAATCATGAGCCCGACGCAGGCCCTCGTGGTCGACGAGAACAGTTTTGGCACGGAACTTGCTCATAACGAAATAACGTTCGGTGGCAACGGCGCTCCCAAGTGCCAGCAGGTCATTACCTCGCCCAACGCCCACTTCCTCGCGGACATCAAGCCCCTCGCCAAAGATATGGCGCAGCTGGCGCAAGACCGCCTCGAGTCCGGCCGAGTCGAGAATGTTGCCTACTTCGAGCCCTTCTACCTCAAGGAGTTCATAGCCACCACGCCCAAGAACAAGGTCCTCAACTTCTAAGGAGCCTCATCCCGCAGCGCACGGGATGCGCCATAGCATAGACACCGAGGACCGGACGATAACCCAAGTCCCATCCACTAAAACCTCAGGACTATGAACAAGTTTGCATCCCTCGTTGCCATATCCGCCATCGCCACTCTCTCGGCCGGTGCAGTCTCACTCGCTCAGCGCACCCACAAGCCCCAGTACGAGACCCCCGTCGGCAACTCTTTCGCTCCTGGCGAGGAACTCGTCTACAGCGTAAAATACGGTTTCATCAAAGGGGGCGAAGGCCGCTTCACTGTTACCGATACAGTTGTCAATGGTCGCCACACAAACCACGTGACTGTGGCCGGTCGCACTACGGGTGTCGCCGATGTCTTCTACGAGGTCCGCGACTCCTACGAGACTTTCCTGGACTGCGAGACCCAGCTCCCCCTCCTCAGCAAACGCAACATAAGCGAGGGCCGTTATCGCTACAACGACGTAGTGGCCTACAACCGCACGGACAATACGATGAGCAAGACCGTCCGTAAGCGTGGCAAGCTCGTCGAGAGCAAGACTCAGTCCGCCCCCGAGGATATCGTGGACATTATCGGCGCTTTCTACCATGCACGCAACAATGCCTTCGACTCCCGCCTGGCCATTGGCGACACCATCTACTACAAGACTTTCTTCAGCAACGAGATCTTCGACCTCAATATTCGCTACGACGGCACCGAGACCATCAACACTATCTTCGGCAAGACCCTCTGCTACAAGTTCACCCCGATAACCGAGGTAGGCCGCTCCTTCAAGAATAAGGACGATATGCACCTCTGGATTTCTGCTGATGCACGCCGACTACCCATGCGAATAAAGTTCGATATGACCGTAGGCTCCTTCACGGTAGACCTGGCAAAAGCCACAGGCATCCGCAACTAATATCAGAATCTGAATCAAAATCATAAACAGCAAAAGGCTCCCACCAACAGGCGGGAGCCTTTTTCCGTATAGTCAAATGGTGGAATGTAAGAACGACAGAGCGTGATAATCCGCGGAGAGTAGTGGCAAAATCCACGGAACTGCTAACTGTTAACTGTTAACTGTGCACTGTGAACTGGATTTCTATCTCACAATAGCCCTATCCCCCATCTCCAGCGCCAACTCCTTCTTAGCCAAGTTTATCTGCGACAGCAATTGCATGAGCTCGTTAATCCGCTCCTCGTCGGGGTTCTCTTGACCGTCGAGGCTCGTGATCTCCGCCAAGGTGTCGTCGTACATCTTGTTGAGCATCTTCATTTGGAGCTCATTCATCGAGCGCGGCACGAACTCGTCCAGTGAGTTCTCTTCGAGATCCTCGGGACGGTTGTCTTTGAACATCTTGCTGCGCGTGGGGCGTCCGCCAATGCATGCCGCCGTGAAGGCCGACACGTCGGGGTCCGATGATATGGTGAAGTACTTCGAGTCGATTTTTGTGCGGTCCTCCGCATTGCGGTACTCGTCGAGTATCTTGGCCAGGGCGGGAGTCTGCGGGCGTATCTGGTCGGCGTCGAGGTTAGTCAGGATGTAGTCGCCCACTGTGAAGTCGCCGCTTGCCGTGTGGATTACGGACTGCGTGTAGGTCACGAAGAAGCGCATTATCTCGCGCAGTTCCACCTCGTCGGGTACTACTGTCGGCTGTGGTTTCGCTGCCGGTTGTGCCGCTCTCGAAGAGCCGCCACCCGCGTATCCGCCTCCCATGCCGAGCATTGCCATTTCCGAGGGCGAGAGGTCGGTCGGGAAGTCGTCTGGCGGAGCTCCTTGGCTTGCGGGAGGCTGTGGCTGACCTTGCTGCTGGCCTTGCCATTGCCCTTGTTGAGGTTGCCCCTGCTGTGGGTATTGCTGGGTGTACTGTTGTTGGTATTGCTGATATTGCTGAGGTTGACCCTGTTGCCCTTGCTGAGCCGCCAGAGCCCTCTCCTCCTCATATTTCCTTTGGCGATCGGCTCGCACGGCCTCCTCGCGCTCCTTGATGGCGTTCTCCGTCATCTGTTTTTCGAGCGAGGTGAAGAGCGTCTCCTCCTTTACGCCCATTATTCGTGAGCACTCTTTGATGTAGAGCTCACGGTTTATGGGGTCTTGGACGTGCGATATGGACGTGACGATGGTGCGCGTGGCGTCGGCTTTCTTCAGCGGATCGCCGCCGCAGTTGGCCAGTAGGGTCTCTGACTCATAGCGTATGAAGTCAGTCTCGTGGGCCTCCACGTAGGCTTGGAACTCATCAGCCGTATGCTTGCGCGAGAAGGAGTCCGGGTCGTCGCCATCGGGAAGGAGCAGCACGCGCACGTCCATCCCTTCCTGCAAGATCATGTCGATGCCGCGCAGCGAGGCGTGTATGCCTGCCGAGTCGCCGTCGTAGAGCACCGTTATCTTGTTCGTGAAACGCTTTATGAGGCGTATCTGGTTGGTGGTGAGAGCCGTGCCGGACGATGCCACTACGTTCTCTATGCCGCTCTGGTGCATAGAGATGACGTCCGTATAGCCCTCCACCAGGAAACATTTGTCTTTGCGGCTTATGGCTGTTCGCGCCTGGTATATGCCGTAGACTATGTCGGTTTTCTTGTAGAGCTCGGTCTCGGGTGAGTTGAGGTACTTGACGTTTACGCCTTTGGTGCGAGCGTCCAGCACTCGGCCGCCGAAGGCTATGACTTTGCCGGATGTGTTCTGGATGGGGAACATCACTCGGCCGCGGAAGTAGTCGTACTTGTCGCCTCTCTCGGGGTTCTCTTTCAGGAGTCCGGCCCTTATGAGCGCATCCTCCTTAAATCCTTCAGCAAGTGCTTTGCCCGAGAGTCCTAGGCTGCTGTTCAGTGAATATCCGAGGCGGAACTTGGCTATGGTGTCGTCGCGGAATCCTCGGCTGCGGAAGTACGTAATGCCGTATGCCTGACCCTCTTCCGTGTCGCGCAGGTTCGACTCGTAGGTGCGTGCGGCGTATTCCATTACGTTATATACAGCGTCGCGCTCGCGTGCAGCCCTGTCCTCCTCTGGCGACAGCTCTACCTCGGGTATCGATATGCCAAACCTGTTGCCGAGATTGCGGATTGCCTCGGGGTAGCTCTGCTTCTCAATCTCCATGAGGAAGTTGACCGCATTGCCACCCTTATGGCAGCCGAAGCAGTAGTAAAATCCTCGTGTCGGATTGACGGAGAACGATGGTGTCTTCTCGCCGTGGAACGGGCAACAACCCATATACGACGCGCCGCGCCGCTTGAGCTGTACGTAGTCCCCGACAATGTTGACTATGTTCTCCGAGGCCGTCTCGGTAATCTGATTTATTATCTCCTTAGGTATCTTTGGCATGTCTCTTACCCTCGGCTCTTTGTCTCAAGCACAAAATAAATCGACCGCCATGCCCCCAAATGTTTAAAAACGGGGACTCGGCGGTCGATGTGCGTTTATATGTCTATACGTTTGTGGCGCGGAAAGGAGTCCGTCGCCACTGATTGTTTATCGACCGTTCTCGCCCGAGTTGGTAATCCAGCTCTCGATGTGGTAGCGTCCGTCAACAATCTCCTCTTGGTAGGCCTCGGCCTCGGTGATGCTCGTGAAGTCCTTGATTACTGCCACGAAGTAGTCTTTCCTGATGCCCACGAAGGCGTCGGTATATCCCTTGGCGTGGAGGTCGTCGATGCGCTTGATGGCTACGTCCTCGTCCTTGTATGAACCTACGATTACGTTGTATCTGTTCTCAAGAGCGCGGGCCACCTTGGCGTCGGGCCTTGCCTTCTTCGCGGGCTTAGTGGTGGCGGGCTCCTTGACTGGTGCCTCGACGGTGTCTTTCGCTACAGCCGTGGAGTCGGCCACGGGGGCTACAACCTGCTCTGTGGCGGGCCTCTGTCCCTTCATGAAGTAGCGGTATACCGCGTTGTCCTTGAAGAATACGAAGAGTAGCAGCCAAATGATTACAAGGAGCAAAAGGATGATGAGCAACACGAGCGGCCAAGTCTTCTTCTTGTCGCTCTCGTCGTCGAAGTCGCTGATTGTCTGCTCTTCTTCCTCCTTCTCTTCATTGTCGTCGTCCTGGTCGCAACGGTTCTCCTCCTCGGCGGGCTTGAGGGTCTCCTCCGGGTCGGCCATTCCTAAGCCCATCGGCAGGTTCGGAGCGTCCCAGCTGTGGTAGTTCGCGACTTGGGTGAACTCGATGCGGTCGTCGGCGCCCTTCTTGAAGGTGCCTACGCCCTCGATGGTGATCGAGCCGCCGCCGTTGAGGGTGTCGTTGTACTGCTCTACTTTCTGAGCAATGTAGCGGACTGCCTCCTCGGTGGATATGCGCTCGTTGGCGCTGACGCACGAGCTCAACTTGCCATCTTCAAAGTTGAGATACGGGTTGAAGGAGAGTGTACCGGGCTCCTCGCTCGGTTCTATGATGCAGCCAAAGTTTGGGATGATGACCCTCTTGTCGGCCGCGAGGATGGCTTTGATGTATTTATCCATAGGTATATGGCTAAGTGTGTCGCCGCACTATCTCTTTGCGCATGCGCGCGGTGGGATCGCATCCACTGGGCGGACACAGTTATCTCGCAAAGATATGTAAAATCCGAGAAAAATGAATTTATTGCCTACCTTATTGTGCCAAAGCTACGACTTTTAGCCCACAAACCTCATCACGTCTTCCTTGCTGACCCTCTTCTCGTATATGGCTTTGCCGACAATCACGGCGGGCACTCCCGCTTCGGCCAATGCCTCAAGGTCGGCCACGCTGCCCACGCCGCCGCTTGCTATTACGTAGAGACCGTCGATCTCCTGCATCATCTGCTTGTAGAGCTCTGTCGCTGGGCCTTGGAGCATTCCGTCGCGGCTGATGTCGGTGCATATCACCTTGTCGATTCCCTTTGTCCTGTAGTCCGCCACGAAGGGGATGAGGTCGCGGGCCGATGTCTCTGTCCAGCCCGTAACCGCTATCTTGCCATCCTTGGCATCGGCCCCGAGGATGATCCTCTCTGCGCCATAGGCCACAATCCAACTCTCGAACTCCGCAGGGTTCTTTACGGCTATGCTGCCGCCGGTCACCATTGCTGCGCCGCTCTCGAAGGCCACGTGGAGGTCCTCCGTGGTCTTGAGCCCGCCACCAAAGTCAACAGTGAGGCTCGTCTGCCCGCAAATGCGTTCGAGGACTTTGTGGTTCACGATGTGGCCTGCCTTGGCTCCGTCGAGGTCCACTACGTGCAGGCGACCGATGCCCCAGTCGGCGAACTGGCGCGCCACCTCCAACGGGTCCTCGTTATACACTTTCTTGGTGTCGTAGTCGCCTTTGCTCAGGCGCACACACTTGCCGTCGATGACGTCTATGGCGGGGATTATCTCCATGTTTTTTCTTTGTTTTGTCTGTTTTTGCTTCGCGGCGCAAATATACTCACAAACGGTATTAAAATAAAATCCCCACCAAGCCACTGCCCGGTGGGGATCTTTTTATTGTCGGGGATTCGCCGACTGCGCCTGCGGCTTACTTGCCGAAGTAACGTTGGAAGAGGCCGTAGAAGCCGCGTCCGTGGCGTGCCTCGTCCTTCGCCATTTCGTGTACGGTGTCGTGGATGGCGTCGAGGCCAAGTTCCTTAGCGCGCTTGGCGATGCGGTTCTTGTCCGCGCATGCGCCAGCCTCGGCGTTCATGCGCTTCTCGAGGTTGGTCTTGGTGTCCCAAACCACGTCGCCCAGGAGCTCGGCGAACTTGCTAGCGTGCTCGGCCTCCTCGAAGGCGTAGCGCTTGAAGGCCTCGGCAACCTCGGGGTAGCCCTCGCGGTCGGCCTGGCGGCTCATTGCCAGGTACATGCCTACCTCGGTGCACTCGCCCATGAAGTGCGCGTTGAGGTCCTTCTTCATCTCCTCGTCGCAGCCCTTGGCTACGCCAATCTCGTGCTCGGTCTCGAAGTTGAGCATGGCGTTCTCGTCCATGAGCTTGAACTTGCTTGCGGGTACGCCACACTGGGGGCACTTGGCGGGAGCCTCGTCGCCTTCGTAGACGAAGCCACAAACTGTGCAGATATACTTTGCCATTTTCTTATCGTTTTTTGGTTTTTGGTTCTTGTTTCTGACCAAATTTACGAATAGGTGGCATATATGGTTATATCTTGTGCGATATTTAATTTCTATCTAAGTAAAAATCACGTGCAATAGCTTGGTACTCATCGGTGTTAGAGCCGTCGAGATTGAGTAGCGTGAGCTCGTTTTTTTCTGGTTCGGGGGCTCCGTCGGGGTGCTTTGTCGCCTTCTCGAACTGGCATATCGCGCGGCGCGGGGGCTTGCGACGGTTGGAGTGTATGGTGGTCTTGGCCACGAGCGACAGTCCTGCTTGTGCGGCGGCTTCTTCGAGGGGTTGCGCGGCGTCGTATGGTATTATTATGGCCACTCGTCCTGTTGGCGAGAGTAGCTTGGCAGCGGCTGCCATGAGGTCGGCGAAGGTGAGGCCTACGGCGTGGCGGGCTATGTTGCGTCGGCCGTCGGGGCACTGGAGCGACTCTGTGAAGTAGGGTGGGTTGGAGACAATGAGGTCGTACGTCTCGCCCGTGGGGGGGGCGAAGATTTTGATGTCTGCTTGGAGTATGGTGAGCCTCGTGGCGAAGGGCGATGCCTGGCAGTTCTCGGTGGCTTGGGCTGCGGCCTCGGGGTCTATCTCTACGCCTGTCACTTTGGCTGTGGCGTATCGCTGCGCCATCATTATGGACACGAGGCCTGTGCCTGCGCCGATGTCGAGGATTCGGGGCTCGCTCGCCGTGTTGGTTGGCAATGTGGCTATGCAGCCTAGCAGTACGCCGTCGGTGCCCACTTTCATTGGCGTCCGGTCTTGGCAGATGGCGAATTGCTTAAATCTGAATATTGTGTTCGAGGATGACATATTGGGGGCAAAGATACTTATCGATGGGCTGTTTTGAAGATGCTTTTGCTTATATTTGTAACACAATATTATATAATTATGCCCACCCCAAAATCAATAATCTCCGCCATAGCAATAGCCGCGGCGGCAATCCTCCCCTCCTGCTCTTCTCCAGAACAGCCGCGCTTCGACGCCCTCGTGACCCCCAACCCCTCTCCCGAGGCCCAGAAGGCGTACGACCTCCTCGCCAAACTCTACGGCCACAACATCCTCTCCGGCTCCATGGCCAACGTCACGTGGAACGACGCCGAGGCGCAATTAGTGGAGCAAGCGACTGGCCAACGCCCTGCAATAATAGGTCTCGACTACATCGACATCTGGGCCACCGACACCGCAAACCACTCGGGCTACAATCCCTACACGGACTTCACCGTAGCCCAATCCCAAGCCGACGCCGGCGGCCTCATCTCCCTCTGTTGGCACTGGAGCGTCCCCGTGGCCCCCGACTCCTCGCGACTCACTTTCCGTCCCGACACGGAGTTCCGCACGGACAGTATGCTCGTCCCCGGGACATGGGAGAACAAGGTCATGGAGCATGATCTCGACCTCGTCATTGCACAACTTTCGCGCTTCCGCGACGCCAATATCCCGGTCCTCTGGCGACCTCTCCACGAGGCCTCGGGCAACATCAAGAGCGGCGGCACCGAGTGGTTCTGGTGGGGAAATGGCACACCAGAAGCCTATGTAGGCCTCTGGCGACACATTTTCGACCGCTGCCAAGCCGCCGGCCTCAACAACCTCATTTGGATTTGGACCACGCAGGTGGGCTATGGCGACGACCTCTCGATGGGTATCCTCAAAGACACTGCCTGGTATCCCGGCGACAAATATGTCGACCTCATCGGCCGCGATGCCTACAACCGCACTTCGCAACAACTCGCCGACGAGTTCCACGCCATCTCGGAGACCTTCCCCCGCAAGATGGCGGTCCTCAGCGAATGCGGCTCCGTCGGCAAAATCTCCGAGCAATGGAGACTCGGTGCCCGCTGGGGCTATTTCATGCCTTGGTACACCTATCAAGCCACGTCGCTCGACGGCCACCTCTATGCCGACCGCGATTGGTGGGCGGACGCCATGGGACTCGAGTATGTTGTCAAGAGGTAGGGGGCTTTTGCATTTTTATGCGATAATGCAGTGTTCGGTGTTTATCCCTACCCTTGAAATTTAATACTCCTGCGACCGCCAAAGCCTCATTTTAAACCCTTCTGACGAAAGTTGAAAAATATGCAACATGGCTGTATGTGAATTTAAAAAAATTGAGGCATTTCGGTGTTCGTGCTTAGATTTTTTATCTATATTTGCGCTCGTCAAATAAGAAAATGAATGACCAGAGTTTTCAACATATCTCTTCTCCGAGTGTTTCTTGTACTTCTTGTGCTAACGGCATGAGGAGCGGTGAGGAGTGTGCGGAAGCCCAGTTGCAAAGCATATAATTTAAGCCCTTCTCACCGCGAGAGGGGCTTTTTTGTTTTATGCTCTTTTCATAATCTCTTTTTGACAATATCTGTTTCGCCAAAAGAACGATATACTCAATATAAAAACAAACACAGGACGGCGCTCCGAAAGCCTCCCCGGGCTCTGCAACAATTGCACGCCCCCGACAAGCCTCCCGCGTCCGACCTCAACTTTCGCTCAGAAAACAATGTCAGATTACAAGATCAAGCTCCGTAGCGCCGCCACCACCGAGGGACGTCGCATGGCTGGCGCCCGCGCTCTCTGGGTGGCCAACGGTATGAAACGCGAGATGATGGGCAAGCCCGTCATCGCCATCGTGAACAGCTTCACGCAGTTCGTGCCCGGCCACACCCATCTCCATGAGATTGGCCAGTACGTCAAGAGCGAGATCGAGAAGCGTGGTTGCTACGCCGCCGAGTTCAACACCATCGCGGTCGACGACGGCATCGCCATGGGCCACGACGGCATGCTCTACTCCCTCCCTTCGCGAGACGTCATCGCCGACAGCGTTGAGTACATGGTCAACGCCCACAAGGCCGACGCCATGATCTGCATCTCCAACTGCGACAAGATCACCCCGGGCATGCTCATTGCTGCCATGCGCCTCAACATCCCCACCGTATTCTGCTCCGGCGGCCCTATGGAGGCTGGTGTCCTCGGCTCCGCTAAGCTCGACCTTATCGACGCCATGATCAAGAGCGCCGACCCGACCCTCTCCGACGCTGAGGTGGCCGACGTCGAGAACCACGCTTGCCCCACCTGCGGCTCCTGCTCCGGCATGTTCACCGCCAACTCCATGAACTGCCTTACCGAGGCTATCGGTCTCTCCCTCCCCGGCAACGGCACCATCGTCTCGACCCACGAGAAGCGTAAGCAACTCTTCGCCGATGCCGCCAAACTCCTTGTAGACAACACATATAAGTATTACCGCGACGGCGACGACAGCGTCCTCCCCCGCAGCATTGCCACCCGCCAGGCTTTCCTCAACGCCATGACGCTCGACATCGCCATGGGCGGCTCCACCAACACTGTCCTCCACCTCCTCGCCGTTGCCTTCGAGGGCGGCGTGGATTTCAAGATGGAGGATATCGACAAGCTCAGCCGCAAAGTCCCCTGCATCTGCAAGGTGGCCCCAAATACCCAGAAATATCATATCCAGGATGTCAACCGCGCCGGCGGTGTCGTTGGCATCATGAACGAGCTTGCCAAGGGCGGCCTCGTTGACACAAGCCTCAAGCGTGTCGACGGCCTCACCCTCAAGCAGGAGATTGAGCAATATTGCATCACCAGCCCCAAGGCTACCGTCTCCGCCAAGAACAAGTATAAGGCCGCTCCCGGTGGCAAGTTCTGCATCCAGCTCGGCGCCCAGAACACCTACTACGATGAGTTCGACACCGACCGCGCCGAGGGCTGCATCCGCGACCTCGAGCACGCCTACACCAAGGATGGCGGTCTCGGCGTCCTCTTCGGCAACATTGCTCAGGATGGTTGCGTCATCAAGACTGCCGGTGTAGACGAGAAGATTTGGAAGTTCTCTGGCCCCGCCAAGGTCTTCGATTCCCAGGAGGCGGCCTGCGAGGGCATCCTCGGTGGCAAGATCAAGAGCGGCGACGTGGTTGTAATCGCGTACGAGGGTCCCCGTGGCGGCCCAGGCATGCAGGAGATGCTCTACCCGACAAGCTACATCAAGAGTATGCACCTCGGCAAGGAGTGCGCCCTCATCACCGACGGCCGCTTCTCCGGTGGCACCTCTGGCCTCTCCATCGGACACATCTCCCCCGAGGCGGCCGCAGGTGGCAATATCGGCCTCGTCCGCGACGGCGATATCATCGAGATCGACATCCCCAACCGTACCATAAATGTCCACCTCACCGACGAGGAGCTCGCTGCTCGCCGCGAGGAGGAGCTCAAGCGCGGCAAGAAGGCCTTCACGCCTCCCACCCGCCAGCGTGAGGTAAGCAAGGCCCTCCGAGCTTATGCCGCCATGGTTAGCTCGGCCGACAAGGGCGCTGCACGCGTCATAGACTAAGGCCGAAAGCGGTGGGGCGGGCGAGACCTTTGTCCTCCCTCCCCTCCGCCCGCCATAGCCCACAAGAGATATTACAGAGGAGACAGTTTTATTTTCTGCCCAATGAGCACAGACCAACAAATGACGGGTTCCGAAATCCTTATCCGCTCGCTGCTCGCCGAGGGTGTCTCAGACATCTTTGGCTACCCTGGCGGCGCCATCATGCCCGTCTACGACTCTCTATACGATTTTGCCGAGCAACCTTGCGGCCCCAAGAAGGGCGGCGACTACGGTCGTCTGCGCCACATCCTTGTCCGCCATGAGCAGGGTGCCGTCCATGCGGCCCAAGGCTATGCCCGTGTCAGTGGCAAGCCCGGTGTCGTCTTCGTGACCTCTGGCCCCGGTGCCACCAATGCCATCACCGGTATCGCCGATGCCATGATGGACTCCACGCCCCTCGTGGTCATCAGTGGTCAGGTGGGTGCTTCGCTCCTCGGCACAGACGCTTTCCAGGAGACTGACGTGCTCGGCGTGACGCTCCCTATCACCAAGTGGAGCTATCAGATTCGCCGTCCCGAGGATGTGGCTTGGGCTGTAGCTCGCGCTTTCTACATTGCTCGCTCTGGTCGCCCCGGCCCCGTAGTGCTCGACTTCGCTAAGAATGCGCAGACAGGTTCGGCAGTCTTCGACTATAAGCCCGTCAATTTCATCCGCAGCTACGACCCTCAGCCCGAGATCCAGGACTCCCTCGTCCGTGAGGCCGCCCAGATTATCAACCAGGCCAAGCGCCCCATGGTCATCTACGGCCAGGGCATAATCCTCTCCCACGCCGAGGCTGAACTCGCCGAGCTCCTCGACAAGGCTGGCATCCCCGCCACCTCCACTCTCCTTGGCCTCTCTGCCCTCGACAGCACCAACCCTCACTACAAGGGTATGGCCGGCATGCATGGCAACATCGGCCCTAATGTCAAGACCAACGAGTGCGATGTCCTCGTAGCCGTAGGTATGCGTTTCGATGACCGTGTCACCGGTGTCGTCTCCACCTATGCCCGCCAGGCTCGCATCATTCATATCGACATCGACCGTGCCGAGCTCGGCAAGATTATCCCTGTCGAGATTGGCATCCATGGCGACGCCAAGAAAGTTCTCTCCCTCCTCAACCAGATGGTCAACCCCGCCCGCCATGACGAGTGGGAAGCCAGCTTCGACAAGTGCAATGCCGATGAGGTCCGTCTTGTCAGTGAGTCCGAGACCAACCCTGGTGCCGGTCACATCAAGATGGGTGAGGTTGTCGCCACTGTCGCACGTGTCGGCAAGAGCGAGAACATTGTCATAACCGATGTCGGACAAAACCAGATGATGGGCGCGCGCTACTCCACTTTCTGCAAGTCGCGCAGCCTCCTCACCTCCGGCGGTCTCGGCACTATGGGCTTCGGCCTCCCCGCCGCAATCGGTGCAAAGGTGGCAGCTCCAGAGCGCAATGTCGTCGATTTCTGTGGCGACGGCGGTCTCCAGATGACAATTCAGGAGCTCGGCACCATCATGCAGGAGCGTCTCGGCGTCAAGGTCGTCCTTATGAACAATAATTGGCTCGGCAATGTCCGCCAGTGGCAGCAGCTCTTCTTCGGCTCGCGCTACTCCTTCACTCGCCTCGACAACCCCGACTTCATGACCATCGCCTCGGCCTACGGTATCAAGTGCCGCCGCGTCGAGAAGCGCGAGGAACTTGAGTCCGCCGTCTCCGAGATGCTTGCCGACCCCTCTGAGCCTTTCCTCCTTGAGGTCCACGTCGAGGAGGCCGACAATGTCTTCCCGATGATTCCTCCCGGAAAGGGTGTCGGAGATATCATGCTCAACGACACTGACTGGTATGAATATGAGCCTCTGGCTAAACACTAATAACCGACACTGACCCATGCAAGAGCAAAAAGAAAATACGCTGTACACCGTTACGGTCTACACCGAGAATCAGGTCGGCATCCTCAACCAGATTTCGATCATCTTCACACGTCGCAACCTCAACATCTGGAGTCTCTCCGTCTCCTCTTCGGCAATCGAGGGCGTCCATAAGTTCACCATCGCCTGCCGAACCGACCACAAGACCATCGAGGCCGTGGTCCGACAGATCGAGAAGCGAATCGACGTGATCAAGGCCTTCTACTACACCGACGACGAGATCATCTACCAGGAGGTGGCCCTCTATAAGGTCCAGACCGACAACATCCTCGAGAGCCCCGATTTCGAGGAACTCGTACGCCGCAACAACGCCCAGATTCTTGAGATTAACCGCACGTACACGGTGCTCCAGAAGACTGGCCACTGCGAGGAGACCCGCCGCCTCTACGACGAGCTCGCCCCCTACGGCGTCCTCCAGTTTGTCCGCTCCGGCCGAGTCGCCATCACCAAGAGCACAGTAGAGCGCGTCTCGCGTTTCATAGAGCTCCAAGACAAGCGCGCGGAGAAGGCTCGAAACAACGATAACGCGTAACTTAGCGCATCCAATAGGAATTAATTAACCCGAATCAATAAACTAAATCAATTAATAAGCAACACAATGGCAAAGATGAATTTTGGCGGTGTCACTGAGGAAGTCATGACCCGCGAGGAGTTCCCTCTTGAGAAGGCTCGTGAGATCCTGAAGAACGAGACTATCGCCGTCATCGGTTACGGCGTACAGGGCCCCGGTCAGTCTCAGAACCTCCGCGACAATGGCTTCAACGTCATCGTCGGTCAGCGTGCCGGCAAGACCTATGACAAGGCTGTAGCCGACGGCTGGAAGCCCGGTGAGACCCTCTTCTCCATCGAGGAGGCTGTCCAGAAGGGCACCGTCATCATGTGCCTGCTCTCCGATGCAGCCGTACTCTCAGTATGGCCCACCATCAAGGCAGCCCTCACCCCTGGCAAGACCCTCTACTTCTCACACGGCTTCGCTATCTGCTGGAACGACCGCACCGGTGTTGTTCCTCCCGCTGGCATCGACGTCGTTATGGTCGCTCCTAAGGGTTCTGGTACCTCTCTCCGCTCCATGTTCCTCCAGGGCCGTGGCCTCAACTCTAGCTACGCTGTATATCAGGACGCTAGCGGCAAGGCTCTCGACAAGACCCTCGCTCTCGGTATCGGTATCGGCTCCGGCTACCTCTTCGAGACCACTTTCCAGCGTGAGGCTACTTCCGACCTCACCGGCGAGCGCGGCTCCCTCATGGGTGCTATCCAGGGCCTCCTCCTCGCTCAGTACGAGGTCCTCCGCGAGAATGGCCACACTCCTTCCGAGGCCTTCAACGAGACCGTAGAGGAGCTCACCCAGAGCCTCATGCCTCTCTTCGCTGAGAAGGGTATGGACTGGATGTACGCTAACTGCTCTACCACCGCTCAGCGTGGCGCACTCGACTGGTACCCCCGTTTCCACGACGCTATCAAGCCTATCATGCAGTGGCTCTACATGAGCGTCAAGCTCGGCAACGAGGCTCAGATCTCTATGGACTCCAACTCTAAGCCTGACTACCGTGTCGGCCTCGAGAAGGAGCTCAAGGCTCTCCGCGAGAGCGAGATGTGGCAGACCGCTGTCACCGTCCGCAAGCTCCGCCCCGAGAACAACTAAAAAGGTGCTGCTCGCGGCTCAAGCCCTCCATAGCGTGAGGCTTGAACGCCTACGGTAATAAAGCCCAAAGGATTGTCGGGCCCGATGCCCGGCAATCCTACAATTCGCGAAATGCGACGGGGTGGGGGAGTCGCCTCCTTCTTTTCGGAAAGATAAAACTCTCGCCACTCAACCCAAGCAGGATTAAAACAACACACTGACATATAAAACCATACAAATAAAAGATGGACAACAGGGTCTATATCTTCGACACCACTCTGCGCGACGGCGAGCAGGTGCCAGGCTGCCAGCTCAATACAGTAGAGAAAATTCAGGTCGCCAAGGCTCTTGAGGGTCTCGGCGTGGACGTCATCGAGGCCGGCTTCCCCATCTCCAGCCCAGGCGATTTCAACTCTGTAATCGAGATATCTAAGGCCGTCACTTGGCCCACCATCTGCGCCCTTACCCGCGCCGTCGAGAAGGATATCGACGTTGCCGCCGACGCCCTCCGCTACGCTAAGCACAAGCGCATCCATACGGGTATCGGCACTTCCGACAGCCATATCAAGTTCAAGTTCAACTCCACTCGCGAGGAGATCATTGAGCGCGCTGTCCGTGCCGTCAAGTACGCCCGCAAATACGTAGACGACGTCGAGTTCTATGCCGAGGATGCCGGCCGTACCGACAATGAGTACCTCGCCCGAGTAGTCGAGGCCGTCATCAAGGCCGGTGCCACCGTCGTCAATATCCCCGACACCACTGGCTATTGCCTCCCCCAGGAGTATGGTGCCAAGATTAAATATCTCGTGGACCACGTAGACGGCATCGAGAACGCCATCATCTCCACCCACTGCCACAACGACCTCGGCATGGCCACAGCCAACACCATGGCCGGTGTCCTCAATGGCGCACGCCAGACCGAGGTTACCATCAACGGCATTGGTGAGCGCGCCGGCAACACCTCCCTTGAGGAGATTGCCATGATCCTCAAGTGCCACAAGGGTCTCGGTATCGACACCAATATCAATACCAAGCAGATCTACCCCATCAGCCGTATGGTCTCCAGCCTGATGAATATGCCCGTACAGCCCAACAAGGCTATCGTCGGCCGCAACGCCTTCGCGCACTCCAGCGGCATCCATCAGGACGGCGTCATCAAAAACGTCTCGACCTACGAGATCATCGACCCGCACGATGTAGGTATCGATGACAACTCAATCGTCCTCACTGCCCGCTCAGGCCGCGCAGCTCTCCGCCACCGCCTTGAGGTCCTCGGCGTCAAGATTGAGGGTGAGAAGCTCGACACGACTTATGAGCAGTTCCTCAAACTCGCCGACAAGAAGAAGGAGATCAACGACGACGACCTCCTCATGCTTGTAGGCGCTGACGTTGCTCAGACCAACCACGTCAAGATCGACTTCATGCAGGTTACCAGCGGCATCGGTGTCCAGCCCATGGCAAGCATCGGTCTCGACATCGCCGGCGAGAAGTTTACCGCCGCTGCCACTGGCAACGGTCCCGTAGACGCAGCCATCAACGCCCTCAAGAACATCATCCATCGCACCATGATCCTCAAGGAGCTCACCATCCAGAGCATCAGCAAGGGATCCGACGACACCTGCAAGGTCCACGTACAGGTCGAGAATGATGGCCACGTATATTATGGTTTCGCCGCAAACACCGACATCGTCTGCGCTACCGTCGAAGCCTACGTGGACTGCATCAACCGCTTCCACGCCGGCCAGTCCGCCGCCGTCTAAGCCCAGCAACCCCACAAACCCAGCAAAAAACATTAACCTAATAAACCAAAGAACAACAGCCCAAAAGCAGAACGGCAGAATATAGTGAACAGCAGTAAGTTCCGTGGTCGCAATATTAATCTCGATCGTCTAAAGGAGATGACTTCGGGGGCTACACGAACTGTAAACTGTTAACTGTTGACTGTCAACTGACAAAGCTGTCAAGTGTGAACTGATATGAATACCCTCTTCGACAAGATATGGGACTCTCACGTGGTCCAAATCGTCCCCGACGGCCCAACGCAGCTCTACATCGACCGCCTCTACGCCCATGAGGTAACCAGCCCCCAGGCCTTCGAAGGCATGCGCAACCGCGGCATCAAGTGCTTCCGCCCCGAGAAGATCTATTGTATGCCGGACCACAACACTCCGACTCACGATCAGGATAAGCCCATCGAGGACCCCATCGGCCGCACGCAGGTCGAGACCCTCGCTAAGAACACTGCCGAGTTCGGTCTCTCCCATTTCGCTATGGGTACCGACCACAATGGCATCATCCATGTCGTAGGTCCTGAGCGCGGTCTCTCCCTCCCGGGCATGACACTCGTCTGCGGCGACTCTCACACCTCTACCCACGGTGCAATGGGTGCTGTAGCTTTCGGCATCGGCACTTCTGAGGTCGAGATGGTAATGGCCAGCCAGTGCATCCTCCAGAGCAAGCCCAAGAGCATGCGTATCAATGTCGAGGGCACTCTCGCTAAGGGCGTTACCGCCAAGGATGTGGCTCTCTACCTCATGACTCAGCTCACCACTTCGGGCGGCACTGGTTACTTTATCGAGTACTCTGGCTCCGTCATCAAGAACCTCTCTATGGAGGGCCGCCTTACTCTCTGCAACCTTTCTATCGAGATGGGTGCGCGCGGCGGCTTCATCGCTCCCGACGAGACCACCTTCGAGTACATCAAGGGCCGCGAGTTCGCTCCCAAGGGCGAGGAGTGGGATAAGGCTGTCGCTTATTGGAAGACCCTCAAGAGCGGCGACGATGCCGTATTCGATAAGGAGCTCACTTTCAAGGCCGAGGATATCACCCCGTGGATTACCTACGGTACAAACCCCGGCATGGGTATGGCCATCGATGGCAACATCCCGACTCTCGACTCTATCGACGAGGCTGGCCGCATCTCTTTCCAAAAGTCTCTGAACTACATGGGCTTCGAGCCAGGTCAGAAGGTCCTTGGCCACAAGGTCGATTACGTATTCCTCGGAGCCTGCACCAATGGCCGTATCGAGGATTTCCGCGCCTTCGCCAGCATCGTCAAGGGTCGTAAGAAGAACCCCGACGTCGTAGCATGGCTCGTCCCCGGCTCTTGGATGGTCGACGCTCAGATCCGTGAGGAGGGCCTCGACAAGATTTTCGCCGAGGCAGGCTTCGAGATCCGTCAGCCGGGCTGCTCCGCTTGTCTCGCTATGAACGACGACAAGGTGCCCGCTGGCAAGTACGCCGTCTCCACCAGCAACCGTAACTTCGAGGGTCGCCAGGGCCCCGGCTCGCGCACCATCCTCGCAAGCCCGCTCGTCGCCGCTGCCGCTGCCGTAACTGGTGTCGTCACCGACCCGCGCACTCTCCTCTAAAAAATTATGATAGGTCTCCCTCAGACTCCAATCTGAGGAACCAACCATAAATCCACTGCGGGAGGTAAGTCTTTTTTGACTTGCCTCCCGCTTTTTTTGTGCGAAATCTGAAAAAATATCCAGTGTGACTACGTGTTTTGCTCGCCACAGTTGTCTTACTTACGAGGGCTCGAAAAAAAGACCCCTCACTCAATGCGGAAACCGATTTATATTGACAACAAACAGGAATTAAATCTCATCACCATGAAAGCAATGTCTTTTGAACAAATCAAGAGCAGCGCCGAGTCCATCGCAGCTATCTCTGCCGCCGATGTCTTCAATAAACTCTCGGCTGGCAACAACCTCATGGACCATTTCTACCTCACGGGCTACGAAGGCCTCTGCCTCGGTCTCGACCACAAGGAGCTGACGCGCGCTATGATCTCCTCCGCCGTCCCTATGTGTGGCGAAATCCTCGTGATTGGCTCTCAAGATGAGATTGATTTCTGGGGCAACATCTGCTCCGACCTCCATATCGGCGTCAAGGCTCTCAGTGCCAACGCCGCTCTCTCTGTAGGCTCCATCCTCAAGGAGAATCCCCGTATCTCTAACATCCTTTGCTCTGCCGAGCTCGGCTCTGAGGCCATCGCCTCTCTTTGCGCTGAGGCTCACCGTCGTCACGTTGCCGTCATCGTAGACAATGCCGAGACCGTAATGGACATGGCAGCCATCGAGTCCGCCAGCATCGACTTCGCCATCTCTGCCTCTGAGGCCGATACCACCGTCGGTGTCATCATCGCACGCCGCAGCCGCCTCGTCATGACCGAGGGTAACGCTCGCCGCGGAGAGCACGACATCTACGCCGTATGGCAGGATTCCCTCGTCGGCCGCAACCCGACTTGGGTACCAATGGCGTAAAGCCTCGCCACCCGCATCATATTCCTACGAGTCAATATACCCCGAGCGGCACCCGTCTCACTTTCAGAGACAGGTGCCGCTCGCCTTTTTGTGTCCACTGCTCCAAAATGTGCAGAAAATCAGTGTTTTTTCAACTTGTTACCCATCTAGCGCAAATCGATGATGTCTGTGGACGGAAAAAATAAACCGTCAAATAAGCAGCACGGCAAAAAAATATCTCCTGCAAGACATAATAAAATCGGATAACTTTCGTTAGCTTTATTAAAGAATTCCATAAACAACCATAATGGAAACCAACAGAAGCACGTCTGCGACGATATTCACCACTCTCGTCAAACTCGACCTCCCGCTTAAACTCGAAGAGGTGCCTTTCCTCCGCGGCCTCTTCCTCCGCACTTCTGCCCAAGCCGCAAAAGACTCTGGCAAAGAAGCTTGCGACGTCACCCTCCACAACCACGAAGAGGGCGGCGGACTCCGCTACGGCTATCCACTCGTACAATATAAATGCCTCGATGGCAATGCGGCGGCTATAGTCCTCTCACATTCCGTCGACGATATGTCCGACCTCTCAATTCCTCCCGATGGTAAGGTCCGCCTTGGCCGACGCTTCGCCCAAATGCAACTCGGCGGCATATTCCGATCTGAGACAACCCTTGGCATCACGCCAGAGTCGCATCGTTATAAAGTCTCCAACTACCTCCCTTTCAATCAGGAGAACTACGCAACCTTTGCCCACGAGCCCGGCCTCGTCCGCCGTATGCAGATGGTTGAACACTGCCTGACGGGCAATATACTGAGTCTCTGCAAAGGTCTTAATGTCTGGCTCGACAAGGATGTAGAGGTTCATTTGGAAGATTTCCACCAGATTTCTCCCGTCCATTTTAAGGGTGTCAAGATGTCCCGTTTCGATGTCACGATGTCGGCCAATGTCTCACTCCCACCTCTAGCAGGTCTCGGCCGAGGTGTCAGCCATGGCTTCGGAACTGTCTTGCCTGTGGAGTAGCCTCCTTCAACAACGATATTAACCACAATTAAAAATATACATTCCCAAAATGTCAAAATATCTCTACGGCGCGGCCGTACAAGGCATCCAAGGCTTCATCTTTGCCACAAACACCCTCCGCGATGTCGTTGGCGCAAGTGAGCTTGTGGCCCAAATATGCGATGAACTGTTTGACGAGTTCCGAGGCACGAAGAAGAATGACGTGGAATATGCCAACGGCACCTCCGTCCTGAAAGCCGCCGGCAACATCAAGTTCATCTTCGACACAAAAGAGGCTTGCGAAAAGGCGGTCCGCAATTTCCCAAAGAAAGTCTTCACAGAAGCCCCGGGCATCACGCTCAGTCAAGCAGTAGTCGAACTGAAAGATGGTGATATAGATGCCAATTTCAAGCAGGCAGTCGACGAGCTCGAAGCCAAACTCCGTGCATGCCGTAATCGCCAGCCGACCCCTGTTACCCTCGGCCTTATGGGCATCGAGCGCTCCCGACAGACGGGTATGCCGGTGGAGTTCCACGAAGGAGCTGGACATGATGATGCCGCGACATTCAAGAAAAATAAGTGTGCGGATAAGGCAAAATCCAAACTTGTTGAGGCTAACTTCGGTGAAAAAGTAGACTCCGAAAAGTTAAGCCAAAATATAAACGACTACACCAAAAAAGGAAACTCGTGGATAGCCATCATCCACATCGATGGCAATGGCCTCGGACAAATAGTCTCCAAAATCGGCAGCGACCGCGCCACTTTTAGCGATTTCTCCATAACTCTCGACGAGGCTTGTAAACAGGCTGCTTTGGAGGCTTTCCAAAAAGTAGAGTTTGATTATGGCCTTCTTGAGGATAAAAAGAAAGCCATCCCCATCCGTCCAATAGTCCTTAGCGGAGACGACCACACCCTGATTTGCCGCGCCGACCTTGCTGTTCCCTACGTACTCCAATTCCTCGATTCTTTCGAGAAGCAAACTAGAGCAAAAGACAAGGGTGGTAAGCTAAACGCAAAAGCCCTCGATGCTGCCGGTCTCAAAAACCTAACCGCCTGCGCTGGCATAGCCTTCATCAAGTCCAGCTACCCATACTACTACGGCTACAATCTCGCCGAGAGCCTCTGCGAGCAAGCCAAGAAGGATGCCAAGAAGGAAGAATTTATGGCGGCGAATGGCAATATGGCCCCCAGCTGCCTGATGTTCCACAAGGTCCAAGACTCTTTCGTAGAAAGCTTCTCCGACATCGCAGAGCGTGAACTCACTCCTGCCCCCGGCCTCAGCTGGTGCGCCGGACCTTACTACCTCGATGTCGATTTTGCCAACAAACACAACCGTTTGACAATAAAGAATTTGTTGTTTGATTCCGCTTGGCTCGACAGTAAACTTCCTGAAGGTGCTGACAAGGATGAGCAGTCCGACAATCTACCCGATCCAAAGAAGGCAAACGCCACCAAGAGCACTCTTCGCCGCTGGCTCTCGGCCATGCATCGAGACAAGAGCGAGGCCGAGCAGCTTAAAGCGCGTATGAAGGATATCAACGGTCGAGACAAACTTATTTGGGATTTCTTTGATAGACTTACTGAAGAAAAGGACCGAGACGGCAAAAAGGTCTACCAAGCCTACGACGTGCTCTCCCTCCACTCCGTAACCTACGGAAACTAACTTCAGTTCACAGTTCACAGTTCACATCTGAGCTGAAACATCTCAAAATCACTGGTTGATGGGGCAATGGGGCCCCAACGGGGCGTTGTATGTTAGCCCAGGGCGTAAGCCCTAGGCTATGAATGTGAGAAACACACGTCCCCTTCCAAAAACAACCTTAACAGCGCAAATGAAAAAAATAAAATACACCATAACCTTCCAAAGCTACTGGCACTGCGGCAGTGGCCTCGGGGCCGGCGCCAAAGCCGATGCCCTCGTCGTGAAGGACGACAATAAACTGCCGTTTGTCCCCGGCCGCACCGTCAAAGGTCTCGTCCGTGAGGCCATCGAGATGCTACTCTCTGTTGGCAACACAGCCGGCGTCTCCCAAGAGGACATCAATGAGTGCTTCGGCACCGAAGGCAATGCGGAGGGCACAAGCCTGAAGAGCAAAGCCTTCTTCTCCAACGCCATCCTCCCTGCCGCCGTCAGCAATGATATCGTCGAGAATAACAAGGATGCCGCCGAACTCCTCTACCGCCAGATGGCCTCAACAAGCATCGACGACTCCGGTGTCGCCTCCGACCACACTCTCCGCAGTGTCGAGGTCACCGTCCCCTGCACCCTCGAAGGCTACGTCGGTGGAGTGCCCGACGACGATAACCTCGTGAGCCTCATCTGCCGAGCCTTCAGCCTTGTCCGCCGTCTCGGCGTAGGGCGCAACCGTGGCCTTGGCCGCTGCTCCATCACGACAAGTGTCGAGGAGCAGCAGCAACCGAAATTGGAGTCCGCCAATGGCAATATCGCCAACACGGTAATGTT
>CAVILU010000015.1:0-24015 GCA_963643535.1 bacterium | reverse complement strand
AGATTAATGTTGATCCTATCCTCTGTAAGGAGGGCACGGGCGTTACGACATATTCTTATACCGACCCGACAAGCCTCACGACCTACGACGTAACCTATGACTCTGTATCCAAGACCTACAGTTATAAGGATGCCGCTGGCAACTCTAAGACTGTAGCTGAGGCCGACGTCAAGGTAAGCACCGACGTAGACAAGAACTACGGTTCTATCGAGGTTACTGCTCTTGGCGGTATGCCGACCTACACCTACGACTGGAGCGGCGACGGCACCAACTTTGGCCATGGAAACAAGATTACCAACCTCAAGGCTGGTAAGTACCAAGTTACCGTAACCGACCACGTGGGTTGCCAAGTCACCTCCGACATCATCGAGGTAACTGAGCCTAAGTACACCCTCTCGGCTTCCGTAGACAACGACGAGGTTGTCGACGTAAAGGTTAAGGGCGGCTCCGATGGCGAGATTACCGTACGCGTAGCTGGTGGCACTGGCTCTTACAACTACACTTGGACCAAGACGGGCGACGACTCTTACGTCTTCAACCCATCGGCTTCCAACCGCAGCCACATCACCGGCCTCACGGCTGGCAACTACAACGTCCTTGTCAATGACGAGAACGGCTGTCAGGTATCGGTTGAGAACGTCCATATCTCTGAGCCTGGTGAGCTCCTCGATGTTATCGTGGCTCACTCCGACGTCGAGCCCTGCCGTGGTTCTGACAATGGCACTATCGATGTCGATGTCCATGGCGGCGTAGTTCCTTACACCATCGTCTGCCGCGACGGTGAGGGCAACCTCATCAAGCGTGCATCGAATGTAAGCTCGCTCAACGTCACCGGCCTTGCCGCTGGCTTCTACACTGTTGACGTAACCGACGGTAACGGCATCAGCTTCGGCACTCAGAACGTGACCATCGTACAGCCCAACACGCTCAGCCTCACCAAGACCCGAGGCAACGATGTCAAGTGCTACGACGAGAAGACTGGCAAGTTCTCGCTCACTGTAAATGGCGGCACCGTAATTCCCAACGGCACCACCACTACCGAGCTCAACAACTACCAGATTACCGTCACCGGCCCTGATGGTTACAACGACATCTCCACTGGTGCTACAAAGGTCTATGACAACCTCCACTCTGGCACTTACTACATCACCGTCATTGATGGTGGTAAGACGAATGCCAACACCGCCGACGCTAAGTTCGACGTCAACGAGGATTGCTGGTTGACCGATACCGTTGAGATCCATCAGCCCGAGGCTTACGTAGCCCTCAGCAAGGTTTCGGCTAAGAAGGACTTCTACGCCTGCGCCGACGACGAGGTAGAGCTCAAGCTCATCGTCTCCGACTGGGATGTCGCTGAGAAGCCTCTTAAGGTCCTCATCCGTGAGAACGACATCAAGGGTACGGCAGCTGACTACAACAGCACGGACATCGATGCCAACACCAGCACGGAGATTGTCCACACCGTCTCGACAAGTCCTTACATCTTCAAGGTGAAGAGGACCACGACGAGCACCTTCCGCATCGCTGCCGTCTACGAGGACGACGCTAATTGCGGACGTGGCACGTTCGACACCGAGGCCGAGGTGATCGAGTACCGTCCTCGTCCTACGGGCTACATCCATGGCGACAATACTATCTGCCTCGGCAATAGCATCGACGCCACCATTGACCTCACGCCGACTGACGGCAGCCAGGCTCCTTGGACGGTTGTAGTATCCGACGGACAGATTGACGAGCAGCTCACCATCACGGAGACCCCGTACACCTACAACTACACTCCGCGTGAGGCAACAGCCTACACCATCGACCCGACAACAGGCGAGAAGGTGCTCAGCGAGCCTCTCAAGCTCCAAATTGTCAGCATATCCGACCAGTACTGCGAGGCTCGCAACGACCAGGATGCAACCTCTGGTAACTGGATCCACCATGATATGACTGGCGCGGCCAACATCACTGTCAACTCTATCCCGAGCGTAGTGATGACCGGCAGCAAGACTATCTGCAAGGGTGAGGAAGCTTACATCGAGTTCACCGTGACTGGCGGTACGGCACCGTACACCATCACTTACTACTACGAGGATCCCGCAACCCGCCGCCATATTGCCAACACCATCACGGAGAGCAAGGGCGTGCAGCAGACAGACTCTAAGGGCAACCTCACCGATGTCTACCTCATCAGGCAGAGGGTTGCGCCCACCACCACCACCGAGTACCACATCAGTGGCATCGTGGACGCTAACAACTGCTTCCCCGACGCAAGCATTGCTTACGACGATGTCGTGACAATCTACGTCAAGGAGCTCTCCGACCGTCCTTCTTACATTGAGGGTGACGACATTGTCTGCCAAGGCTCTGAGGGTGTCGTCTACACCACCGACAAGGTGGCCTCCGCAACGGGTTACAAGTGGACTGTTCCTACTGGCATCACCATCGTGACCGGCCAGGGCAGCAACACAATCTCCGTCAACGTTGGTCAGAACTTCCAGAGTGGTGAGATTGGCGTCCAGACCCTCAACGATTGCAACGAGAGCCAGATGTACACCATGCTCATCTCGGCTAAGTTCTTGCCTAAGTTCGATATGACCACCACCAACACTGGCAAGGAGGCATATGAGGTAGACGGCACGACGCTCGCTGTAAACGACTACAATGAGCAGCTCTACTACGCTAAGGACGATGACGACACCAAGAACTACGGACACGACATGTACTCCAACATGATTCGTAGCTCGGGCAACGCATCGAACACCTACGGTAAGGTTATCTTCTGCCAGGGTGAGAAGGCTATCCGCTTCAGCATCCCGCAGATTGACTACGCTTCGGAATATGAGTGGAGCCTGCCGACTGGCATGCGCATCGTAAATGGTGCCGGCACCTCTTCTATCCAGGTTAATGTCGAGGAGTACGTTACCCCGCTCTCTGGCGAGGTTAAGGTACGCGCCAAGAACAGCTGTGGCGACGGTATGTGGAGTGAACCTCTCTCCGTCTCTATTAACCAGAAGCCGAAGATTGACGCTGGTCCTGACCTTACTTACTGTCCTGCAAGTGATGGCACCCAGATTGTCCTCACCCCGACAACCAAGGAGAGCGACTTCGCAACCACGAGGCCCGCAATCACTCCTAGCGGTGTCTGGACCGTCATCGGTGGCGGCTCTACCTTTGCCGACGGTAGCCGTACCTCTACTGACTGGGCTCCGACTGTAGATAGCAAGTCGCTCACTCAGAACAGGAACACGTATCTCTGGACTGTCACCGACGACAAGACTCAGTGCTACGCTACCGACACCGTCATCATCCGCAACCTCGATGTCAACACATCGGCATCAGCTGGCACCACCATCATCTGTGACGGTAC
This sequence comes from bacterium, assembly GCA_963643535.1. Taxonomy (GTDB): domain Bacteria; phylum Bacteroidota; class Bacteroidia; order Bacteroidales; family Marinilabiliaceae; genus W3P20-009. The sequence continues at coordinate 20,660 of CAVILU010000015.1, read as the reverse complement.
CGCCGAGATCCATGCGTCTGACCTCCCGACCAGCGGCGACGGCATCACCTACACCGGCCTCTGGACCGTTGAGTCCACCCGTGAGCAGGGTGTCATTATCGACAACGCCAACAGTCCCAACACCTTCATATCCAACCTCAGCCGAGGCGATACGAAGCTCAAGTGGACCGTCATGGCCAACACCTGCCCGACGACCTCCGAGATTACTCTCACCAACAACGAGCCCGACTACCCAGTCATCTGGGTTAAGTACTCCAATAACGGTGGTGAGCACGAGAGCACCGTCTACAGTGGCGTGGCCAACGATGAGCGCATCACTTACGATGCAATTCATGACCAGTATCGCATTGTAGTCTGCTCGCCGGACGTTGAGCTCAAGGGCTTCCACGTAAAGAACCCGTCAGTACTCATCGATGCCGACAATACCAACGACAATGCTAACTCCGATGGCATCTTCGGTGCTAACCAGACTTCTCTCTGGGAGCAGGTATCGGGTGGCGGCGCATTCAACTCGACCTCTCTTGAGGAGGGTGCCGTAACCTCTGTCACTGGCCTCACTTGGGGCGACAACGTCATCAATCTCGTTGTCCGCAACGGTAACTGCACCAAGAGCATCTCGCTCAACCTCTACTATGGTAAGGTTGTCCTCAATGCCGGTCAGGATGCTTCTACTTGCGACGGCACATATCAGTTCGATGCTTCCGTGACGGACATCCCTGCAACGGCAGTCTCCAAGTGGTACAACTACGACCCGACTTCCGACGACCGCACCATCACGGGTATCGGTACCTTCGACAACGCGCGCAGTGCGACGGCTAAGGTAACCCAGCTCGAGCATGGCAAGCAGACCTTCTACTGGGTTGTCGATGTCGAGGGCTGTCTTAGCACCGACTCCATCACTATCACCAACAACGAGGTAGATGATGCCGAGGTGACTGAGAAGAACATGACCATCTGCGATAGCCAGGAGAAAGACCTTATGATCCGCAAGAACCTCAACAGCCAGAAGAAGGCCGGTGAGGAGGATTACGAGACTGGCAGCTGGTCTATCGTCAAGGGCTACGCCGAGTTTGGCCACTACAAGTACCAGACGGATGCCAATGGCAACCCAGTCTACGACGCTAACGGCGAGCTCCAGTACGAGACCGACGCCAATGGCAACCAGATTTGGGTCAACAGTCCCGACTACGCTGAGCCCTTCGTCAAGATCCGCAACGTACAGCGCGGCCAGAACATCTTCATCTACAGGATCGCATCCAAGGAGGGAGGCTGCTCTAAGTCCGACACTGTCATCGTGACGAACTACTCTATCAATGTCGATGCAGGCAACGATACCTCTATCTGCTCTACGCAGGTTCAGCTCCACGCCCGCACTCGCAACTACTCTAAGCAGAGTTGGAGCGCATACAACTCCACCTTCAACCTCGACCAGAATGAGCTTAATAATCCGGATGCCTGGATTGGTGGTCTCAAGGCCGGACGCAACTACTACGTCTGGACCGTCACGAACAAGGAGTGTGCTTCGAGCGATACCGTTGTCATTACGAACAATACTCCTCAGTTCCTCGACAGTAACGTGACTGTCTCTGGCGATAGCGTGGTCTTCACGCCTAACTACGGACGCGTCACCGATGGCTCGAACATGATGGATATCAAGGGCGCTACTGTCAAGCCCGGTTATGGCACTGGCCATTGGGAACTTGGCGTCGGCGGTGGTACCATCGTCTCGCCCAACAATGTCGAGACTGTCGTATCTGACCTCGACCTCGGTATGTCCACCTTCAAGTGGATTGTGGTCAACAACGGCTGTCGCCTCACAGGTCTCTATACCGTCAACAACGGTTACACCAAGGAGGCTGATGCAGGCACCGACCAATACGAGCTCTGTTCCGACTCCTACCAGTTGCAGGCTAACGGACCGTTCAATGGCGTAGGCCAGTGGAGCGTCGTCTATGGCTCGGCAACCTTCGAGAACAAGCGAGAGCCGCATACCCGCGTATCTGGTCTCCAGAAGGGTCGCAACACCCTCCGTTGGACCATTACTTACAACGGTGGCGCATCTTCTGATACTGTCCAGCTCTGGAATATGAGCGTGACCGACGCATACGCTGGCAACGACCGCACTGGCCTCCAGTCTATCTGCGGCGACTCCATCACCATCCAGGGTAACGACGTCAAGGAGGGCTCTTACAAGTACACCGTAAATGGTAAGGAGTACAATATCTCTACTACCCATGAGTGGACTCTCCTCTCAGGCTCTGCTGAGTTCGTCCTCAATAAGAACTCTGAGAGTGTCATGCTCGACAAGAACGGCAAACCGACTCTCGAAGAGGCTGACAAGGTCACGGAACTCGTCTACCTCGATCCTGAGACCACCGATGCGGCAACCTACGCTCAGTACAAGATTGACGAGGCTAAACTCGCCAAGTACTCGCGTAACCCGTCTGTTGTCGGCCTCAAGCAGGGTGCCAATACCTTCATCTACAAGATTTCGAACAACGTCTGCTCAGATGTAGACACCCTCGATGTCTTCAATGACCGTGCGGACGACGCTTGGGCTTGTGGCCTCGGCAACTCCTGCGACACCCTCTTCACTTGCGACGGCACTATCGACCTCAACCCGAACTCACCGACCTATGGTACGGGCGAATGGAAGGTAGCCTCCGGTGGCTCCGCTAAGTTCAACGGCAACCACGCCTACGACTTGGCTGCTGGCACGAATACCCTCATCTGGGAGATCTCTACCTCTAAGGGCGGCGATTGTACCACACGCGATGAGGTAATCGTCCAAAACAACAAGCCTTCCGAGGCAGATGCCGGACCTGACGATCCTCTGACCGTCTGCGGCTCCGAGTCAATCCTCTCTGGTAACAAGCCTATGTACTACACCCAGGCTTACTGGGAACTCGTCGAGGGCTCTGGTCAGTTCGTCCAAAAGGATGCCAAGGGCAAGGACATCACCACCGACCTCTTCAGCGAGGACGACAAGGTGCTCTACAAGGAGGTTGTCACCAACGGCATTACCGACAAGGTCTACGAGCACTACTCTGAGGATGGCACTCTGCTCTTCTGGTACAATCTCTCGAGCGGTAAGTACTTCCGTTACCTTAACGATGCTGATGGCCACGCCACCACGACCGTCGAGGAACTTGCGTACGCCGAGAAGACCAAGACTATCTCACTCACTCTCGGCGGTGTAGCAACATCTGTAGAGTACACCGATGGCGAGCTCACCAGCCCGTCCGCAGGCTCCCTCTACACATGGGCGCACAACGTCGATAAGACCTACTCTAAGAAGACCACCGGCGTCCTCGTCGACCGCGTAACTCTCAAGCGCGGCGATGGCACCGACAACCAGAACCTCACTGTCAATGGCCTCGCCTTCGGCAACAACAGGTTCCGTTGGGTCATCGAGAACGGTACGGGTGACCATGTATGTACCTCTACCGACGAGACTGTCCTGAATAACATCTTCATCCAGGCTGTCGCTGGTTCTGTCCAGCCTCTCTGTACCGACACAGTTCGCCTGACGGCTAACAACCCGTCGCCTGGCGTCGGTATCTGGAGCATCGCTGCAGGTCAAGGTCGTGGTCACTTCGAGGATTCTGGCGACCCGCACACCATTGTACGCGACCTCGGACAGGGCAACAACGTCCTCGTCTGGACTGTCAACTACCTTGAGTGCCCGAGCACCGATACGGTGGTTGTCCTCAACAACCGTCCGACACCTGCCAACGCACGTACTCAGTTGCCTCGCCTCTGCGATACCAATGAGGTGATCCTTACTGCAGACAAGTTGGCTACGCTCGATGAGGCTTCTACTAACACCACCGAGTACGGCTCTTGGGCCGTCGCAGAGGGTGCGGGCACCATCGTCAGCCCGAACAGCTCTACCACGCGTGTCAAGGACATTCCGTTCAATACCTACGGCAACCGCTACCAGTGGCGCGTCTACCGTGTCTACAACAAGTCGTTTACTTGCGTAGACTACGACGACGTTACGGTCTACAATGATAAGATTGAGGCCGATGCTGGTGAGGACGCTGTAATATGCGGCACGGAATACAACCTTGCTGGTACTTCCGCAGCTCCTGGTGAGGGCGAATGGTCTATCATCGGCGCGGCAAGCGCAGGCACCTTCGAGGATAAGACCAATCCGACGACCAAGGTCACCAACCTTGCCAACGGTGCCAACATCCTCCGTTGGACCACCAGCTACAATGGTTGCGAAAGCCATGACGAGGTGACCATCTACAATGGTAACCCAAGTCGTCCGGATGCTGGCAAGACCAAGCAGCTTTGCGTAACCGAGGTCGGTGGTGCGGAGACTGTAACCCTCGAGGGCTCTGCCCCTGAACTGGGTGTAGGTCACTGGCTCACAATGGTTGGCGCGGCAGACTTCGACAACGATAGTGCGAACTACGTCGATCCCAACTGGCTCGACCATGAGATTGAGTTCGAAAGCTGGACCGACGAACAGCGCAATATCAGCGATGCTGCGAGGGACGAGTACAGCACTTGGTACTATAGCAACACCCGCGTCTCGGGCAAGCATACCAACCAAGAGGCTATGCAGAACGAGAAGAGTATGTTCAACCCGAAGGCGACAATCACTGTCGGCCCGGGCAACAATACTTATCGTTGGGTTGTCGAGAAACGCAATGCGGTACCAATAATGCTCCGCACCGAGGACGGCACCCAGGATAGCGTCTACGTTGTTCAGGTCAAGACATGTACGCTCTCCGACGATGTAGTGGTTGAGAACCTCACGCCGAGCGACCCGTACGTAGGCTCTGATCCCGATCCTCTCTGCTCCGACTACTACGAGCTGAAGGCTGCGACACCTACCTATGGCTCTGGTATCTGGACCATCACTCGTGGTGGCGGTCAGATTGAGAACCCGACCTCGCCGACCACTAAGATCTCTAACCTCCTCTACGGCACTACCAACCTTAAGTGGACCGTCTCCACCAACGGTAGATGTGCTAAGAGTGTATACTTCAACCTCTACAATATGTCGCCTACCAAGGCTGATGCCGGCGCCGACAAGCCTGTATGTAGCATAGAGACCGAGCTGCAGGGCAACACGCCTATCATTGGTGAGGGACATTGGGAGGTAGCTTCCGGTCATGCGTCGGATGTCTATGGCACTAGCTCGTTCACTGATGTCAACGATCCGCATACTACGCTCACCAATATGGTATTCGGTGAGAACATGTATCTCTGGATTATCAAGAACCTCTATACTGCCAACGGCAAGACGTATGAGTGCCAGTCTGTCGATACAGTAGTCCTCGACTACCACATCCCCGATGAGTCTACGCTCGACGAAGACTTCACGGTATGTAGCGACAACACGGCCCTCAACGCCAACCAACCACAGTATGGCGTCGGTAAGTGGTCCGTCCTCCAGGGCGAGGGCGAGATTGCCGATACGTCATCTGCTAAGACTCTGGTATCCAACCTCAGCTATGGTGAGAACATCCTCCGTTGGACTATCACCTACCTGGATTGTAGCACCTACGACGACATCGTCATCACCAGCTACAAGGCTACACCTTATGCAGGTGAGAACGACGTGACCTACTCGAGCACCTATCAGCTCAACGCCGGTAACCCAGGCCGCCTCGAAGGCACTTGGTCATTGCTCGGCAACACCGACAAGAGCCAGTTCGGCGGTGAGGAGCTGACGTTCGAGGATGAGCACAAGTACAATACCTACGTCTACGGCTTGTCGCGAGGTGTCAACACCTTCCGTTGGTCGATCAAGACTGGTGAGTGCGACGTCTACGATGAGGTATCCATCACCTACAAGGTTGTGCCTACGGTAAGCTTCTCCGCCGACTACGAGGAGGGCTGCTACCCGCTCACTGTCCGCTTCACGGATGGTAGCCAGGATGCCACCAAGTACAACTGGGACTTCGGCGATGGTACGACATCAACAATCCGCAACCCGACCCACACCTTCCAGCTGCCAGGCAGCTACGAGGTCAAGCTTACGGTTCCTGGTCCTGATGGCCTCTCGTCCGACACGTCGATGTACATCACTGTCTACGACCATCCGACAGCAAGCTTCGACGCTGCGCCCCAGCTCGTCTACATCCCCGAGGATAAGGTACACTTCATCAACCGAAGCACAGGTGCTACCGAGTTCCTCTGGACCTTCGGCGACGGAACTCAGTCTACTGAGAAGAACCCGCTCGTAACGTACAACAACGAGGGCTTCTATACCGTCAGCCTCAAGGTTTGGAACGACAATGGTTGCGAGGCCGACACCGTGAAGGAGAGCTTCATCGAGGCTCGTCGAGGCGGATTTATAATCTTCCCGAACACCTTCGCACCTCGTGCCGACGTCTCCGGCATCAACAGTATCTACGGCGTCAATGCTAACTTCCGACCCGTATACCAGGATGTCGAGAGCTTCCACCTCGAAATCTACAACCGTTGGGGTCAGAAGGTCTACCAGACCGACGATATCAACACAGGTTGGGATGGACGCTTCAACGGAACCATCGTTCCTGAGGGTGTCTACACTTGGGTATCGAAGGGTAAGTTTGTCAGTGGCAAGGAGTACACCAAGTCCGGACAAATCTTCGTGGTGAGGTAACGACCTCATCCTCTCTCTAGTTAAAAATTCTATTGCAAGTAAATCCTCAAGCGACGGCTGCTCCTCGATATGGGAGCGGCCGTCCGCAAGGGGAGATGCTTGACCCCTTTTTTCGTTGTTTCCTTGCTAAGGAACTAGGATGTGCTTCTCGTTGAGCGTGAGGCGGAGTCTGCACCATCTGGTCATATTGCTTATCGGCAAAGACATATAGATAGGGTGTGACAAAGTATTATCGCCATCGACACATAATCCTCCTTCTTTTGAAACAAAGAGCCTCTATTTATCGAATAAGGCAATACGACAGGTTGTGGACTTTCGACATGCCTCGATCGGCTGTACCTCCACATCTATGCGTTGAGCCAAGCACACGCCGCCCAGCATAGGACTACGGTTCTTCTCTGCGGTGTAAAGAAGAGATAATGATATATTTGAAGAAGATACTATCCAGGTTAGTTGCAGCGATGCTTCTTGCGCTTGCCCCATTTGCGGCACAGGCGCAGGACGCTTCCTTCTCGCAAACCTATCAGGCGCCGCTCTATCTGAGCCCCTCCTTCACTGGTTTGACGAATGGCACGCGCTTTGGTATCAACTATCGCAACCAGTGGCCTGGTGTAGGCAGCGCATATCAGAACTACGCCTTCTCGGCAGACTATTTCTTCAATCACTTCAACAGTGGTCTTGGCCTCATGTGGGTGTGCGACAACGCTGGCAAAGGCCTACTTATGGATCACCTCGTCAGCCTCCTCTACGCCTACGAGTTCTCCATAACGCGCGACCTCTTTGTCCGCCCTGGCATCTCATTCGATTTCAAGAACAGGTCTATCGACCGCAGCAAGATTATCACCTGGAGCGACATTTCGAGCGATGGCGTGGTAACTCCTGGTGGCGGCACGGCTCTCGACATTGAGCGCACCCGAGTCTCCAAGTTCGATGCTTCGGCCTCCGTCATGGTCTACAACGACGACTGGTGGGCAGGCGTAACTTTCAACCACCTTATCCAGCCCGACATCTCCTTCACTGATGCGCGAGACAAGATTGGTCTCAAGACCACTGTCTTTGGCGGTTATCGTATCACCTATCAGGCAAGTTACCGAGGCAGTGAGCCTAAGACCATCACGATATCGGCCAACTACAAGCACCAGTATCAGTATAACCAGCTGGAGGTCGGATTGTCATGGTATTTCTACCCGATTGAGGTCGGTGCCTCTTACCGAGGCCTCTTCTTCAAGGTTGCTGGCGAGGTCTCTAACACCGATGCTGTTATTCCTAATTTGGGCGTCAATGTCGGTCCTTTCCGATTTGGTTACTCTTACGACCTTACGGTCTCCGACTTCAGCTCTTTCGGCAACGGTGCCCACGAGGTCTCGATGATTTACCGACTCATCCCCGACGACGTCCACCGACGCAGCTACAAGAAGAAGCCTGTGCCTTGCTCCGAGCCTATTATGGGTTACAGCTACTCAGGCAGTGGCCAGAAGAAAGCCAAGGCTCGCAGAGGCCTTCACAGATAGCATCTTACTGACGCAAAGTTCGACAACAAACACAACGAGGCGACGAAAACTTGATATGGTTTCCGTCGCCTCTTTTCTGTTCTAATAACATAATAACCTTACAATACTTTGACTTTGAAGAATATATTAACAGCAACGCTTTTGTGCGCGGCGACATTCGCAAACGCTCAGACGGAGGCGACATTGACCTTCTCTACAGGCTTCGAGACGATAAATATGATCCGCATTGAGGGTGGGCAATTCCAGATGGGCTCTGATCTCTTCTATGACGCGCAGCCCATTCATTCTGAGAATGTCGCAACTTTCTATATGGCCGAGGCTGAGGTCACGAATGCCGTGTGGGCTGATATCTATGGCGATGATGGATTCGATTCGCAGGAGAAAGATGACTTCGGGTTACTGGTCGATGATAATGCGGCGAAAGGTCGAATATCGTACAGTATGGCGGTGGATTTTGTGAATAGGCTCAATGAGATTTTGGCGAATCAATTGCCTTCGGGGTGCTCATTTGCCATTCCGACAGAGGCTCAGTGGGAATATGCAGCTCGTGGCGGCGTAAATCAGGATGAATATGCCTATGCGGGTAGTGATAATGCTGATGGCGTGGCCGTATGGGGTGGCACAACCGAACGTCCAACTTCTGTTATGACCAAGTCTCCCAACTCATTAGGCCTCTATGATATGTCTGGCAACGCCATAGAATGGTGCTCCGACGAGTATGCTTATGGCTATGGTGCCGAGCCCTCGGGGTATCTCACCAAGCGAGTTCAGAGGGGTGGGGGTGTGCATTCGCGATATGTGAAATATCTGAATGTGGCATATCGTGATGGTCAGACAGAGAGCTCCGTGATGTGGTATTTCGGCTTGCGTCTTGTGCTCAATGTCCCTGCTGATTCTTGTGTTACCGTAACGCGTGAAGTTTTCGTTGATGGTGAGCAAAGCACTCGTTTGGTGGTTGTCGGAGGTACTCTTGCCGTATGTATGCCCGACGGGCGAATTGTAGACCTCTGCGGACGCGAAATCTGAAAAAGGAGGTAATTTTTTGGCTATAGTCTATCTAAGTAAGAGGCTTAATTAAGGCTCTTTTGCTTTTATGCTTAGGAAAAGAAGAGCCAAAGAGTTATTTTTGTCGTCCGATTGATTAAAGCAATGACAGATAGCAAAGATATACTTGAGAACCTCGAGAACGAGGGCTACAAATATGGCTTCACGTCCGACATCGAGACGGACTCCATACCTAACGGCCTGAGCGAGGAGGTCGTACGCCTCATCTCTCAGAAGAAAGGAGAACCGGATTTCATGCTCGAATTCCGCCTCAAGGCCTATGCGCAACTGCAGAAAATGCAGATGCCAGACTGGGCGCACCTCCGTATCCCGCCCATCGACCTTCAGGATATCATTTATTACGCCGCTCCAAAGAAAAAGGAGCAGCCTGGCAGTCTCGACGACGTAGACCCCGAGATCAAGAAGACTTTCGACAAGCTCGGCATCCCCATCGACGAGCAGAAAGTACTCTCGGGTGTGGCAGTGGACGCCGTGCTCGACTCAACTTCCGTCTCCACTACTTTCCGCGAGCGTCTGGCGCAGGATGGCGTCATCTTCTGCTCAATAAGTGAGGCCATCAAGACACACCCCGACCTTGTCAAGAAATATCTCGGTTCGGTGGTCTCTTATGCCGACAATTATTTTGCGGCTCTTAACTCGGCTGTCTTCTCCGACGGCTCGTTTGTATATATCCCCAAGGGTGTCCGTTGCCCTATGGAGCTCTCTACTTATTTCCGTATCAATGCGGCCAAGACTGGTCAGTTTGAGCGCACTCTCATTGTTGCCGACGACGATGCGTACGTAAGCTATCTCGAAGGCTGTACGGCTCCTATGCGCGATGAGAATCAGCTCCATGCGGCAATTGTCGAGATTGTTGTCGAGAACCATGCCGAGGTCAAGTACTCAACCGTTCAGAACTGGTATCCGGGCGACAAGGACGGCAAGGGCGGTATCTATAACTTCGTTACCAAGCGCGCCCTCTGCCGTGGTGAGCAGAGCAAGGTCAGCTGGACGCAGGTGGAGACGGGTTCGGCTATCACGTGGAAATATCCCTCGTGCGTACTCAAGGGCGATGGCTCTGTCGGTGAGTTCTATTCCGTAGCCATGACGAACAACTATCAGCAAGCGGACACTGGCACCAAGATGATACACCTCGGCCGCAATACCCGCAGCACAATCATAAGCAAAGGCATCAGCGCAGGCCATAGCGAGAACTCATACCGTGGTCTCGTGAAGGTCGGCAAGAATGCCGAGGGTGCCCGAAACTTCAGTCAGTGCGACAGCCTCCTGATGGGCGACAAGTGTGGAGCCCACACCTTCCCCTATGCCGACGTCGCCAACCCGACAGCCCAGATTGAGCACGAGGCCACGACCAGCAAAATCAGTGAGGATCAGCTCTTCTACTGCAATCAGCGCGGCATAGGCACCGAGGAGGCTGTCGGCCTCATCATCAACGGCTATGCCCGCGAGGTCCTCAAACGCCTGCCTATGGAGTTCGCCGTGGAGGCTCAGAAACTCCTCGCCATTCAGCTTGAGGGCTCTGTAGGATAAATACAACAAAAATCATCAGAATATAACGCGCACGGAACATTCGCACGAAACTAAAAGCGACCCGCAGGCGCACATTACGAACATATACAAATGCTCAGTATTAAAGACTTGCATGCCACTGTCGAGGGCAAGGAAATCCTCCGCGGCATCAACCTCGAAATAAAGGCGGGCGAGACGCACGCCATAATGGGCCCCAACGGCTCTGGCAAAAGTACCCTCTCCGCAGTCCTCGCCGGCAACCCGGCATACACCGTGACTGGCGGTTCCGTTACCTTCAACGGCAAAGACCTCTTGGCTCTCAAGCCCGAAGAGCGTGCCAACGAGGGTCTCTTCCTCTCGTTCCAATATCCTGTTGAAATCCCGGGCGTGTCGATGGCAAACTTCCTCAAGGCTGCTGTCAACGGCAAGCGCAAATATCAGGGTCTCGAAGCCCTCTCCGCAGGCGACTTCCTCAAGCTCATGAACGAGAAGAAGAAGCTCGTCGAGATTGACTCCAAACTCACCAACCGCGCTGTGAATGAGGGTTTTTCTGGCGGCGAGAAGAAGAAGAATGAGATTTTCCAGATGGCAATGCTCGAGCCTTGTCTCCGAATTCTCGATGAGACAGACTCCGGCCTTGATATCGATGCTCTTCGCATTGTGGCATCGGGCGTCACAAAACTCAAGAGTGAGAAGAACGCAACTATCGTCATAACGCACTATCAGCGTCTGCTCGATTATATCGTACCCGATTACATCCATATCCTCTATCACGGCCGCATCGTCATGACCGGCGACAAGAGCCTCGCCCTCGACCTCGAGAAGCGCGGCTACGACTGGATCAAAGAGCAGTTCCCCGATTAACCCCAACCCGCAAAAGGATTGTTTAAGCCTATGAAAAACAATAACTATCGGGTAAGGGAGAACGCTCAGCTGACAAAGATTTTGGCCAATGCGCCCAAGGGTGAGTATTATCTCTACACCGACATGGCGCAAGCTCTTGGCAATGCAGCTCAGGTGAGCGATGCCAACGTGAGTGTTGCCGGATGCGTGGCTCTGCGCGAGAAGTCTTTCCCTTCGGCAGAGGTCCTCGAACTCTTGGCCGAGACATCGGAGACGAGCGCGCGACGTGGCGATTATATCGACATCTTTGCCAATGCCGCGGCCGAGGAGCAAACTTCTGTTGTGCTTGGCAACGATGAGCGTGCCAACGTCAATGTTGCTGCTCTCGAGGGCTTCGATGGCATCTCTGTCGCTCGCCTCGTGATCTCTGTACCCGCAATGGTGAAGGCTGCTGCCGTGGTGCATGTCTCATCTTGTGGTCGCCTTGTGCTTCAGACCAAAGTGAATGTGGGCAAGGGCGCCAACCTTACTCTTGTTCTTCTCCAGGATGGCGAGAGCGACAAGGTTCTCCTCACTCGCACCACCATTGACATGGATGCCGACTCTTCGGCTGACATTTCGTTTGTCAATCTTAATCCGGCGTTGGCTCGCAATGAGATTCGTTGCGGACTTCATGCTCAGGGAGCTAACCTCCGTATGGGTGGCATATATACCGTTGCAGACGGTGGCCGCGTCGACAACGAGAGCCTTGTTGAGCACCTTGCTGGCCATACGCAGAGCGACCAACTTTTCAAGGGCATTGCTGATGCAGACGGTGTGATGGCTTTCGGTGGTCTTATCCTCGTCAAGCCAGACGCTCAGAAGGTCGATGCCAACCAGACGAACCGTCATATGCTAGCCAGCCGCGACGCAAGGGCCTATGCCAAGCCCCAGCTTGAGATTTATGCCGACGACGTCAAGTGTTCCCATGGTGCGACTACAGGTCAGATCGACCCTCAGCAACTCTTCTATATGCAGCAGCGTGGCATCGACGAGCGCACGGCTCGCAAACTTCTCTCGGCTGCCTTCGTGGGCGAAGTCGTGGATCGCATACCACTTGAGGATGTGCGCACCTCCCTCCACGAGAAACTTATCGGATAATGAGGGCTTGACCCTCTGTCCTTTGTCATCTGAAAAATGAATACAGAACTCGACATAGACGCCATCCGCGAGCAATTCCCAATCCTCGCCGAGAAGGTCTACAAGAAAAACCTCGTATACCTCGATAACGGTGCTACGACGCAAAAGCCGCTCGCCGTAATCGATGCCTACGACAATATATACCGTAAGGTCAACAGCAACATCCACCGCGGTGTCCACCACCTCAGTAACGTCTGCACGGACCTCTACGAGAAGGCTCGCCAAACCGTAGCACGTCACCTCGGCGCGGCTGACCAGAGCGAAATCGTTTTCACCCGCAACACCACTGAGGCTATCAACCTCGTGGCCTATGCCTATGGCGACAAGTTCGTAGGTGAGGGTGATGAGATTGTAGTATCCGAGATGGAGCACCACTCCAACATTGTACCTTGGCAACTCCTCTGCCAGAGGCGCGGGGCCATTCTCCGCGTTGCAAAAGTGACCGATGCCGGAGAACTCGATATGGAACAATTGGCCAGCATCCTCGGCAATCGCACAAAGATTGTCAGCATTGCTCAAGTCTCCAATGTCATGGGCTCGGTCAACGATGTCCGCAAGGTTTGCGAGATGGCTCATGCTGTGGGTGCGGTAGCCGTAGTTGATGCCGCGCAGAGTGTACCTCACAAGGCTATCAATGTCCGTGAGATTGGTTGCGACTTCTTAGCTTTCTCGGGTCATAAGGTATATGCTCCTCTTGGCTCTGGTGCTCTCTATGGACGCCGCGAGCTTCTCAATGCCATGAACCCGTGGATGGGCGGTGGCGAGATGATCGACAAGGTTTCCTTCGCTGGCACCACATTTGCCGAGCCTCCCCTCAAGTTCGAGGCGGGAACTCCTGACTACGCTGCAGCCATTGCGCTCGGTGCGGCTCTCGATTATGTCGATGGCATTGGGATGGAGTCTATCGAGGCTCATGAGCAGAAACTTGTGCGACGTACGATGGAGGGCCTTGAGGCTATTGGCGATGTGCGAATTATCGGCCGTGCCGCAAATCATTCCAGCGCGGTGTCCTTCCTCGTCGGTGCAATCCACCCATACGATGCCGGTATGATTCTTGACAAGATGGGCATAGCTGTCCGCACTGGTCACCATTGCGCGCAGCCCCTCATGGAGCGTTTCGGCATACCAGGCACCGTCCGCGCTTCCTTCGCTGTCTACAACACCGAGGCGGAGGTCGACGCTTTGCTCAACGGTGTGGAGTGGGTAAAGAAGATGTTCGCATAGTTTGATGCCCTGCTTCTGAATGGCGAATGCCCAATGTTGATGCTTCGCCCTTCAGTTTCTACAATATGCCCGTCAAAGACATAAAGTTCTTTGGCGGGCTTTCTCTTTATAGATACTTTTGTGACGTAAAGAAAAACAAGAAATAAACTATAAGTAAACTATAAAGAAATATCGATTATGGTAAGTATGCTTTCTTTTGCCGTTTCCTCTGTTATGGGTGGTGTGATAGGCTACGGGACTAATGAGTTGGCTATCTGGATGCTTTTCCACCCTCGAACCCCACGGTTTCTCTTTGGCCATCAGTTGCCTATGACGCCGGGTATCATCCCGAAGAACAAGGCTCGTATTGCCGAAGGTATTGCTCTTATGGTGAGCAGCAAACTTATAAATGCCGAGGCCCTTGGTGAGACTCTCCTCTCTAAGGATATGATGAACCGCGTCCGCCAGAAGACTCATGACTTTATTGCCGCTCGCCAGTCCGATATCCGTCCCCTGATTGAGGTTCTGGGCTCTACTTTCGGTGCAGATGTAGTGAAGTCCGTAAAGTCGGCGACTCTCAATGGTATCGACAACAAGGTGGCGGAGAAGATGACCGATCCCGAGCTTGCGGGTGCAATCACCCAAAAGATTATGGAGGCCGTGAAAGAAAAGGTGAGCGGCAGCATCGCCCTCTCCATTGGTCTCTCGATTTTTGCGGGCACGCTTGAGAAAAATGTTTCTGAAATGGTGAGCAAAATGCTTGCTGAGCAAGGCTCTGCAATGGTCTCTCAGATGATTCATACCGAGGCTGACAACCTTCTTGCCACGCCACTCAGCAAACTTCTTGCAGGCCATGATGACGTCCTCGCTCGCATTGAGGATGGAGTAGTCGACACATATCAGCGCCTTGTGAAGGACAAGTTGCCCGAGATGCTTGCGACTGTCGATATCAAGACTATCGTTAAGCAGCGAATCATGGATATGGATGTCATGGCTCTCGAAACCATGATTCGCGAAATCTGCAACAAGGAACTCAGGATGATTGTATGGATTGGCGCGGTTCTTGGTGTGTTTCTTGGCTGCGCAAACGTCTACGTTTTGGATCTCTTAAAACTCATGTAAGAGAGGCGGGCTTCAAAAGTGAGGCCCGCCTTTTTTTTATTCTGGAATCTCGAAATATTGCATTATGGCTTTGTAGTTGTCTTGAGCTGTAATGCATGTGTCTGTGAGGTAGCCCTGGATGCGCGTCCATTCACTTAGGCCACGGTAGTAGAACATTTTTAGCTCGTCCGTGATGATGAACGGTACTATGGCGTGGCGCAGGCATTCTTTGAACATGATGAGTCGGCCGACACGTCCATTGCCATCTTGGAAGGGGTGTATTGTCTCGAATTTATGGTGGAAGTCCAAAATGTCAGTGAATGTGACATCCTGTTTGCCATGCTGGTGACTTTGTCTTAATCTTGTCGTGCGAAAGTAATATATTTCTTGCCGATATCGGCAAGAAACGCAAGGTTTCGATGGCGTGGCGCGCCTCTACTTGCCGATAGCTTGATAATGCTGAGGGGCGGCGATGCGACTATTCGTATGTCGTACTCCTGCGAACAGGACGAACAAAACCCTTGTATTTTCCTTTCATTTTCGAGTAAGATTTTATCATCGAGTGGTGGGACGATTACTTTTGAATGTCTGCTGGTTGTCGGATGTGTGACTTGTAATGTATTGGATTTAAGTTATTTATGTATTGTTTGGAGGCCGTCTTTCTTCTGCTCTGTCAGTTGCCCTATTTTAACCGAGAGCAATAGGGACTCTCTCCCGTGTGTCTTTTTTTGTTAATTTAGTACCCAAAGATTAAAATAGAACCGATGGAACAGCAGAACGCTAAGTTGTCTGTTGGCGAGAAGATTGCGTATGCTCTTGGCGACGCGTCGGCCAACATTGCATGGCGAGGGGTCTCGACCTTCCTCCTTATTTTCTATACTGATGTCTTTGGCCTTGCGCCAGCCATTGCGGGTCTCGTGCTCCTTGTGGGCCGCTTCACCGATGGCATCTCGGACATCTTGATGGGTGTCGTGGGAGACCGCACCAAAAGCAAGTATGGGCATTTCCGTCCGTGGGTGCTTTGGACGGCTATTCCTCTCGGCGTGACTCTGTCGCTTATCTTTACGGCCCCCGACTGGTCTATGGATTGGAAGATTGCGTATGCATTTATTACGTACGTTGTCTTTATGATAATTTACACCGCCAACAATGTACCCTACGGCTCACTGATGGCTGTCATGACCCCTGATGACAAGGAGCGCACGAGCCTCAGTTCTTACCGCATGGTGGGTGCTTTTGCCGGCGGTATGCTTGTCCAGGGCGCACTCCTTTTCCTCGTTGCTTACTTTGGTAATATCAACCCGCAAGTCAATGTGGAGAAGATGGCCGATGCTCAATATGCGGTCTCCGTCTCTGCTCAAAATGATTTCCAGAAAGTAAAGGTCTCCACATCCGACGGCATAGCTCAAATAGCTTGGGCGGACTCTCTCAATGTGGAGGGCGCGCAGCTTACGACTTCCAAAAATCTTGCCGTGAAAGCTGGCGAGACATACAATTTCGTCATCACTGGCCAGGAGGAACTTTCGGCCGACGACATCACTATCATCGACCAGAGCCGCGGCTACAGCCATTCCATTTACCTCATGTCGGTAATCCTCGTGATTGCCCTCCTCGTGACTTTCCGCTTCACCCGCGAGCGCGTACAGCCACCTGCCGATCAGAAGACTGACCTCAAGAACGACCTTAAGGACCTCGTCCACAACAAGCCATGGGTGGTGCTCCTCTTCGTAGGTCTCCTCTTCAATATCTACAACAATATCAAGCAGGGCATCACGGTCATGTACTTCTCCCACTACGTCCACGACCAGTTCCTTGCGGCAACTTACATGGTGCTCCTCATGGTGGCATCTATTGGCGGCGCAATGCTGACCACGCCCCTTGGCAATAAGATGGGCAAGAAGAACCTCTTCATCATGGCCCTCGTTGCGACTGGCGTAATCAATGCGCTCATTGCTTTCTGCGGCCCGCAGGATGTCTCGGCCATCTTTGCCATTGGCATTGCGAGTGAGGTCTTCGCGGCCTTCCTCCCGACGCTCTTTTTCGCTATGCTTGGCGATGCCGCCGACTACTCGGAGTACGTCAATGGTCGCCGCGCCACGGGTCTCGTCTATGCCGCTGGCTCGTTTGCTACAAAGTTCGGCGGCGGCATTGCGGGTGCAATCATTGGCGGCATCCTTGGCTACTTCGGTTACAATGGTGTCGATCCGTCCACCTATGCCGGTGCGCAAGAGGGTATGGTTATGCTGATGAGTTGGGTGCCTGCCGTAATCGTAGTGATTGGCGCGGCTGTCATGCTTCTCTATCCCCTTAGCCAAAAGAAGCAAAGCGAGATTACCGCCGAGCTTGAGGCCAGAAGAGCAAACTCAGTTAACAGTTAGCAGTTAACAGTTAGCAGTTGAGTCAAATAACTGTCCAAAATCCCAGCAATTGTCAATTGTCAATTGTTAATTGAAGAAATCCTTAACTATCAAACAGCAGATTGTCGATTACTCTGCGCAAGAGGGTCGGCAATTGAAGATAATCTTGAAAATATGAAAGAGTACGGTCACTTCGACGACGCCAACCGCGAGTACGTCATCACCGACCCCAAGACCCCGTGGCCTTGGATTAACTACCTCGGCAACGAGGACTTCTTCTCGCTCATCTCGAACACGGCGGGTGGCTATTCCTTCTACAAGGATGCCAAGTTCCGTCGCATCACACGCTACCGCTACAACGGCGTCCCTATGGACAACGGCGGTCGCTACTTCTACATCAATGACGGCGGCACCGTGTGGAGCCCCGGTTGGAAGCCTTGCAAGACCCCTCTCGACAAGTATGAGTGTCGCCATGGCATGGGCTACACCCAGATTCTCGGCAGCAAGAACGGCATCGAGGCCAAGGCTCTCTTCTTTGTCCCCCTCAAGACTCATGCCGAGGTCCAGAAACTCACTCTCACCAACAAGAGTGCTACGGCTCACTCCATCAAGCTCTTCTCCTTCGAGGAGTGGTGCCTTTGGAATGCGGCTACCGATATGGAGAACTTCCAACGCAACTTCTCCACTGGCGAGGTCGAGATCGATGGCTCTGTAATCTACCACAAGACCGAGTATAAGGAGCGTCGCAACCACTACGCTTTCTACAGCGTCAACACACCAATCCAGGGCTTCGACACCGACCGCGAGACCTTCATCGGCCTCTACAACGAGTTTGCCCTCCCGCAGAACGTCGAGGCTGGCAAGCCCTCTAACAGTGTAGCCCACGGCTGGAGCCCCATCGCAAGCCACTACATCGAGGTTGAGCTCAAGCCCGGCGAGAGCAAGGACTTCATCTTCCTCCTCGGCTACGTAGAGAATGAGCAGGACAAGAAATACGATCCCGCAGGCCGCCGCCCCGACCTCCTCACGAGCCTCGGCGACCTCGACCGCACGATTGTCAATAAGGAGCAGGCTAAGGCCATCATCGCTGCTTTCGATACCACCGAGAAGGTTGACAAGGCTCTTGCCGACCTCCGCAAGTTCTGGGACGACCTCCTCGACCGTTTCACTGTCAAGAGTGGCGACGAGCGTCTCGATCGTATGGTCAACATCTGGAACCAGTACCAGTGTATGGTCACGTTCAACTTCTCGCGCTCTGCCTCTTTCTTCGAGAGCGGCATTGGCCGTGGCATGGGCTTCCGCGACTCGAACCAGGACCTCGTCGGTTTCGTACATCAGATTCCCGATCGCGCACGTCAGCGCATCATCGATATCGCTTCCACCCAGTTCCCCGACGGCGGCTGCTACCACCAGTATCAGCCTCTCACCAAGCGCGGTAACAACGACATTGGTGGCGGTTTCAACGACGACCCCATGTGGCTCATCTTCGGCACCGTGGCCTACATCAAGGAGACCGGCGACTTCTCCATACTCGACGAGCCCGTACCGTTCGACAATGTCCCGGGCAGCGAGGTCAGCCTCTATCAGCACCTCGTCGTCTCGTTCGACCACGTAGTCAAGAACCTTGGTCCCCACAAGTTGCCCCTCATCGGCCGCGCCGACTGGAACGACTGTCTCAACCTCAACTGCTTCAGCTGGGATCCTAACGAGAGCTTCCAGACCACCGAGAACAAGACCGAGGGCAGCAAGGCCGAGAGCCTTATGATTGCCGGTCTCTTCGTTGTCTGCGGTCGCGACTACGTCGAGCTCTGTCAGCAGATTGGCAAGAACGACGAGGCTGCTCGCGCTCAGAAGTATATCGATGAGATGGTTGCAGCCGTCAAGAAGGATGGTTGGGACGGCGACTGGTATCTCCGCGCCTACGACTTCTTCGGCAACAAGATCGGCTCGAAGGAGAATGAGGAGGGCAAGATCTTCATCGAGAGCCAAGGTTGGTGCACCATGGCCGGCATCGGTAAGGAAGAGGGCATGGTCGACAAGGCGCTCGACTCCGTCAAGAAGTATATGGATTGCGAGCATGGCATTGTCCTCAACTGGCCTGCTTTCACCACCTACCATGTCGAGATGGGTGAGATCTCATCTTATCCCGCTGGCTATAAGGAGAATGCCGGCATCTTCTGCCACAACAATCCTTGGGTCATCATTGGCGAGACCGTAGTAGGCCGTGGCAACGACGCATGGGAGCACTATGCTAAGATTTGCCCCGCCTTCATCAAGGATCAGGACCTCCACAAGGTTGAGCCCTACGTCTACAGCCAGATGGTTGCAGGTAAGGACGCTGCCCGCCCAGGTGAGGGTAAGAACTCATGGCTCACTGGTACCGCCGCTTGGAACTGGTACACCATCACCGAGTTCATCCTCGGCGTGAAGCCCGCATACGCTGGTCTCGAGATCGACCCGTGCATCCCCTCTACCCTGAAGGGCTACACCGTCACCCGTAAGATCCGCGGTGCCGAGTACGTCATCAACGTCCACAATGAGAGTGGTGCGCAGAAGGGCGTCAAGAGCATCACCGTCGATGGTCAGAAGATTGAAGGCAACATCGTCAAGCACTCCGCCGGCAAGCACATTGTCGAGGTTGTGATGTAAACGATGTCTCTCTGATATCAAAACAAAGGTCGCCAGACTTCAAGAGTCTGGCGACCTTTTTGTATTTCTTATGAGGGCGATATGTCGCATGTTTGCCGCTTCGTGAATAGTGCGTTGCGGCTAACTGTTCACTTCCTCAATTACCTCGGCATCCCAACCTTTCACCACGGCGATTGCCGCATGAAGGGTCCATCCTTTGGCATCGGCTTCGGCTTGAAGGCGCTTGTCGGAAATATATCCGCGTATTTGTTTCCTGGCTTCCTCCGCTTTGCTCTTCACGGCTGCGCTTGTCGCATCTCTGTGAAGGTACTTGAGTTCAATGACGAGTGCGTGTCTGTAGCCGCTTATGGGGTACATGTAGATGTCTGAATACCCGTGGTCGAGCTCTGCTTCCGTCCTTACAATATATCCGTTGCCATGGCAGATATGTGCCAATAGAAAACCCTTTACGAAAGCCTCACCTTCGTCGTTGTGGTCGCGCACGCTGTCGTTGTCGTGCATCACGGATAGTACATATTCCACGAAAGGTTTCCATTCGCCGCGCCTTGCCCATCTTGTCCACAGTTTATCCATCTTGTTGATGTCAGTCGTGGCTTCTTTGAGGACATTGTAAAAGAGACGAACGAAACCGTCGGC
>CAVILU010000014.1:0-25280 GCA_963643535.1 bacterium | reverse complement strand
GGCTTGTCATACTCGTCCACTAAGACTACGCAACGCATTCCCGTCTGTTGGTGCGCCGCTGCAAGGACCTTTACGAACCGGTCTCCGAGATCAAGTTCGTTGTTATGTTCGATAGAGTACTTCTCTTCTTGATCCTTAACGAAACCATACAGGTTCCTTTGTAAGGCATTTCCTTCGGTAAAGTTAGGCCCGTTGAAGTCGATATGGAAAACGGGGTAAGTCTTCCATTCCGTCTCAAGTTTCTCAATGGCGAGGCCCCTGAAAAGCTCTTTCTTCCCGAGGAAGTAGTCCTCTATTGTCGAGATGAGCAGGCTCTTCCCGAATCGCCGTGGGCGGCTCAGGAAGTAAATGTTTCCCTCATGTGTGAGGGAGTATATGAGGTCGGTCTTATCGACATATACATAACCTTCGGTGATAATCTTCTCGAAGGTTTGTATTCCAATAGGAAACTTCATAAGCAGTTCTCAGTTCACAGTCTTGCGTTGGCTCACGCAGAGTAAAGTTAACGATTTTCTGCGTCTGGCTTTGTTCTCGATGATGCCGACAATGTTGACAATCTGGACAAATCCGTGTTCGAGAAAAAATCTACGTCTCAAACAAATAGTAACTGTTAACTGTTACTTGTTAACTGTTAACTGGATGTTTACCACGTTTCATCAAAATACCGTGAGCACTCCCGTATATCCGCATTCTGCTCCATCTCGCCACGAATGGCCGCGAAGTCCGCCACCTTGTCCTCCTCCCCGCCGTCGAGTCCATAGCCCGTCTTGAGCTTAGCCCCCCATTCGCGCGAGGCGTCCGCCAACATTCCTTCCTTGGTGTCATGGCATGCTTCGGCCACGAGCTGGATTGCGTCCTTAATGTCCTCCTCCGTGTCGGTATACCCATACCATGCGCGAGCCTGCCCCACGGCCCATCTTATTGCAAGGTCATGCGTGCGCTCGGCAAGGTCCGTTATGCTGTCGGCAATCTCGCCTACACTCGCATACCCGCCCTCGGCAATCTTATGCTCTATGGTGCGAATCTCAGGCAGCGGGGCAATGAGGCCACCGAGGTCGGCCCACTCGCAGTCCAACGCCTCGCTCGCCCCCTTGTCATGGGCGTATGCCTTGGCAAGGTAGAGGTCTATTGCCGATCGGTATGCCTTGGCTCCGCGGGGTAGGAGGGCGCGGCGTATGCGGAGTCCACCTTCGAGGATATATTCAGATTTGCTGTCAACCCATTCGCCTTCAATTCGGCGCACGGCGGCCATCATGCGGCCTACAATTAGTGGGTTCAGTATGTCGTAGCTTATGGCGTCGGCCTTGAGTTCCGTGCGCTTGTCGCGTTTCTTCCATTTCATTCCGTCGCGGAATACGCCTATCGTGCGCAAGTTTTGCGCCACTATGAGGTGACTCTCGCCGTCGCGCTCGGCTAGTACCGAGAAGGGGAAGAGAGACGTGTCTGGGTGTGTCTTATGGTGCCCCACGACCATTGTGAAGGCGCCGATATGCGCGGGTTCGAGTACGTATGCGCCGCTGCCGGTTTTGCATCCGCGTTCGAGCACGGCCTGCTGGATTGGGCCCAGGCGATAGTGGTGGTTGCTGGAGTTGGTGGCGCTGCCAGCATTGTAGAAGGATATGGCTTCGGCAATGAGAAGGCTCGACTTATGATGGCTTACCGTATACGGCCCGGCAAGAACGCCCACAGCCTCGCCGCATAGCAACTGACTGTTGGCAAATGCCATGACGTTCTCCGCAAAGAACCCTTCGCCAACGGTGGCACACTGCCCGACGAAGCAATGCCTAAGCCGAGCTCCGCCATAGACATGCGCACCCTCGGCAAGCACAAAGTCCGACGCATCTACATTGGCACCAACTTCCGTGGCCTGCCCCTCCGAAGAGAGTATCGTGCCATGTCGAAGTGCCGTAGCCCCGTCTATCACAGCCCTTTGGCCAATGCGCACACTCTCGATAGCCCGCACGCCGTAGATATGCACGTCCTTGCCAATCTCGGCTCTGAGCCCCTCCGCCTCTTGGCGTACAAGCTTCTCATAGCCATCCACAAGTCCCGCCTCATACCTGTGGCAGGCTATCATATATGCGATATTCGATGTCAGACGAGCCGACATGGCAACCTCGCGGCCGCCGCCCTCATTGACGACCGCCACGCGCTCCCCTATGCCGAAAGGCCCGTCGCCGCCCTCGATAATGCCGCAGCCTATGCAGACAAATCGCCCGCCAATGCTGTAGCCCGAGAGCAGACTCACGTCCTGTATGTAATACCAGTCGCCAAGGGTGACGTCGCGCAGAGTGGCGCGGATAATGGCTGAGCGCACGGCTCCCACGCCTTTCGCTTTCTGACTTACGGTGCCGCTCATGTCGCCAAGGCGCACCTCGCCCATAAAGCTTACTCCCATGACCCTTTCTGGCGCGAACGCCCCGCGCACCAACACCGTGCCCCAGTCTTCGGCCATGCAGCCCTGGGCTCGGAGGGTGGTTATCTCGCTGTCGGTCAGTTGCCTGTAGTCTTCTGCTATCTCCATTGCTCTGGTATTACTTTTCTCGTTAGTTTATTGCACAAGGGGGGGGGAGAGGGTTTATGCCGCAGCCTCCTCCTCTTTCTTCTTGCGAAAACCGAGGTATGCGCAGCCGCCGATGGCCAGGAGTACCACGAGTACGGATGCCGCTGTGCTGACGACGTTGCCCATGGTGTAGCTCTTAGGCTCGAACGAGAACTCTATCTTATGTCGGCCCGCGGGGATGCGCAGTGCGCGGAGCGTGTAGTTGGCGCGTATTATCTCGGCCTCGTTGCCGTCGATGGTGGCCTTCCAACCTGCGGGATAGTAGATCTCGCTGAAGACTGCCAAGCCGTCCGCCGCCGATTCGCTCTCGTAGCTTACGGTGTTGGGCGTGTAGGATGTCTGGCGTACCCATGCCGCACTGTCGGTCTGGAACGTGCCGCCCTCGGCCCCCTCGACTACGCATTCGCTCTTGATGTCCATCTTGCCAATGAGTTCGATGGCC
Organism: bacterium; assembly: GCA_963643535.1. Lineage (GTDB taxonomy): Bacteria > Bacteroidota > Bacteroidia > Bacteroidales > Marinilabiliaceae > W3P20-009. Next base: position 22,275 of record CAVILU010000014.1, on the reverse strand, counting down.
TCGTCGGCATTGGCTGCTTTGTGGGCGGTGCCTACGAACCATGCCTCGGGCTGGGCATACTGGTTGGCTATGGGCGACTGCTGCGGGTTGTAGATGAGGTAGCGGCAGTTGAGCATATTGAGGGCGTTCGATTCGCGGAGTGCCGCGTCGATACCGGCGTAGTCCTGACTCTTGACGGCTCCCGCCAATTTCTGGTAGTCTGCCGCGAGGTAACGGTCGATGACGTCTTGATACCTGCGGAGCTTGGCTCCATGGTAGCCGCCAATCGAGTGGTGGAAATATGACGTGTAGACCTCATTGAAGGGGTTTACGTAGAGAGCCATGACGCGGTGCGGACGCTTGTCGGCCAGTATCTCTTTGTCCGCTTTCTGCATCGTGAAACTTGATGCGGTCACGCCCTTAGACTTGAAGTCGTCGGTCGAGAGATACCTGCGGTCTACACCCCAAAGGTCGAAGAGGACAAGGACACCCATCGTGGCGAGCATTATCTTGCCGTTGATCTTACGCACGGAGTAGAACCACAACGCGCCCGATGCCAATACGATCAGCACCACCGATCGCCATGCGTCGGCCCGAGTTATCTCTACTCGGCAGTCGATAAGTCCCTGCTCCAGGACGGCATATATAGGGTTCTGCATCTTGGCACTGGTAAGCATCTCCACCTCCTGTTCCGACAGGAAGTCGTAGAAGAGGGTGGGGACGCACGCTATGATGAGTGCCACGCCTGCCGTGAGGCCCATGGCTCCGAAGAATTTGCCGGGGTGGTACTTTATGTCCTCGGGGTGCTCCGTGATGGCCTTGAGACCCAGCATGCCGAGGATGGGTATCGTGACGGTGGCTATAACAAGGGCCATCTCTACCGTGCGGAACTTATTGTAGAGGGGGAAGTAGTCGAACATCGGGTCCGTAAGGATCGAGAAATTCTTGCCCCATGCCAACATTATCGAGAAGATGGTTGCAGCAATGAGCCACCACTTAAGCTTGCCTTCGTAGTAGAAGCAGCCAAGGAAGAAGAGGAAGCAGATTACCGCGCCTACGTATACCGGTCCGCTCGTGAAGCTGCGTCCGCCCCAGTAACTGCTCTGCTGGGCTACGACGTCGCGCACCTGCGGGTCCATGCTCTGGAGACTCTTGAGGTTTCCCTCCTGGCCAATGGCCTGGCTTGCGCCACCTACAACGTTTGGCACGAGCAGCGTGAATGTCTCTTTCTTGCCGTAGCTCCAGCTGAGGGCGTAGTCCTTGTCGAGGCCCGAGCCTTGCTTCTCGCCCTCGGCGGCCGTGAGCTCACTGGCTCCGCGGATGGAGTATGCGCCATATTCGTAGGTCGTCCAGAGGTTTGTCGCACTCGGGAGGATGGCCATGATGGCTGCGCCCGCGAGGACGGCTATGCTGATGCCGAACTTGCGCATCTCCTTGGTCTGGATGGCAAGGATGAGCTCGCCGATCACGAGGATGAGCAGTGCGAGCCCGAGGTAATAAGTTATCTGTATGTGGTTGAATGCCAGCTCAAGGCCGAGGGCTATCATAGTGAATATGCCGCCGGCAATCCATTTGCCCCTGAAGGTCATAATCACGCCACCCACCACGAGCGGCATCATGGCTATGGCGTAGCACTTGGTTATGTGGCCCGCCGCTATGATGATTATGTTATAAGAGCCCAAAGCAAATGCCACAGCTCCAATGGCGGATATCTTGCGCCCTACGCCGAGGCTCAGCATGAGGATGTAGAAACCCGTGAGGTAGAGGAACATGATGCCAATGGTGCGGTAGGGCATACCGAGGCGGATATATCGGCTCAGCGAGTCGAAAACGTTGTGGCTGTTGTCCGCGCGTATCTGGTACGCCGGCATGCCGCCAAACATCGAGTCCGTCCACTGGGCCTTCTCGCCCGTGGCTTTCTGATACTCAAGCAACTCGTGCTCGGCTCCTGTCGAGTGCGTGAAGTCCATCTGCTGCATCTCCTTGCCCTTGAGTACGGGCGAGAAGTATATCGCGCTGATTATGGCGAAGATGAGCAATATGAGTGCGTGAGGCCAGAGGCCTATTATCTTTTTCAATATCGGGTTTTGCATCTCTCGGGTTTTCTTTTCCGTTGTTGTTTTATATCCTTATGAATATGCGCTTTGCGAGTGCCACCAATAGGCAGTTGTCCGGGTATCGGTTCCGCGTGCGGCGTATTTCGTATCGTATCAGCTCTTTTGCCGCAGCCAGCTTGGCTTTCGCGCCGTTGGCTGTTTTTATCTCAATCCACGCCCCGCGCAATATTCTTACGAAGGCGTGCGCTTTGAATGTTGAGTCGGATTGACCTCCCTTTGTGTAGTTCTGACTAAAGGGTAGAGCCTCATAACCAATTTGTTTGAGTTGCAAGACTCTTTCCTTAGGTAGCAATCCCATGGCCACGCCAATTGCCCATCTTAGTGCTTTGTCCGCATCGGGTGTTATGCTTTTGCTGAAGTCTATCAGCTTTTTCGGTTCATTGTTGTTTGCCAGCAATACGGCAATGTCTACAATCCACCGAAGTGTGACAAGGGTCGCATCGTAATGCTTATAAGCATGCATTACCAGATGGTGGAACATTGCTTGCTCATTGAACATCCGCTTCCCATGCCATTCAATAGCGTGATCGCTCGGTTTGCCTGGCAAGTCCCACTTTAGGTTTTCGTCGAAAAGTCTTTGGTGAAGCTCAATATACATACCCTTGTATGTAATGCCCGGCAGATGGGAGTGGTATATGCTCTCTTTGGGTCCCGTGTAGTTGCCTTCGTCTGCTCCTGCGGCCACAAGGATATCCCTTGCCTCATGCGTTTTCGATGGCTCAACCCATATATCTATGTCTCCTGCATATCGGTGACTGATGTCTTTATAATATGGGCTGTCGATAAGGGCTGACCCTTTGAGCAGTATGGTGTCAAACCCCTTGAGCTTTTCGCAAATGTCTCGTGCCACGCCCATCAGGTGGGCATTGTGGATAACTGTGGCTAATGCAGAGTTGCGAAGAAGCGGCAATAGTTTCTGTGTGCTTGTCCAGTCTATGTAGTCTGTGCTAAGCCGGTATGTTAGCCACCCCGCAACCTGTTGCCTGGCCGCTAAAACTGACAAGGTCTCTGCCTCGTTGTCCGTAAGTTCGGGCAGCGGGGCAGAGCTGCGCTCAAGTGCGCAAAGCCTGGTCAGTAGTTCTATCATATTTGTCGGTTATTGCAAATTACGCAATACCCACAAGGCACTTGATGACGCGCGTCATGCGAGGCTCGGCAGCAGCGGCCACCTTCTGCACCTCCTCATGGCTCACCTCCACAATCTCGCCCGGCACGCCCGAGTCCGTGATGATGGATACGCCAAATACCTCAATGCCAGAGTGGTGCGCCACGATAACCTCGGGCACGGTGCTCATGCCAACAGCGTCACCACCAAGCGTGCGGAACATCTTATATTCCGACGGAGTCTCGAACGTCGGGCCTGTGGTGCCAACGTAAGTGCCGGTGCGGAGGTCGAGCCCCTCTTTCTCGCCAATCTCAAGGGCGGCCTTGATGAGGCGCTTGCTATACGTCTCGCTCATGTCCGGGAAGCGCGGGCCAAACTCGTCGAGGTTCGGGCCGATGAGCGGGTTAGTGCCGAACATGTTGATGTGGTCCGTGATGACCATGACGTCGCCCACCTTGAAGCCAGGGTTCAGTCCGCCAGACGCGTTGCTGACGAAGAGCGTCTTGATGCCGATGAGCTTCATGACGCGGGCGGGGAAGGTCACCTGCTGCATCGTGTAGCCCTCATAGTAATGGAAGCGGCCCTGCATGGCGATCACGGGCACGCCGCTGATGCGACCCACGATGAGGCGACCCGAGTGACCCTGCACCGTCGAGACGGGGAAGTGGGGGATCTCGTGGTAGTCGATGCTGTCCACAATCTCAATCTCGTTGACGAGGCCACCAAGGCCGGTGCCAAGGATGATGCCTACGTGGGTGCCGTCTATTATGCGGCTCTGGAGGTATGCGGCTGCCTCTTTGATTTCGTCGAGTATCATAGTCAATAGTCTCTTTTTATGGTTGTTAGTCTGTTTTCTTTTTGTTCATTATCCTGTCGATGCCTCGGTTCAGTTCGTCTTCCTGTCCGAAGAGCACCTTGAGTTTTATCGGTAATATCCACGTTTCGTGGTTCGCCACCTCGGGCAGACGCATGGAGTCCTTCTCGGTGCAGATGCATACGCTGTCGGGGCCCACCTCGTTGAGTACGCTGGCTATGTCCGTCATGTCGCTGTCGGTGTACGCGTGGTGGTCGGGGAACGACATTCGCCTCGTCCTGCCTTCCGCCATCCGCTTGTCCACCTCTACGAAGAATGGCTCGGGACGACCTATGCCAGCCACTGCCACACCTCCGCGAAGCTCAGCCTCCTCGGGGTCCACCTCACTGCCGTCGCGCCTTACGAGCGAGCCATAGTCTATGGTGCAGAAGAAGACTTGCTGCCCGTCGTTGAGACTCATGTGGCTCATGAAGCTTTCCGCCTGCCCCTTGGTCATGTCCGCAGGGCATTTGTTTATGATGATGATGTCGGCCCTCAGGCGCGCCGTGCGGTCTTCGCGAAGATTGCCTGCCGGCAGTGGCCAGTCGCACCACATCGGCCGGGCGTAGTCCACCACGAGCAGCAGTCCGCGGGGGCGTACGCTCCTGTGCTGCATGCCGTCGTCCATAACCACCACGTCGGCCCCGAGCTCAACTACTTTGTCGATAGCCGCTTCTCGGTCGGCATCAACCACGACCTCTGCCCACGGGAATTTGCGCTTCATTTGGCATGGCTCGTCGCCAATCTCGGCAGCCGTCATGTCCGTCGTTGCCACAATCTGGCCTTTAGTCTTGCGCATATATCCGCGGCTGACGATGCCTACGTGGCGACCTTCGTTCTTGAGCAGGCGGACCACGTGCTCCGTGAGGGGAGTCTTGCCCGTGCCGCCGACAGTGATGTTGCCCACGCATATCACGGGAGTGTCGAAGCTGCGCTGCCTCAGTATCCCTATGTTATATAGCAGGTTGCGCACCGATGTGCCTACCCAGTAGAGTGCCGCTAAGGGCAGCAGTAATAGTCTGGCTTTCCTCATTTTGCGCCTCCTTGCTCTTGTATGTTTGTTTGGTTGCCGGACGTGCCGATTTGTTGTGGCGTGTCTATGGCTTCTATCTTTTTGTTCTTGTCGCTCTTCTTGAAATATCCGTTTACCCATCGTGGCAAGAGTATCACGCCAATTATGAGGTATGGATAGTAACTTATCAGTCTCCAGCAAAACGCCAATGCTATGGCTCCCACGGGGATATAGTCCATCAGGAACTCCTGGAATACGTATTCCGCAAATCCCGAACCACCAGGCGTGGGGCTCACCAGCATCATTATCCACATGGTCAGCTGCTTGCCAAATACCACAAAGTGGTCCATGAGTCCCAAGTGCCATGCCCCGAAGAACGCCAATATCAACGCGTTGGCCACCCAGTAACGACTTGTCCAACTAAGCGCGGTGGCCAGAAAAGCATCGCCCCATTTCCGAGCGGGCCAATGGCGGAAATACTTGGCCGTGGCAACAATGTCGTCGCCCACATCGTTCATCTTCTCGCGCCAACGCCTGAGAATTGGCAGACGGAAGATAGTCAGCAGCAGCCATTTGAGCCCCCTCGGGTTCACAAACAGTCCGTAGCTCAAGACAAGGATATACGCCAACTTGATGCCATATCCCGTCCACGCCACTCCGGCCAACGTGTGCGCCAAGCTATCCGAGAGCCCGAAGATATTCGAGTAGCCGATAATCCAGATTATAAGCGGGAAGAAGATTGCAAAGTAGAGCTCGTCCAGGAACGACGTTATCATGACGATGCCCGTCGAACGCCCCGCCGAGATGCCTTCGCGGTTCACGAAGAAAAGGGCCACGCTGGTGCCTCCCACGGCGGACGGCGTCACGGCCGACGAGAATTCCCAAAGCATAATTATCCTGAACGCGGCAAACCAACTGAGCTCGCCATCGCTCAAGACGCGTATCCTTATCATATAGCCAATGTCGCGCCCCATCATGAACAATATCGCCACGACGAAGAACACTGCGGACATCGGCCCGAAGTCAAACGAGTTGAACAGCCCGGGGGTGTACTCCTTCGAGAAGAGGTAGCCCGTGGCTCCCAAGCCTATGACTATCGGCAATATGATCTTCCAGGATTTGAGACTCGCCAAGGCTGTCTCCGGCTCCTGCTCTTTTCCCTTTTCTTCCTTATCCGCCATTGCCAAATTAATTTTAGTTCTTAGTCCTCTGGTGGAGGTGACTAACTACTACATTATATATGTCTCTGTCGGGAGGCTTGCGCTCCGCCTTCGTTGGCGGGGTCGCTCCTTAGAAGTTGAATATGCTGCTCTCTTCGCAGTCGCCGCCGTAGACCTCTTCGGCCTCTTCGTCGCCACTGTCGCTCTTGCTCGAGCTTGCATCGGCGTTCACATTGCCGTCTGAGCAATCAAGTGAGAAGTTTATCACGCGCGGCTGCTCGAAGGTGTCCTCGGGGCGCACGTCCGAAATCTTCTCGTCGGCAAATACCTTGAGGATGAAGCGTCCGAAGACTGGTATCGCGGCGTTGGACGCCTGGCCTATGCTCATGCTGTTGAAGTGGATTCCGCGCTCCTCGCCGCCTACCCATACGCCGGCCACGAGGTTAGGCATCACGGCCATAAACCAACCGTCGCTCTGATTCTGCGTGGTGCCGGTCTTGCCGCCCATCTGGCAGGTGAGCTTATACGCGGGTCCGCGGAGGCGGCGGGCTGTGCCTTGGTTTACTACGCCCTGGAGGAGCGATACCATCATGAATGCCGTCTGCTCGTCGATGACCTCGCGCTCGCGCTTGCCGAAACTTGCCACGACGTTGCCGTACTTGTCGCGTATCTCGGTCACGTACATCGGGTCTACGTACACGCCCTTATTGACAAACGTGCCGTATGCGCCAATCATCTCCGAGAGCTTGATGTCGCTCGTGCCCAGGAAGAGGCTCGGTACGGGGTCTATGTGGCTCTCGACGCCGAGTGCGTGGATGAGGTTTGTCACCTGTTCGGGCGATGTCTGTTTCATTGCCCAGCCCGTCACGTTGTTGTTCGAGTTGGCGAGGCCCCACTTGAGGCTCACCATCTCGCCCAGTCGGTCGTTGCCGGCGTTGCGGGGGGTCCACGTCTTGGTGGCGTTCACGCCGTCCGGCACGGTGAATGTCTGTGGAGAGTTGGGCACGAGGTCGCATGGCGTGTGGCCGTCGCGGAAGATGGTTGCGTAGACGAAAGGCTTGATTGTCGAGCCTACCTGACGGCGTCCCTTGGTGGCCATGTCATACTGGAAATATCGGAAGTTCGGACCACCGACGTATGCCTTCACGTGACCCGAGTGCGGATCCATTGCCATAAATGAGCAACGGAGGAAATGCTTGTGGTAGACTACGGAGTCGTAAGGGCTCATGACGGTGTCTCGCTCCAAGCCTGCGGCCTCCCAGTCGAATACTCGGGTCTCCACGGGCTCCTTCATGATTTTCATGATCTCGGCCTCTTTAGTTCCCTGGGCCTTCAGTTCCTGCCAACGCTCCGAGTCGCGGAGGCCTTTTTTGATCATGCTGTCAAACTGCTCCTGCGTGATGTCATTGCTGTAGGGGGCGAACTTCGCGCCTTTCTTGCCCTTGAAGAACTGGGGCTGGAGATTGTGGCCAATGTGCTCCGCTACGGCCTGCTCGGCGTAGGTCTGCATTCGGCTGTCGATGGTTGTGTATATCTTGAGGCCGTCGCGGTAGATGTCGTAGAGTGTGCCGTCGGCCTTGGGATTCTTGTCTATCCAGCCGTAGAGTGGGTTGTTGGCCCACTGGATGCTGTCGTCTACGAAGTCCTGAGTCTGCCACGAGGCGTAGTTCTTGCGCTCGGGCTTATGCGCTTTGAGTTGTATGCGTAGGAATTCGCGGAAGTAGGGCGCCGTGCCGTCCTTGTGGTCCTCGCGGTGGAATTTGCTTATGTCCAGCGGGAGGGACTGAAGTGAGTCGCATTCGTGTTTCGAGAGTATGCGCTGCCTGAGCATCTGGCCGAGGACTACGTTGCGTCTCTCGCGGGTCTTCTCGAGGCGGCGGATTGGGTTGAAGAGGGCGGGGTTTTTCAGCATGCCTACGAGGACTGCGGCCTCCTCTACCTTGAGGTCCTTGGCTTTGCATCCGAAGAAGGTGTAGGCTGCGCTCTCAATGCCGTATGCGTCGTAGATATAGCCGGCCTTGTTGAAGTACATTGTTATGATCTCCTCCTTGGTGTACGAGCGTTCGAGTTTTACGGCTATGACCCACTCGTTGAGTTTCTGCACCAGTCGCTCGCCCAGTCCGTGCGCAGGGTCGTGGAAGAGCATCTTTGCCAGCTGCTGAGTGATGGTGCTGCCGCCGCCCGAGCTGGAGTTGCCTGCTATGATGGTCTTGCCGAGCACGCGGAAGAGACCGCGCACGTCGATGCCCGAGTGGCTGTAGAAACGCTCGTCCTCTGTCGAGACAAGGGCGTCCACAAGATGCTGCGAGAGGTCCTCGTAGTCGGCAAAACTGCGGTTCTCAATGTAGAAACGGCCTATCGGTTTGCCATCCTCCGATATTATCTCGGTGGCGATGCTGCTCTTCGGGTTCTCTAGCTCATCAAAACTTGGTATGTGCCCAAGTACGCCCGCCGAAAGCAAGGCGAAGAAGATGACCACCCCGAGGACGCACACTCCGTAGATGGCCCAAAAGCCCACCACGTACCGCTTATATTCTGGCTTCATGCTGTGAACGATTTTTCGTTTTGTTCCTACTTTAGCTCGTAAATTTAATAACAGTTCGTGGGTTTTTCAAAAAAATATCGCCACCGCAATGCCCTCCGATGAGCATTACTCGCCTTTTTACCCCTTTTCACCATTTTTCTTTATAACTTTACGCTCCTAATAGTTCTTTTCTAAGCAGCTAAATACTCGGCCTCAAACGCCGAAATCCCATACCAGACTAAAACAAAACTCCTATGTGCGGAATTGTGGCATACATCGGCGGTCGCTCCGCTTGGCCTATCATAATCAAGGGCCTCCAACGTCTCGAATATCGTGGTTATGACTCTGCCGGCATCGCTGTCGTGGACGATGGCAAACTCCGTGTGAATAAATGCCGTGGCAAGGTGGCCGACCTCCAAAGCCTTGTCCGTGGTCAGGAGATTGGCGGCTCCATCGGCATCGGCCACACCCGTTGGGCTACCCACGGTGAGCCAAACGACGTGAATGCACATCCGCATGCCTCTATGAACGGCCACTTCGTTGTGGTCCACAATGGTATCATAGAGAACTACCGCGAGATCAAGGCCCGCCTCGTCGAAAAGGGCTATACCTTTAAGAGCCAGACGGATACCGAGGTCCTCGCAAACCTCATAGAGTGCTTCTATATCGACGAGCATCTCTCTGCCGAGCAAGCCGTCAAGGCCGCCCTCCGCAGTGTCATCGGCGCCTACGGTCTCGGTGTCATCTGCAAAGACGAGCCCGATGTCCTCTTCGGCGCGCGCAAGGGCAGCCCTCTCGCTGTTGGCATAGGCGACGGCGAATATTTCCTCGCTTCGGACGCTACTCCCATTGCCGAGCATACCGACCGCATCATCTATCTTGACGATGAGCAGGTCGTGACCCTCAGCCGCGACGGCTATTACGTCTCCAACCTCGCCGATGTGCATCTCGACCCCGTCATCTCCCACATCGATTTCGCTGTAGACAATATCGACAAGGGTGGATATGACCATTTTATGCTCAAGGAGATCCACGAGCAGCCCAATTCAGTAGCCGACACCATGCGCGGCCGCGTCAATGCGCAAAACCATACCATAAGTCTCGGCGGCATTGCCGATGTCCTGCCCCGTCTGGTCGAGGCCCGTCGCATCATAATCGTCGCCTGCGGCACATCCTACCACGCCGGCCTCGTCGGCGAATATCTTTTCGAGCAGTTCGCCCGCGTCAACGTCGAGGTCGAGTATGCCTCCGAGTTCCGCTACCGCGACCCGATTATCACTCCCGACGATGTCATTATCGCCATCTCCCAGAGTGGCGAGACCGCTGATACCCTTGCGGCCATACGCATGGCCAAGCAGAAGGGCGCGCTCGTCCTCGGTGTCTGCAATGTCGTTGGCTCTTCCATAGCCCGCGACACCGATGCCGGCATCTATACCCATGCGGGCCCAGAGATTGGCGTGGCCTCCACAAAGGCTTTCACGGCGCAGGTCACTGTCCTCACAATGATGGCTTTCCTCGTAGGCCGCAAGCGCGGCGCCCTCTCCCAGGAGCGTTACGAGCAACTCGTCGAGAGCCTCACCCGCGTCCCCGACCTCATCGGCAAGGTACTCCAAGACGAGGCACATATCCGCGAGGTCTCCCGAGCTTATCAGCTTGCGCAAAACGCCATCTATCTCGGCCGCGGCTATCTCTACCCGGTTGCCCTCGAAGGCGCTCTCAAACTCAAGGAGATCTCCTACATCCACGCCGAGGGCTACCCCGCAGCCGAAATGAAGCACGGCCCTATCGCCCTCATCGACAACTGCATGCCGGTCTTCGTCCTCGCTGCCCACGATATGTTCTACGACAAGATTGTAAATAACGTCCAGGAGGTCAAGGCTCGCAAGGGTCAGGTCATCGCTGTCGTCACCCGTGGCGATACCGAGATTGCCAAGATGGCCAACTACGTCATCGAGATTCCCGAGTGCGATGATGCCCTCCTCCCCCTCGTGGCTGTAGTCCCTCTCCAGCTCATCAGCTACGACGTCGCTGTCATGCGCGGTTGCAATGTCGACCAGCCTCGCAACCTTGCCAAGTCCGTAACGGTAGAGTAGGATAATTTTGAATTAATATAAACAACGCCTATATTCGCGACGTCTCCCCAAACAAGATAACAGCACATTATGGAGTCTACACGACAGAAAAAGATATCCCGCCTCCTCCAGAAGGAGACCGCAGAAATGTTCCAGCGCGAGCTCAAGGAGATTCTCCTCGGCTCAATGCTCTCCGTCACCAACGCCCGCGTCTCGTCGGACCTCTCGGTGGTCAAGTTCTACGTCTCTATCTTCCCCGACGCCAAGGCGCAGGAGGTCCTCGACAATATCAACGAGAATAAGGTCAAGATCCGTTTCGCCCTCGGCAAGCGCGTCGGCAAGCAGCTCCGCATTATTCCGGACCTCACCTTCTTCCTCGACGATAGCCTCAACTACCTCGAGAACATCGACCGCCTCCTCGACGAGGAACGCAAGGTCATCGATGCCGCCCCGCATACCGACGAGGAGGCCTAACCGGCATAGAAATAACAAGGCACACCAATCTGCTAACCAATGGCTTTGCAAGGCGCACCGTCCACACATCCCCTTCCCGTGGTCTGTGAACTGAGCAATGTGAACTGAAGATAATGCATTACGATCCCATCAAACGCACCCTCGGCACCTTCTTCAACAAGACCCCCTGGCTGCGAATCGTCTTCTACAAGCTTCTCGACATCCTCTTGCTCCGCGCTTGGCACATCCGCCGTGCGCTCCGTCAGTGGAATGCCGCCCGCGGCAACCGCCCCGCCGATATCCTCGACGCCGGCAGCGGCTTCGGTCAGTACTCCCATCGCCTCTCGATGCTCAACCGCGGCAACCACGTCACGGGTGTCGATGTCAAGGCCGAGCAGATAGCCGATTGCAACGATTTCTTCGCCAAACTCGGTCTCGCCAAGCGCGTGCATTTCGAGGAGGCCGACCTCACCAAGTTCGTCCGCCCAGAGAGCTACGACCTTATCCTCTCGGTGGACGTCATGGAGCATATCCTTGAGGACGAACAAGTCTTCGCCAATTTCCACCAGAGCCTCCGCCCCGGCGGCACGCTACTCATCTCCACTCCATCCGACAAGGGCGGTTCCGATGCCGACGAGCACGACGACGACCCCAACCACCCACACGGTTTCATAGACGAGCACGTCCGCGACGGTTACAATATCAAGGATATCGAGGAGAAACTCCTCCGCGCCGGCTTCTCCGACGTGCAAGCCGCCTATTCCTATGGCAAGCCCGGCCACATCTCTTGGGTTCTCTCTATGAAGTGGCCCATCTCGATGCTCGGCGTCTCCAAGGCGTTCTTCGTCCTCCTGCCTTTCTACTATCTCATCTTCTTCCCCTGGTGCCTCATCCTCAACTGGGCTGACCTAAATGGTTGCCACGAGACAGGCACAGGACTTATAGTAAAGGCAAAAAAGCAATAACAATTGACAATTACAGTTGCCCCCTAAGTGAGGACTCGGTAACTGTGAACCGAGCGCAGAGAACTGTGCACTGAATAACTGTTAACTGTTAACTGCTAACTGTTAACTGGAATGCGTTGTGAACTGACAATCTCCCGTCGCTACCTCTTTGCCCATAAGAGCCAGAACGCGATAAATATCATATCGGCCATCTCGGCGCTTGGCGTCCTGGTGGCAACGGCGGCCATTGTCATAGTCCTCTCAGTATTCAACGGCCTCAACGGTCTCGTTGCCAGTCTCTTCGGTAATTTCGACCCCGACATTCGCATTGAGGCCGCCGAAGGCAAATCTTTTGTTGTCGACTCCGCTATTGTCGCCACCCTGAACTCCGCACCCGGCGTGGCTTCGTGGGCCGAAGTCGTCGAGGATAACGCGCTCGTGCGCTACGGACGCAGGCAGATGCCGGCCTCCGTCATGGGTGTGGCCTCTAACTACAACGCCGTCACGAGCATCGACTCTATCGTTATCGAAGGCTCATTTCGCCCTGGCCAATGCCTCATCGGCGGCATCCTTGCAGACCAACTTGGCGTCTCCTCTTCTGTCTTCACCCCTTCGCTCGTCTTCTACGCTCCCAAGCGTTTCGGCAAGGTCAATATGGCCAACCCGCAAAGCTCTTTCGTGGAGCGCGTCGAGAGGGTGGGGGGCACTTTCCTCGTCCAGCAAAACGACTATGATGCCAACTATGTCTTGACGGACATAGCCATGGCGCGCGACCTCCTCGGCTATGCCAACGACGAGGCCACTTCCATCTCGGTCCGCATTGCGGATGGCTACCGCTCATCGGCTGTCGTCGAGGATCTCTCTGAGAGTCTCGGCTCGTCGCTTGCCGTCAAGGACAAATGGATGCAGCACGAGAGTTTCTTCAAGATGATGGAGGTCGAGAAACTTATGGCGTTCGCTATTTTGCTCTTCATAGCCCTCATCGCGGCGTTCAATATCATTGGCTCTATGTCGATGCTCATTTTCGAGAAGAAGGAGAGTGTCGAGACTCTTCGTGCCATGGGTGCCGACCGAGGGTTCGTGACCCGTATTTTCCTTTTCGAGGGCTGGATGCTTTCGGTGGGTGGCGCGCTGCTTGGTCTCGTGGCGGGCATACTTATGGTTCTCGCCCAAGAGCGTTGGGGCATTGTGGGTTTCGGTGGTAGCGACTCTTACATTATCGACGCCTATCCCGTGGATCTCCATTGGGCGGATGTAGCCATTGTTTTTGTGGCAGTTGTCCTCATTGCCGCCCTTGCCGCCTGGTACCCCGTCCGCAGCATTGTCAGCAGGTATTTCCGAGGGTGATGGACTCCCGTAGTTTCAACGGAAACAGCGTTCCATATAGCCCTCAAAATCCATTTTCTTCCTCCTGCCAATTCTTTTGTTGCCATTTGACCATATTTTCTTTATTTTTGCGCAAAGTACTAAATATTGGTCATGTCGAACTCGAAGAAAATTAAGTCTGCTCTCATCTCCGTCTTCCATAAGGACGGACTCGACGAGATTGTTACTGCGCTGGGTAAGCTCGGCGTCAAGATCTATTCCACTGGTGGCACACAGAAGTTTGTCGAAAGCCTCGGTGTCCCCGTAACCGCAGTCGAGGACGTGACTGGCTACCCCTCAATCCTCGGTGGCCGAGTCAAGACTCTCCATCCGGGCGTCTTCGGTGGCATCCTCGCCCGCCGCGACAATGCTCAGGACGTTGAGCAGCTTAAGACTTTCAAGATCAACGAGATTGACCTCGTCATCGTAGACCTCTATCCCTTCGAGGATACCGTTGCCAGCGGTGCCGACCACCAGTCCATCATCGAGAAAATCGACATTGGCGGCATCTCGCTCATCCGCGCCGCAGCCAAGAACTACAAGGATGTCGTTATCGTTGCCTCAAAGGCACAATACGCACAGCTCGCCGAGCTCCTCGCCACCAAGAACGGCGAGACCGATGAGGAGGATCGTTACGACCTCGCACGCCAGGCTTTCGGCGTCTCCAGCCACTACGACTCTGCCATCTTCGGATATTTCGATAGCGAGAAGCAGGAAGGCCTCCGCGTAGCTGCCGACGGCCGCATGCACCTCCGCTACGCCGAGAACCCCCACCAGAAGGGCGCTTTCTATGGCGACTTCGACGCTATGTTCGACAAACTCCACGGCAAGGAGATCTCCTACAATAACCTCCTCGACATCGACGCCGCAGTAGGTCTCATCAACGATTTCCAGGATACTACCGTAGCCATCCTTAAGCACAACAACGCTTGCGGTGTGGCTGTCCGCCCGACTCTCCTCGAGGCTTGGCAAGATGCCCTCGCTGGTGACCCCGAGAGCGCATTCGGCGGCATCGTCATCACCAACCGCAAGGTCGACAAGGCTACCGCCGACGAGATGAACAAGATCTTCTTCGAGGTTGTCATTGCCCCCGCATACGACGACGACGCTCTCGAAGTCCTCAAGACCAAGAAGAACCGCATCATCCTCGTCCAGAAAGACAACAAACTCTCGGCTACCACCGTTCGCTCTTGCCTCAACGGCTACCTCGAGCAGGAGCGCGACACCAAGACCGAGACTCCCGATATGCTCGAGAACAAGGGCGCGCGTGAGGCCACCAAGGCCGAAATCGATGACATGATTTTCGCTCAAATCATCGTCAAGCACACTAAGAGCAACGCCATCGTCCTCGCCAAGAACAAGCAGCTCCTCGGCAGCGGCATGGGCCAGACCAGCCGCGTCAACAGCCTCCGCCAGGCCATCGAGAAGGCGCACCACTTCAACCTCGACCTCAACGGCGCGGTCATGGGTTCCGACGCTTTCTTCCCCTTCGGCGACTCTGTCGAGATCGCTCATGCTGAGGGCATCACGGCTGTCATCGAACCAGGCGGCTCTATCCGCGACAACGAGACCATCGACTTCTGCAAGGCGCACGATATGGCTCTCGTCTTCTCCGGTGTTCGCCACTTCAAGCACTAAAAAGCAAGACTTACCGCAGCTCGTCTGCAAGGGGGCTGAAACCTCTCGGCAGCTGCGGCAAGCTTTTCCCATATTTACACGCACTTAAGCACAGATATCACTGATGGGACTTTTCTCTTTCCTATCGCAGGAGCTGGCGATGGACCTTGGCACGGCCAACACCATCATCATCCACGACGACAAAATCGTCGTTGATGAGCCTTCCATCGTGGCCCTCGACAAACATACCGACCGCACCATCGCCATCGGTATGAAGGCCCGCCAGATGCACGGCAAGACGCACGACAACATCTATACCATCCGACCCCTCCGCGACGGCGTCATCGCCGACTTCAACGCGGCCGAGAAGATGATACGCGGCATGATCAAGCTGCTCCCGCAGCCCAAGTTCTTCACCCCTTCACTCACCATGGTGATCGGCGTCCCCTCCGGCTCTACCGAGGTCGAGCTCCGCGCTGTCCGTGACTCTGCTGAGCACGCCGGCGGCCGCGAAATCTACCTTATCTACGAGCCTATGGCCGCCGCTCTCGGTATCGGCATCGATGTCGAGGCTCCGCAGGGCAACATGGTCGTAGACATCGGTGGTGGCACCACTGAGATCGCTGTCATCTCGCTCGGCGGTATCGTCACGAACAGCAGTATCCGTATCGCGGGTGACGAACTCACCTTCGACATCCAGGAGTACATGCGTCGTCAGCACAATATGAAGGTCGGTGAGCCCACTGCCGAGCAGATTAAGATCCGAGTTGGCTCTGCCCTCCCAGACCTCGTCAATCCGCCCGACGATTTCGTAGTACAAGGCCCTAACCTCATGACTGCCCTCCCCCTTGAGGTGCCCGTCTCCTACCAGGAGATCGCCCACGCCCTCGAGAAGAGCGTCTCGAAGATTGAGGCTGCCGTCATGTCCGCCCTCGAGCAGACTCCCCCTGAGCTCTATGCCGATATCGTAAACAACGGCATCTACCTCACTGGTGGCGGCGCACTCCTCCGTGGCCTCGACAAGCGACTGACCGACAAGATCCACATCCCGTTCCACGTGGCCGAGAATCCTCTCCACAGCGTGGCTATCGGCACTGGCATCGCTCTCAAGAACCGTCATAGGGGTCTGCCTTACCTCATCCGATAAAATATTTTTTATGTGCACGATTCACAACCTCAGGCGAAATCCTGTGGTTGTGGGTTGTGCTTTTTTGCGCACCCGCATTTTGAGCCGTCTGCTGCAGTGAACAATTTCTTCCGTTTCATAGCCCGTCATACCACTTTCTTCGTCTTCCTGTTCCTCGAACTGGTGGCTGGCGCTCTCGTCTTCAATTTCAACGACTACCACAGGGCCTCCTACCTCTCGTCGGCCAATGTGGTGGTTGGCTCCTTCTATAGCGTCACGAGCTCCGTGGGCCACTACTTCAGCCTCTCCGATGCCAATGATGCCCTTGTGGAGCAGAATCTTGCGCTCACCCGTGAGGTGGATCGCCTCCGTTCGCAACTTACGCTCATCCCCGACTCGCTGCGCAAGGATTCTATAATCTTCGATTCGCGCCTCAACTACCGTCGTGCCCATGCTGTGGGTGTCTCGACCAACAAGAGCCGCAATATGATTACCATCGATGAGGGCTCCGAGTCTGGCATCCGACAGGATATGGCTGTCGTCAACTCCGAAGGTGTCGTGGGCCTCGTCTCTGCCGTCAGCGACCATTTTGCGCTCGTGCTCCCTATTATCAACACCAGTTCACACCTCTCGGTCAAGATCAAGAGCTCGGGCCACCGTGGTCAGCTTACGTGGGATGGCGGCTCGCCCCGCAATGCCATCCTTAGCGACATCCCCGAGCACGTCACCGTGGAGATGGGCGACACTATCCTCACCAGTGGCGCGTCGGCTTTCTTCCCCGAAGGCCTCACCGTGGGCTACGTCAATGCTCTTGAGCCCGACCGCAATGGCGGCTTCTACAATATCGGTGTCGAGCTCGCTGTCGATTTCAATGCCATCTACGATGTCCAGGTCATCGAGGATTTCCTCGCATCCGAGCGTGAGGAACTCGAAGCCTCTGTCTCTAGCAAAAAGTAACAAGCCACGTAAAAGATGAATAATACAGCCAATCTTATCCGCCTCGCTTTCATCCTCGTGGTGGCTATGCTGCTCCAGATTGTGGTGCTCGACAACCTCAGTTTCCTCGGTCCCTGCAATCCTTTCGTCTACATCGTTTTCATTATGGCGGCTCCCTTTGGCTGCTCGTCTATCCTCCTTATGCTCCTCTCGGGAGCTGTCGGTCTTTTTGTAGACGTGATGTCGAACACTCCGGGTATGCATGCAGCGGCTTGCATCCTCATTGCCTATCTGCGCTCTTATATCCTGCGCCTCCTCGCATTCCGCAGTGCGTATAAGGACGACGATATGCCTTCGGCCTCGGTCTGCGGCTCGTTGTGGTATTTCAAGTATACGTTTCTGATGGTCTCGATCCACCATGTCGCACTTTTCCTCATAGAGCAGTTCGACTCGTTCTACCTTGTCCCGACGCTCCTGCGAATAGTCCTCAGTATCTTGGCCTCGTCCGTCATTATCGTCCTTTTCGATATGGCGTCGCCCCGTTCTGCCGGCTCGTCTATTGACTAACGGATACGGATTGCCCCGTCTCTCAGAATAAATCATGACGAAGCCGCACAGTCTTGCTCCCCAAAAAGTAAAACAAGCAACTGTTAACTGCGAACTGCAAAAATTGTCAATTGTCAATTGTTAATTGTCAATTGTAAAGATGTACGATAACCGAAAACTAGTCATAGCGGGCATAATGCTCCTGCTCGGCCTGACCATCATTGGCCGCCTCCTCTACGTCCAGATCCTTACGGACCGTTATCGCGAGGAGGCCGATATGAACTCGCGCCGTAAGGTTGTCCAGTACCCCTCCCGCGGACTTATCTCAGACCGAAACGGCAAACTCCTTGTCTCCAATCAGCCTGTCTACGACCTTATGATCGTGGGCCGCGAGGTGCGTGAGTTCGATAGCATAGACTTCTGCAATACTGTCGGCATCGATATGCCTACCCTCCGCGGTCTCTTTGCCGAGCACCGTCGCCAAGTCCGTGCGCATAAGGCTTCCAACTACAAGCCCGCCATCTTCCTCCGCCAGCTCTCTGTAGACCAATACGCCACCCTCCAGGAGAAGCTCTACCGCCTCCCGGGTTTCTATGCCCAACGCCGTACACTGCGTAAGTACGAATATCCCGTGGCTGCCAACGTCCTCGGCTACGTAGGTGAGGTCTCCGAAAGCTTTGTGGCAAAACATCCATACTACGCCCCGGGCGACTACGTGGGCACTTCCGGCATCGAGAGCAGTTTCGAGGAGCAACTCCGCGGCCGCAAGGGTGTCAACTACCTTATGGTGGATGTCCGTGGCCGTGTCAAGGGCGAACTCTATGAGGGTAAATACGATACGGCGGCCATCTCGGGCCAGGACCTCACGCTCTCTCTCGACATCGACCTCCAAGCTTATGGCGAGAAACTTATGCAGGGCAAGACGGGAGCCATAGTCGCCATCCGCCCCCAGACGGGCGAAATCCTCGCTATGGTCTCCGCCCCGTCCTACGACCCCGCCCTCCTCGTGGGCCGCGACCGCTCTGTCAATTTCCCCATCCTCTCCAAGGATCCCGACAAGCCACTCTTCAACCGTGCTATCCAGGCATGGTACCCGCCCGGCTCGACTTTCAAGACCATCAACGCCCTCATCGGCCTCGCCGAAGGCACTGTGACTCCCGAGACCCGCTACCCGTGCCACCACGGCTACACCATTGGCGGTTTCCACCTCGGTTGCCACGGCCACGCCTCGCCTCTCAGTCTCCGCCAGAGCATCCAGCACTCTTGTAATGGCTACTATTGCTACGAGTTCCGTGACCTTATCGACAATAAGAAGTTCGCCAACGTACAGGCGGGTCTCGACTGCTGGAAAGACCATCTCGTGAAGTTCGGTCTCGGCTACCGCCTCGGTGTCGATATTGCCAATGAGAACCGCGGTTTCATCCCCAACTCGGCATATTACGACAAGGCAAAGGGCAAGAACTGGAACTCACTCGGCGTGGTCTCCCTCTCCATCGGTCAGGGCGAGCTGCTCCTTACGCCCATCCAACTCGCCAACGTGGCTGCCACCATTGCCAACCGCGGCTGGTTCATTACGCCCCACGTGGTCCACAAGATTTCTGGCAGTCAGATAGATAGCCTCTATCGCACTCCCCGCCAAACGGGCATAGCCCCTGAGTATTTCGATGTCATCCAAGACGGTATGGAGATGGCCGTGTGGGGCACAGATGGCGGCACGGCCCGCGTGGCGCAAGTCCCCGGCATCCGCGTCTGTGGCAAGACCGGCACGGCGCAGAACCCCCACGGCAAGGACCACTCGATCTTTATGAGTTTCGCCCCCCGCGAGGACCCGCAAATCGCCATCTCAGTCTACGTCGAGAACGCTGGTTTCGGTGCCACGTACGCCGCCCCTATCGCCAGTCTCATGATTGAGAAGTATATAAATGGCGAGATAGCCGAGAACCGCAAGTACCTCGAGGACCGCATCCTCAACGCCAACCTCACAAGCCCAGCCGCCCGTGCCGCCCAAGCCAAGGAACTCAAGGAGGCCGCCGAGAAGAAGGCTGCCGAGAAGAAAGCCGCGGCCGAAAAACGTGCTGCCGAACGAGCCGAGCGCAAACAAGCCGCAGCCGAAGCCAAGCAAAACACCAACAAGAGCGAAAGCCAGCCCAAGCCGACTCCCGCCCAAGCCGAGGTCCCCGCGGCATCCCAAACCACTAAAACAGACGAGCAATGAACCAAGATATGTCTTCATACCGCAAGGGTGTGGATTGGCTTACAATCCTGCTCTATGCGTTCCTCGTCATCTTCGGCTGGTGCAACCTCTACGCCGCCAACTACAACCCCGAGATAGGCCTCAATTTCTCTACCGAGGCACAATATTTCAAGCAACTTATCTGGGTGGGCATCTCGCTCGGCTGCATAGGTGTCGTCATGCTCTCCGACAGTAAGATGTTTGTGGAGTTCGCTTGGCTGATCTACGGACTGTCGCTGCTGCTCCTGGTGCTTGTCCTTGCCGTGGGTCATGAGGTCTACGGTGCCAAGTCGTGGATCAAGATTGGCCCCGTGCTCTTCCAGCCTGCCGAGTTCACCAAGATTGGCTCGGCTCTCGTCGTCGCCCGTGTCATGAGCCGCTACGGTTTCTCGTTCACTTTCCGCAACTACCTTAAGCTCTTTGCCGTCATCCTCGCCCCGATGGCGCTTATCATTTTGCAGAACGACACGGGTTCGGCTCTCGTCTACGTGGTCTTTATCCTTGCTATGTTCCGTGAGGGCCTTTCGCCTCATTTCCTGCTCATTGGCACCATGTGCGCCGTAGTGGCCATAGCGTCGCTGCTGCTGGATACAGTGCCTGTCCTCTCGGTCATTATAGCCTGCTCGTTCATTGCGCTACAGGTGCTCACATATCGCCAGGGCTTGCCTTTCGAGGCTCTCAAGGCTCTTGGCGCGGGTGCCGTGGTTGCCACGGGTACTTGGGCGTTTATGCATTTCTACCGCGGGCATGATATCCTTGTGGATTATTATCTGTTGCTCGGCATGGGCGTGGCGTCTGTTGGTCTGCTTATTTCGTATGTGGTCCATCGTTTCCGCGGGCTGTGGTGGTTCCTGACCTATGTGTGGGTGGCTCTCGCTACTTCTTTCGGCACGGGCTACGTCTTCGATAATGTTCTGGGCGACCACCAGCGTACGCGTATCAATGTCCTCTTCGGCATTGAGGACGACCCGCTTGGCGCAGGTTATAATGTCAATCAGAGTCTCATCGCCATAGGCTCGGGCGGAGTCTTGGGCAAAGGATTCCTCAACGGCACCCAGACTAAGCTCGATTTCGTCCCCAAGCAGACTACCGACTTCATTTTCTGTACGGTGGGCGAAGAATGGGGATTTCTCGGCTGCACTGTCCTTGTTGCGGCATACATCTTCCTCTTCCTGCGCATAATCTATTTGGCGGAGAAGCAACATTCGGTCTTTAGCCGTGTCTATGGCTATTGCGTGGCTGGTATTTTCTTCTTCCATTTCGCCATTAATATCTGTATGGCCATAGGCCTCATGCCTGTCATTGGCATCCCATTGCCGTTTTTCTCCTATGGCGGATCCTCGTTCTGGGGCTTCTCTATGCTCCTCTTTATCTTTGTCAAACTCGATACCGACCGCAACTTCCTTGTGAGGTAAAGAGGGGCTAAGAAATGCATGCCCGTCTGCCGACAGCGGAAATATCTTTTGAGCAATATGATTCTGCTGAAGCCAAAGCCCTCAAACACATAAAAGTACCCGACAATATGAACATGAAGAATATTCTCTCCCACTTCTTCCAAGGTCTGCTCTACGTGGTCCCTATTGCCGTCACTGTCTACGTCATCTATACCGTAGTGGCATGGGCCGATTCTATCTTCTCGGGCATTCCCTTTGTAGGCCGAGTCCCAGGTCTTGGTCTTGTCCTTGTCCTCGCTGTCATCACTCTTGCTGGCTATTTCGGTGGCACCGTCTTTGCTGCGCCTGCCATCACCATTTTCAACCGCACTCTAGCCAAAGCACCCTTCATCAAGCTCATCTACACCTCGGTGCGCGACCTTATGAAGGCTTTCGTGGGCGAGAAGAAGAAGTTCGATAAGCCCGTCCTCGTCCAACTCGACAAGGATGGCCTCAACAACCGCCTCGGCTTCGTCACCCAAGACGACCTCAAGAGCCTCGGCCTCGATGGCATGATTGCCGTCTACTCCCCATACCCCTATTCCGTCATGGGCGACCTCATCATTGTCCCCGCCGCCAACGTCCGCCCTCTCCCCGGCGTCAAGTCCACTGATCTCATGAAGATGATCGTCTCTGGCGGCGTGTCGCTCCCTGGCGAGGGCAAGAGTGAGAATGTGGAGAAAGAGGAGGAATAACGTTAGCCGTCAATGCAAAACAAGTGGACTCGTGAGTAGACTGTTGCGGTGTTCTAATGCCGATGACGGCAATTTCAAAGATTATCTGCTCTCCATAAATGGCTC
>CAVILU010000013.1:0-26754 GCA_963643535.1 bacterium | reverse complement strand
TTTGGCATATGTGGCTGTCGGTGATGATTTGACGCACTCAATAGTTTGCCGCTCCGTATGTTGGGTGGATGATGATGCTTGTGCCGATACTTGCCTTGTCTTGCCTGTGGGATGGCATGTGCCTGAGCTTATTTGGCGGGATGCTGATAATTTGCTTTGCATTGTCGTGTCTCCCAAAGGGCGCGAGGTCGTTAATGTCAATAGGAAGTCGGGTGCTCTGACTTCGATTGTGGGACCATTCCATTGTGGCTTGAAAGGTATGTCTGTAGCCAATGCGGGCGGCGAAGAGCGGCTCTTCTTTGCTATGGATTCAGACGACGAGGGATTTTTCTCGGATATCTATTCACTTGGGCTCTCGTCTGGGCAATTGAGGCGTGAGGTCGTGGCGCGCGATGGCGCCAGTTGGCCTGTGTTTCTTCCCGAGGATGGCGAACTTTGCGTAAGCCTCTATGGCCCAGATGGCTACACTCCGTCGCTCGTGTCGCTGCGAGATTTTTCTGAAAAGGATACAGCCAATGTGGCGGGTTTTCATTATTCACAACGCCCGCTTGTTTTGCCCGCTGACACACTCTCCCACGATGGCTTTGAGAAGGTTGGGCCTATGGGGGTGCACCTCCGCCCGAATATTCACAGCTGGGGACCTATAGTTGTCGATGCCGATGCGCAGACTGTGGCCCCAGGGCTCAGCATTGCCAGTCAGAATCTCCATGGCACTGTCTCTTTCCAGGCAGGCTATGATTTCTCTCCGGACAACGATGCAGAGCGCGTCTTTGCCGACGTCACGTGGGATTTCCTTTGGCCACGCCTCAAATTTGGTGGCCGGTGGGGACACGCCGACTACAATTATTCTTTTACTTATAACCTAATAAACAACACCGAGAGCGGAACCCGTACCTACGACATCTCGATGCGCACCACCGACCGCAGTCACCTGACGCACCTGACCTTCGATGCCTCCCTCCCTCTGACGCACAATAGCGGCGCATGGCTGCGAGCCCTGACTCCCTCCGCCTCTTTCGATTGGCAACGCTCCACGGGCTTGACGTACGACGTTGTACAAACAGAAACAACAGCCGAGCCCCATAAGACCATCCGTTACCAGACCACCACTGCCGACTCACGTTACTTCGGCTCGACATTTGCTGTCAGCAGCCACATCCTGCGCCGTATGGCAACCAACGATATCGGTTATCGCTATGGCGTGACCTTCAGCGCGATATACGACCGCGCGACTCGTTTCAACGATTTTGGCAGTCTCGTCAATCTCAATCTCCGTCTCTATCTCCCTGGCATAGGTCGCCACCATCAGATTTCGCTCTACGCCTCGGCGCAGGTCAAGCAACCTGGCGCGCTTCTCTCGACCTCCTCTGGCTACTCCTACCGCCGTATGGTGTCCGACCGAGTTTCCGCGCCATATGGTCTCGACCGAGTATCCAATAAGAGTGCCGCGCTTTTCCGAGCCGCCTATGCGCTCCCGCTCGTCAACCCCGATTGGCAATGGGGCCCCGTGGCCTATATTAAGCGAATAAACTTCCGCGCCATATATGATTATGGTCTCGCACGCGTCTGGGACGGAGTGGCGACAATTGGCACTTCCCGCCGCTGGACTGCCTCCTGTGAACTTTGGGCCGAGACTCGCCTTGCCACTCTGACTTTCCCCATAAACATCGGTTGTCGCGCTACATACCGCCCCGAGACCTCCGATGTTGCTGCTACTCTGCTGTTTAGTGTGGCGTTTCGGTAAATGATAATAATGTCGTAATATGTACAACACATAGTGCGCCGCCCACTTTTTGCAATATTTGCAAGATCAACACGGGCGCAATTATCAATTGACAAATACCGTGAACCCAGCGGCAACTCCACGTAACTGTGCGCTGTGCACTTTAAACCTGTACTGTGCACTTTTTCTCCCGCCAATGCAATATCCTAGCTCCTCTGTCGTTCTAATGTCAGAAACAACAAAAGAATTAAGAGAAATGAAAGAATATATGAACGAAGAGGAATTTTTTGACGAGCCTGATGACTTCGATTATTACGAGGACCAGCATTATGACGAGTACGCCGGCAGCTACGCCCAAGAGGTTGAGGGCTGGAGCGACGAGATGATCGACGACGTCCTCGACGGCGATCCCGATGCCTATTGGAACATCGACTGACACCCGTAAAGGCGGAGTAGGCAACCGACGTCGCAGCTGTCGTAGGTTTAGAGTTTTTATTGGTTTATACTCAAAGCCGGCGGCCATCCCGAGTAAAAGGGATGCGCCGCCGGCCTTGTTTATGACTTCTGCCGCGATATTACTGAGTATGGTGTGCTGCCGTCGCAGATGAGTGGTGTCTAATGCCTGAATAGGTATTCTTCCGTCACTTGACAATTTACCCTGCGGGCGAAGGCGTTGTCGTGGAGACCGATGGGTGTCACGTAGGCCGTCGTCAATGTTTTGCGGGTCTTTGTCACTTTGCGGAATGTCCTGAGGCGAGCCTCTACACGCTTGTCATATTCCCTGTCTATCTCATATTCGCCTGCGGAGTATTTCATCTCGCAAATCGTTATAGTCTTGTCGTTGCGGTCTATCAGCAAGTCAATCTGGCATCCTGTGCGAAGGTCCTCGTCGGCTTCCGAGTCTTCCGCTACTGCTTTTGAGGGGCGATACGTCCATGAGCACACAGTGTTTATTGTGCCGCGAATACCTATTCCATCTACAATTTGGTCTATATGGTGCAGGCAAACGGTTTCGAATGCATATCCGCACCATGCGTTGTACTCGCCCGTGCCAATCTTCTTCGTCCAGTAATCGCGCCCGAAATCCTTATGCCCACGAATAAAGCGGAGGCTGAAAAGTGAGAACTGGTCAATTAGCTGATACATTCGCTCTTTCTTCGTTTTGCCGAAAGGCGTGTATCCCCTTATGAACTCGCATTGTTCGAGTTCTTCGAGCAGAGCTGTGAGGTTGCCATTGTTCGGCAACCCTGTCGCCTCTACAATGTCTGTGCGTGTGAGGCCCCGCCCCTTGGTGCTCAATGCTTTTATAACTTCGATGTAAGGGTCGGCTTTCTTGAAAAGCGATTTGTATACCTTGTCGAATTCGCCAACCAACTCTCCTTCGCGGCTGAAACATAGGTCGTTGATGTTTTCCGCCACGCTTTTGCCTTTGTCGAAAAGGGATAGGTAATATGCCACTCCGCCCACGGCCATGTAGCTGTCTATTATCTCGGTGCGCTCATATCTGAATCCGCGCATTTGGAAGTACTCTTCGACTTCGCCGAGGGAGAATGGCGATATGAGGATGCTGTGTGTCACTCTGTTGTGTAGCCCGTCCCGCGAGTTTATCACTTTGTCGAGCATCCATGACGTGGCCGAACCGCAGACTATGAGTTTGATGTCGTCTCGGTAATATGCCCAGTTGTTCCAAAAGTGTTCAAATGCGCTGATAAACTGTGCGCGCGGCGTGTCGAGCCATGGCAATTCGTCTATGAATATGATTTTGGGCCCTGGTCCTTGGCGCTCTATGGCTTTAGACAGCATGCGGAACGCCTCGGTCCAACTTTGGGGCGTAGTGCTGTCGCCAAATGCGTCGGCCATGGCGTATGAGAATGTCAGCAACTGCTCTTTCAGGCTTGCGTTCTCTTTGCCCGTCAGCCTGAAAGTAAATCGCTTGTCGAATAGCTCTTTTATGAGGTATGTCTTGCCAACACGGCGTCTGCCATATATGGCGATAAATTCCGACCTGTCGGAGGTTGCGTATTTTTCGAGTCTCTCTATTTCTCTCTTTCTGCCAGCTATTGCTTTCCCCATTGCCTTTTATCTTTTGTTTTTCTGCCACAAAGTTGCAAAATCTTCGACATTTAGACAACTTATAACCCCTATAATCTGTCTAAAAGTACCCCAAAACTATGAGATTTAGACAACTTTCGATACTATAATCTGTCTAAAAGTACCCCAAAATTACGAGATTTAGACAACTTTCGATACTGAAACTTGTCTAAATGTACCCTAAAAGCAAGAGATTTAGACGACTTATAATACTAAACCGCTGCAACAGAGCTTGTTATAAATACAGAAAGGAGCAAAGCATAACAGCAAAGAAAAATCCGCCGCCAAGCTCCCCATAAGGAACGCTCGACGGCGGAAATATCAAATTACAAGCCAATAAACTTTGGCTATAGTGTGATGTCAACTGCTAACTGTTAACTGCTAACTGTTAACTGTTAACTGGCTTTTTACCAAGCAAACATAGGCCTGCCTTCCATCATAGCGTTGACGTCGGCCTTGACCTTCTTGATGACGCTCTCGTCCTCGGGGGCTGCGAGAATGCGGTCAATCATGTCGGCAATGACATCCATATCGTCCTCCTTGAGGCCGCGGGTGGTGATGGCGGGCGTGCCGAGGCGGAGTCCACTGGTCTGGAATGCCGAGCGGGTGTCGAAGGGCACGAGGTTCATATTAACGGTGATGTCCGCTGCTACAAGTGCCTTTTCTGCCACCTTGCCGGTGAGCTCGGGATACTTAGGACGGAGGTCTACGAGCATCGAGTGGTTGTCCGTGCCACCGCTGACGATGTAGAAACCGCGGTCGATGAGGTCCTTGGCCAAGCGGGCAGCGTTGGTCTTAACCTGCTGCTGGTAAGTCTTGAACTCGGGTTGCAGTGCCTCGGCGAAAGCTACAGCCTTGGCTGCGATTACGTGCTCGAGAGGGCCACCCTGCTGACCGGGGAATACTGCTGAGTTGATGAGCGAACCCATGGTGCGGATCTCGCCCTTCTTGGTCTTCTTGCCCCATGGGTTGGGGAAGTCCTTGCCCATAAGGATGATGCCGCCACGGGGACCGCGGAGGGTCTTGTGGGTGGTTGAGGTTACGATATCGGCGTACTTTACGGGGTTGTCGAGGAGGCCGGCGGCAATGATGCCTGCGGGGTGAGCCATATCCACCATGAGGATGGCGCCAACCTCGTCGGCAATCTTACGCATGCGGGCATAGTCCCACTCGCGGCTATATGCCGAGCCGCCACCAATGATGAGTTTCGGATGCTCGCGCTTGGCTACCTCTTCCATCTCGTCGTAGTCCACGCGGCCAGTCTCCTGGTTGAGGTGGTAGGCTACGGGGCGGTAGATGAGACCCGAAGTGTTTACTGGTGAGCCGTGTGAGAGGTGACCGCCATGAGCAAGGTCGAGGCCCATGAAGGTGTCGCCGGGGTTGAGGACGGCGAGGAGAACGGCAGCGTTGGCCTGTGCACCAGAGTGGGGCTGCACATTGGCATATTCTGCGCCATAGAGTTGCTTGATGCGCTCGAGGGCGAGGGTCTCAACCTCGTCCACAACCTCGCAACCGCCGTAGTGGCGCTTGCCGGGGTAGCCTTCGGCATACTTATTGGTCAGGCAAGAGCCCATGGCCTGCATGACTTGGTCGCTCACGAAGTTCTCCGACGCAATCATCTCGATGCCGCGCTGCTGGCGCTGGTGCTCTTTCTCGATGAGGTCGAAAATGGCGTTGTCTCTCATATTGCTATCTTTTGCGTTTGATGATAGCAAATATAATTACTAATTATGACAATTTTAGACTGTCTGGTGGAAAATAGCTCCCGTCGGAGGCCCCGCCCCCTCAGTTTAGGGGTGTCACTGAATGCGCGCTACATATTTTGACATATCCACATGCCCAGCAGCTTGTCGCTAAGGCGTGTCGCCCCCATGTCCTGCGTTATGAAGTCGTGGTCCAGCAGGCTGCGTATTGCTGTCTGTACTGTGCTTGCCCCGGCATGGCATGTGTCCCTCTACTATGAACGGGTTCCTCTTTGCCATAACCTTGAGTGTCAGTTTACTATTCGGGTTACGTAAGTTGCGTTACTTAACTTGCGTAATGCAAATGTACTCAATTATTCCGTATCCTCTGTCGACTTGTCGCATTGCGTTATTGCCATGGCATTATTATCTTTGCATTATTATGATGTAATAATCATAAGGTAATAATTGGACTTAGGTAATGAGCAACGTGAAGTTAGAAAACCCTTTTGTCTTGCGAGGATATGTCTCCGACGACTATTTCTGTGACCGAAGGCAGGATACGCAGGACCTCATAGATGAATTGCGCAACGGAAACAATGTCACCCTCGTGGCGCAACGCCGTATAGGCAAGACTGGCCTCATTCAAAGGGCTTTTGCGCAGCCTGAGCTGAGTGGTTATTACACTTTCATTGTGGATATTTATGCCACTAAGAGCCTTGCCGATTTTGTCCACGAGCTCGGGCGTGCCATTGTGGCCGGGCTCCAATCCCGCGGACGTGCAGCTATTGAGGCTTTTGTTAATAGTCTTCGCTCTCTCCGCTCCTCGGTGAGCTTCGATTCTATGGGCAATCCATCATGGGGAGTCGAGGTCGGAGAGATTGTGAATCCCTCTCTCTCGCTGGAGGAGATTTTTAAATATCTTGAGTCGGCCGACAAGCGTTGTTTGGTGGCCATAGATGAGTTCCAGGCCATTAGCTCATACCGCGATGAGAATGTCGAGGCCAAGTTGCGCACTCTTGTGCAGTCTTGCCGCAATGCCAATTTTGTCTTCTCCGGTTCGAGGCGCACGATGATGAGCGAAATGTTCCTTAGCCATTCGCGACCTTTCTATAACAGTACTTCGATACGTGGCTTGAACGTCATCCCCAAGGATGTCTATGTGGATTTTGCTATGCGTTTCTTAGAGGACCGTGGGATCTCTCGCTCCGAAGTTGAGGCTCTTTATGATGAGTTCGGCGGCATTACGTGGTACTTGCAGCGTGTGCTCAATAAGGTCTACTATATGTCTTCCGTCGCGCCTGGTAGTAAAGACGATTCTCTTGTGTCTGCCGCCATCAGCCGTATTCTCGACGAGGGCTCTTATGCTTTCCAATCGTTGCTTTTCCAATTGCCGGCCAAACAGAAGGAATTGCTTGTGGCCATATGCCGCGAGGGCTCGGTTAGTGAGGTCATGTCCGCTCGTTTCGTCCGTGAGCATAAGCTTGCGTCGGCCAGTTCTGTCCAGTCTGCCCTGCGAGGCCTTGTGGAGAAGGATTTCGTGACGGACGACCTCGGTTCCTATGAACTGACCGACAAGTTCCTCGCCCTCTGGATGCGCAAGAACTGCTGATAGGATTGGGCTATCCGACAATCGTTTGTAATGCTTGTAAAAATGCCTTAAATTAGCAGTCTATTTTGTAAAAAATATCATACCACTAATTTCAACCTCAGATTGATGACTTTTCAACGACAAGATTTCACCCGTCTCTGGCAAAAGCTATGCCCAACCGGCATTAGCCTAACGCACCAGACACGCCAAGCCGCAACTCTCACGGCCGCCATCCTCGCCCTCTCCACAGGCGCGACAGCACAAACCACAGCCGCACAGTACGACCCGACATGCGTAGTCGAGAGCTGGCCCGACGTCTCCACGTCTCCTAAAATCCTCGACATCAATTTCTCCGACGCCGATATGCCCAACACATGGAAGGGCAAGACTGGCATCGAGACCCCTTCTTACGCCGACGGCGGCTACTCCAACGGCCGCATCGAGGTGGCTACATGGGCCGACGGCGCAAAGACCGACGTCACCTATCCCCTCATCTTCCACAACTGCACCTTCGCCAACAAGAATTCCTACGGCGGCAAAGCTGGTACGACTGCCGCCTTTGGCCGTATGTATTATAATGGTCAGAACGCTGTGGGCAACAACGCTGCAAGGAAAAACGATTGGACCGTCGAGGGCCACAAGGTCATGATTGAGGACAATGTAGTCTACAACGAGACGACTGGCAAGCCAACATACGGCGAGGCAGGCTATGCGCACCTTTGCCGCGACGCCGCCTCTACCGATGCCGACGGCAACAAAGTCTCGATGCACGGCTGGCTCGAGATTGACCATATTCCCTATGTCGACCGCCTCCAGTGGGCATGGTCCTCATCCTCTTGGGGCCGCGGCGTCAAGTGCGACATCAAGGTTGGCGACGGAGACTGGGAGCCCCTCGTCTGGATGGGCAGCGGCAGGCAGAAGAATGGCTACACCGTATTCTCCGACCAAGGCTACTTTATGGACAATGAGATCCAGAAGAGCGACGTCTCTATCCGTTGGCGCATTTGGGACGGTGACGGCGATTCTACTCATGTCTTCCAAACACAAGAAGACGGTACTAACAAGTTTATCGACAAGCCCCTCAACCCCTATGGCCAGTGGCAACCCGTAAAGATCCATAAGATCCGCATCTACGGCAATACCATCTCTGCCACCGAGGCTGCCTACGCCCGCGAAAATCAGGTGAGCGACTTCGGTGAGTTCACCTATGGCAAGTACGAGAGCGACGAGGAGGAGGCTGCCGCGCAGGATACTTATACCGGCTTCAAGTTCTTCTCCGTGGCTCAAGATGGCACGGGTGACTACTCCACAATCCAGGCTGCCATAGATGCCGTGGCCGCTGGCGAGCGTGGCATAATATATGTCCGCAACGGCGTATACGATGAGCACGTAAATGTCGGTTCAGCCTCCGTCAAGAACAAGTATATCAGCCTCATAGGCGAGAGCCGCTCGGGCGTTGTCCTCACTTCGTCCGTTGGCCGTGGCGACGACAGCCATACCTACGACGAGTGCACGGCTCTCAATGTCTATGCCGATAAGTTCTATGCCGAGAACCTCACCATCCGCAACACGAGCGAGGTCTCTGGTCAAGCCGAGGCACTCTATGTGGCTGGCGATGCCTATATCTTCCGCAATTGCGACATCCTTGGCCACCAGGATACTTTCAAGAGCAATGCCTCTGGACGTGGCTACTTTGTTGGCTGCACTGTCGAGGGCACTGTTGATTTTATCTACGACTCTGGTCTCGTATGGTTCGAGGATTGCGAGCTCCGCAGTGTTGGTGCGGGCTACGTCACCGCTCCTGGCGATGCGAGCCTCACTCTCACCAAGTCTCTCTATGACGGCGTATCTTCCGATGCCCTCTATTGCGGCATTGTCTTCTCCAACTGCCGTCTTACGGCTGCCGATGGCGTTGCCGACGGCTCTTGCTACCTCGGTCGCCCGTGGAAAGATAAGGGTGGCGTGGCATATATCAATTGCACCATGGGCAGCCACATTGCAGCCGCAGGTTGGAAGGAGTGGAACAGCACAGATGTCAGCTTCGTAGAGTACGGTAGCAAGGACGCTTCGGGCGCCGCTCTCGACCTCTCGTCCCGCGCTTCGTGGAGCCGCACGCTCACCGATGCCGAGGTTGAGAAATATTTCAGCACCACCTTCCTCTTTGCCGAGCTCGCTGGAAAGGATCTCTTCACTCCTCTCTCGCTCATCAGCTCGGCGCATATCCTTACTCCTGAGATTGTCGGCACAACCATCAAGTGGCAGGCTGCTGATAACGATGCCGTATACATCATCCTCAAAAATGGCGAGTTCCAAGGCTTCTCGACTGCCGCACAGGTCGCTATGTCCGATGCCAATGACTCATACACTATAATGTCCGTCAGCCTCCGTGGCGTCACGACTTCCGCTTCTGCCTCCAAGCCTATGCTCGCCTTCCCTTCGGCTGCCGGCTTCGGTAAGTTGGCTACTGGCGGACGCGGTGGCAAAGTCGTCTACGTGTCCAATCTCAACGACAGTGGCGAGGGCTCGCTCCGTTGGGCTTTCGAGCAATATCCCGATGAGCCTCTGACTATTGTCTTCAGTGTCTCGGGCGAGATTGTCCTCCAGTCTTCTCTCAAGGTTAAGCGCAACGACTGGACTCTGGCTGGTCAGACTGCCCCTGGCGAAGGCATTGTCATCACTCATGACAAGGTCAACTTTGGCGGCAGCCAGAATTTCATTGTCCGCAATATCCGTTTCCGTATTGGTCAGAAGAATGCTGCGGGCGACATCACTGCCGAGAGCGCGTGCGGTGCCGAGAACTGCGAGAACTTCATCTTCGACCATTGCAACTTCGGTTGGTCTGTCGAGGAGAACTTCGATACCCAGGACAGCCACTTCCTCACCGTCCAGTACTCCATTGTCCATGAGGGTCTCTACAATGCCGGCCATAGCAAAGGCTCACGTGGCTACGGTTGCCAATGGGGCGGCTCGCCTGCAACATATCACCACAACCTCCTTGCCAACAACCTCAAGCGCAGCTGCCGATTCAACGGCTCTCGCGGCGAGGACTACGTGTCCTACATTGAGTACTTCAACAATGTCACCTTCAACTATGGTGGCGGCAAGAACGGTTGCTACGGCGGCGAGAACACTGCCAACATAACCAGCTACACCGGCAAGGAGTCTGCCCACGAGTGCAACTTCGTCGGCAACTACTACGTCCCCGGTCCCGCTACCACTGGCACTCTCTATTTCGTCATGCCTTCCTACGCCCGCGACGGTGCAACTTCTTGGGGCCCCTCCACTTGGTTCTTTAGTGGCAACGTAATGGATGGCGACGAGGCTAAGACCGCCGACAACTGGAAGGGCGTTGACCTCGAGGACGTTAAGTCATACTACACCGAGGCGCAACTCAAGTCCGAGACCATGATTCGCCCCGCCCTCAACTACTATAAGTATACCGAGGATGGCTCTACAACCTACGACTACGACAAGTACGCCTACGCCGTAGACAACTACGAGACCGCCGAGCAGGCCTACAACACAGTCCTGCGCTCCGTCGGCACATGGAACCGCGACAACGTCGAGCAGCGACTCGTAAATGAGGTCAAGACCCGCACCTGCCAATATGGCGACTCCTATGGCGCAGCCTCCGGCATCATCGATTCCGAGAATAGCGTCGAAGGTTTCTACGCCTACGCTACCGACTACACCGTGCCCACCGATACCGATGCCGACGGTATGCCGGACGATTGGGAGATCGAGAATGGTTGCGACCCCAACGTTGCGGACAACAACCGCCTCGCCGCCAGTGGCTACACCATGCTCGAGGTCTACCTCAATAGTTTCTTCGAAGGCAAGTCGGCTGATGACGCCGCTCTCGATGAGATTTACTCTGTGACCTCCAATAATGTATGGCTCTCTGCCGATGGCATGATCCATTGCTCTGTCGAGGCCGATTACACAGTCACGATGTTCGATATGAGTGGCCGTGTCATAGCCCGCTCAGCTGTCTCTGGCTCCGAGTTCGCTCTGCCCGCTGTCCGCACCGGCGTAAGCCTTGTGGTTGTCGAGGCTCCTGGCGTCGCTGCGCGTGTGCTCAAGGTTCTTGGCAAGTAAAGGGCTGAGATACTTTGATGTAAAATAAATCTCCGCCCCCTCTTGCGATGGCTCGCTCGAGGGGGCGGATGTTTTTATATAAAAACCACGTCGCCCCGCTCATACATAAGTTGTATGAGCGGGGCGACGTTCCTTATTTTCTATGTAGGGAAATTTTACTTCTTCCCTTTCTTCTGTACCGAGAAGCCGAACTTGCCGAGCAACTTGCCTACGGAGTAATACTTGCCGTGGCTGTAGCAAATCGGGTGGGCCTTGTCGAGCTCGAAGGCTCCCGTGGCGGGGTCGATGTACTTGTCGTCGGCGCGCACGCCAGTGACTTCGGCAATAAACATGTCATGCGAACCGAGTTCGATAACCTGCTTCACCTTACACTCTATGGATACAGGGCTCTCGGCAATGCCGGGGGCGGCAACGGTATAGCTCTTGCTGGGCGTAAGGTTCATCTCCTTCCACTTGTTCACGTCGCGGCCGCTCTTGACTCCGCACCAGTCGGTAGCCCTCACGAGGTCCTCGGTGGTGAGGTTGATTACGAACTCGCCAGTGCGGCTGATGATGCCGTGTGAGTGACGCTCCTTGCGCACCGAGATGGATACCATGGCGGGCGTTGAGCATATCGTGCCGGCCCACGCTACGGTTATGATGTTGTAGTTCTCCGGCGCATCGCCGCAGCTCACCATCACCACGGGCAGCGGGTAGAGCATATTGCCCGGCTTGAATTGGATATCTGACATACTTGTGTGGCGTGTTTTCTCTTACTCAATCACCATATGCTCCTCAGTGGTGACCTTCTCGCAATAGAAGCACTTGAGGGCGAGGGGCTGCTTGCTTACCACGAAGAAACGTGTCGGGATGTGCTCGTGGTTGGTGATGCACTTGGGGTTGAAGCAACGTACGTAGCCATTGAGCTCGTCGGGCAGCGACACCTGGCGCTTTTCTACCACCTCGTAGTTCTTGATGATGTTCAGTTTGGCCTCGGGGGCTACGAGCGCGATCTTGTTGATCTCGTCGTTCTCGAAGAAACGGTCGGCCACCTTGATGATGCTCTTGCGACCAAGCTTCTTGCTCTCGAGGTTTGTGCCGAAGGTGATTGCGTTGGGGATTTTCTCCAGACCGAGGAGCGATATTACCTTGAAGAGGTTCTGCGCCGGGATGTGGTCGATAACCGTGCCGTCCTTGATGGCGCTTACTTTCAGCTCTTTATTATTGTTTTCCATTCTTAAGTCTCAGTTTGTGGGGTGGGGGATTCTTGTCTTACTCCTTTGCGCCGAGGATGGCGGCGATGATGGCCATGCGGGTGTACATGCCGTTCTTGGCCTGCTCGAAGTAATAAGCCTTGGGGTTCTGGTCCACGTCGGTGGAAATCTCGCCTACGCGTGGCAGCGGATGGAGGATGCGGAGGTTGTCTTTCGTCACGTCCAGCATATCGTTGCGGAGCACGTAGGTGTTCTTGACGCGCTCATACTCCATAAGGTCCGAGAATCGCTCCTTCTGGACTCGCGTCATGTAGAGGATGTCGACTAAGGGCAGGACGTCCGCCATGTCGCGGTGCTCCTCATACTTGATGCCCTTCTCGTCGAGGAAGGTCTTGTATTCCTGCGGCATCTTGAGCTCGTCGGGGGCCACGAAGTAGAATGTGGGGTTGAAGTGGCTCATGGCCTGGATGAGGCTGTGGACCGTGCGGCCATATTTGAGGTCGCCTACGAGGGCAATCTTGAGATTGTTGAGGTCGCCCTGGGTCTTCTTTATCGAGTACATGTCCAGCAGCGTCTGCGTCGGGTGCTGGTTTGCGCCGTCGCCAGCGTTGATCACTGGCACGGGGCTCTGCTCAGACGCGTAGCGCGCGGCGCCCTCGATGTAGTGGCGCATCACGATGAGGTCTACGTAGTTGGATACCATTTTGATGGTGTCCTTGAGCGTCTCGCCCTTGGTGGTGGATGTCGCGCCGGGGTCCGAGAAGCCGATGACGCGTGCGCCAAGGCGGTTCATTGCTGTCTCGAAGCTCAGACGCGTGCGCGTCGAGGGCTCGAAGAATAGGCTGGCAATGATCTTGCCCTGAAGCAGTGGCTGGTTGGGGTTCGCCTCGAAGTCGGCGGCGAGGTCGAGGATGTGAAGCATATCCTCTTTGCTGATGTCGTTTATTGAGACGAGGCTCTTGTTTTTTATCA
Source organism: bacterium (assembly GCA_963643535.1). Taxonomy (GTDB): domain Bacteria; phylum Bacteroidota; class Bacteroidia; order Bacteroidales; family Marinilabiliaceae; genus W3P20-009. Next base: position 13,404 of record CAVILU010000013.1, on the reverse strand, counting down.
TGATGTCGAGGGTTGTTTGTGTATTGACTTCGAGAGTACAAATATAAGTTTATTTTGCCGCGTGGACTCTCTTTGACAAGTTAAATCGCTCTGTATTTTTTTAACATTACTCCCAAACGATTATCTTAGCGGGTAAAAAGAACAGACTTCCCATAAATTATGGACAATACATATTCCGACGGTACGCTCTCGCCAACAGGCTGCATCAACTCCGTCACCGAACTCGTAGGCCGCGGACTCCCTTTCGACGAGACCATACAGGCCATCGTCAACCTCCTGCCGCTCGCCACGCTTCACCCGACAAAGGCTTCGGCGCGCATCTCCCACGGCGGCCGCAACTACGACACCCCAGGCCACACCCCCTCGCCCACGTCGCTCGACGTCGATTTCATGACCATCGACGACCATAAAGGCCGAGTCTCAATATGTTACCACGCCTCGCCCGACTCCTTCACCCCCGCCGAGACCCGTATGCTCGACGTCGTCGGACGACTCGTGTGCGGATATATCAATGCCGCCCTGGGCCGCGACCTCTTCGCCAGCCGCCCACGAGAGAAAGGCACGGCCATAAGTGAGGACTTCCGCAAAGCTCTCACGACCGACAAGAAGCCGCTGCAACTCTTCTTCAACAAGCAGGTGCTCGACAGGTATATCTACCTCGATATGATGAAGTACAAGATCCACAATATCTTGTTCGTCGCAACCCTCTACGACGCCTTCACTCTCGAGAACGACGATAGCTTCTTCGAGCAGTTCATGGGCGAGATATACCAATATAGCCTCTTCTCCCTCCCCCGCATCACGGGTGTCGCCTCGCCCGAGGACGCTCTCGAACTTATGAAGACCACCCGTTTCGACATGGCTCTCCTTATGGTGGGCCTCGATATGGATGCCACTTTCCGCCTCAGCGCGGACATCAAGCAACGCCAGAGCGATATCCCTGTCTACCTGCTCTCCAACCAGAAGAACAGCATCAAGGAGGTTGAGCGCCGCGCCCAGCAGACACCATCTATAGATAAGGTCTTCGTCTGGGGCGGCAACTCCGATGTCATTTTCTCTATCGTCAAGAGCACCGAGGATGAGGTCAACGTTGTGGACGATACCAAGATTGGCCTCGTGCGCGTTATTCTCCTTGTCGAGGACTCTCCTGAGTATTACTCCAAGTACCTCCGCATCCTCTTCTCCATAGTCTTCAACCAGGTGCAGAAACTCCTGCAAGACGACGACCACAACGAGATTACGCGTGTCTCCAAGATGCGCCAGCGCCCCAAAATCCTCCACGCTCGCAACTATGAGGATGCCATGTACATCATCGAGAAGTACCGCGACTACCTCCTCTGCGTCATTTCGGACGTGGAGTTCGACCGCGCAGGCAAACTCGACGACCGCGCCGGCTACAAACTCCTCAAGATGCTCCGCGAGGAGATGCCCCAGTTGCCCACAATCCTCCAAAGCGCCGTGCCCTCCAATCGCCAACTCGCCAAGGAACTCGGTGTGGCTTTCTTGGACAAGGAGAGCGAACGCCTGCAGGCCGACCTCGTGAAGTTCCTTACCAGCCGACTCGGCTTCGGCGACTTCATCTTCCGTAATCAGCAAGGCAAACCTGTTGCCCAAGCCAAGGGACTCAAGGAGTTCGAGACCATCTTCCGCAATATGCCGCAGGACAAGATGAAGCAATATTGCCGCGACTTCCGCATCTCCTCTTGGGTCATGAGCCGTGGCGAAATACCCCTTGCCCGCCAACTCAACGCCATCGATTTCAACAACTATACCGACCTCGAGAAGTTCCGCTCGGATATCCTCACGACAATGGATAACTACCGTGCCGAGCGCCGACGCGGCAAACTCCTCGACTACGATGATGTCGACATCCCCGACGAGCGCAACGTCATCATGCTTGCCCCGGGCAAACTTGGTGGCAAAGGTCGCGGCCTCGCCTTTATCAATACGCTGATCCAGAATATGGACACCACGGAGTTCAATTCCTCTATCAACCTCCGTATTCCTATCACGGCCATTGTCGGCACCGACGAGTTCGATGCCTTCATGCAGCGCGGCAATATGCGTCAATATCTCATTGGAGACCCAGACTACACCGAGCTCCGCGAGCGTTTCAACGAGACTCCGCTCTCCGACAAGCTCATGGCGCGCATCCGCCGTTTCGTATCCCAAGTGCGCCGCCCGCTCGCCGTACGTTCCAGCTCACTCTCCGAGGACTCTCTCAATCAGCCTTTTGCGGGTGTCTTCGATACCTATCTCGTGCCCAATAATGCCGACACTGTCGAGGAGAATGCTCAGAATGTGGCGCAGGCCATCAAGATGGTCTACTCCTCAATCTATTCCCCCTCCAGCCGCGCATACTTCACGTCCACCAAGGTCAATATCGACAAGGAAAAGATGGCCGTGGTTATCCAGGTTCTTGTCGGTCAGGAACATGAGGGCTACTATTATCCCCATGTCTCCGGCACGGCGCAGAGCTACAACTACTATCCCGTTGCCCATATGCTCCCCGAGGAGGGCTTTGCCGTGGCTGGCTTCGGACTCGGATATTACGTTGTCGGTGGCAGCAAGGCTTACCGCTTCTCGCCCGTCTGGCCTACCGTAGAGACCACTTCAGTCCAGGATATGGTGAAAAATACGCAGGTCGATTTCCTCGCGGTGGATCTCAAACAGCGGTCGCTCGACTATGTGCACGACGGTGAGCAGGCGCCCCTCGCGACGCTCGATATCCTCGATGCCGAGAAGCATGGTACGCTCAAGCATTGCGCCTCGGTCTACAATCCGCAAAACGATACCATCGAGCCCGGTCTTCGCGCCTATGGCCCCCGTGTGGTCAACTTTGCCGATATCCTCAAGTATGACTATGTGCCGTTGCCACGCCTCCTTACTGTGATCCTCGCTGCCGCCAAGGACTCTTTCGGCACGCCCGTGGAGATCGAGTGGTCCGTGGATCTCGACCAGGATTCGCATGGCATGCCGTCGTTCTACCTCTTGCAGATGAAACCTATCATCACCGACCTCCGTGGAGACAGTGTGGATGTGGTGGAACCCGCCCGCGACGAGGCCATTCTCTACACCACTCAGAGCCTTGGCAATGGACGTGTCGATGGCGTCACGGATATCATCTATCTCGAACCCGAGCTCTTCGATAAGATGCGTACAGAGCAGATGGCCAAGGAGATAGGCTATCTCAATAGCCTCATGATGGAAGAGGACAGGCGATACGTCCTTATCGGTCCCGGTCGTTGGGGCACGCGCGACAAGTTTATCGGCATCCCCGTCCAGTGGAGCGAGATTTCCAATGCCAAGGTAATTGTCGAGATGAGTTTGCCCGGCTTCCCGCTCGACTCGTCCCTAGGCTCGCACTTCTTCCACAACGTAACGAGTATGAACATCGGTTACCTCTCTGTCAAGGACGATAGCGCGGTCGATTTCATCAATTGGGATGCCATCCATGAGTTGCCTGTGGTCCGCCAGACGGAGTTCTTCCGCCAAGTCCGCGTGCCTCGTGCGCTCGACATCCGAATGAATGGCAAGAAGCGCGCCGCCGTGGTGCAGGTCATGCCCATCGTCGAGCAGTAAATTCTCTTAATAATAGTCAATTGTGGGAGAAATAATTGCGCCCGCCTTTGCTTCTTCCGATTGTTTTACTAATTTTGCGGCACATTAAATAACACTATATATCTATGTATCTCGACAAAGAGAAAAAACAAGAGCTCTTCGGTCAGTACGGAAAGTCTAACACTGACACTGGTTCCGCAGAAAGCCAGATAGCATTGTTCTCGTTCCGTATCAACCACCTTACTGAGCACATGAAGCTCAACAAGAAGGACCATGCTACCAACTACGCACTCAAGAAGATGATCGGCCGTCGCCGTCGCATGCTTGACTACCTCAAGAACCGCGACATCGAGCGTTACCGCGCCATCGTTGCTAAGCTCGGCCTCCGTAAGTAAGCCAGGCAGTGCGCGTAGAAGCAAGCGTCTTTCGCTCTTGCAAATACGACTAAGACTTGCGACTGGGACTCAAATCCTGGTCGCAAGTTTTTTTTTTGTGCCCAAACGGTACTCCTCCCTATGGCGAAATTTCCCTCCCACGTCGTGGTTTAATTCCTCACCCCGTGAAATCCCCATCATTGGTGAAATTCCCCAACCGAAAAAATCCCCAGGCTGAAGCCCTGGACTGCGCATACCACGCCGACCGTGAGTTCGCCAGTTGGCAGTTAGCGGTACCCCGCATGGGGGACCCCGATAATTGTCAATTGTGAATTGTCAATTGTGAATTGTCAAAAATTCCCCGCGGCACCAGTCAGGCACCGCGGGGAAAAATTTTATTCAAGAAGAAATCAGAAACACTGAGTCAAAAGCCCAGTGAACCGACTTTAATTGTTAACTGTTAATTGTTAACTGTTAACTGGCTCCTGCCGCCCTTGCGGACAATGACCATGCTGCCCCTGCTGGGCGCGGCCATCTTGCGGCCCTGGAGGTCGTAATACTCAGTGGCGCCGGAGAGGTTCTCTGAGTCGAGGATCTTGACGGCAGTGGGGTTGGAAGGCTCGGCGTTCTTGTTGGTGAAGTAGCCCGTTGTGTAGTTGGCCATAGTGGCGTCATCGATCCTTTTTTCTTTGTATGCAACTGCTCCCACAAGGCTTTCGCATCCGTTGAACATAACTGAGGAATTTGTCACTTTGTCAACAACGAAGCTATCTGACACGTATATTGTCTTGAGTTTGCTGCAGCCTGCAAACATTCCATACAAATCAGTGCTATTCGAGGTGTTGAAACCCGAAAGATCGATCTCCTCAATATTACTGCAAAATTGGAACATACCATAAAGCAAAGTAGCATTCGAGATGTCGAAACCGGTAAAGTCAACGTACTTGAGATTGCTACAGTTATAGAACAAGTTTGTGGCACTCTTCAACTTTGCAGTATTGAGATTGCCGAGGCCCTCGACAGTCTCAAGATTTGCGCAGTTCTCAAATAGCTGACACATATCTTCTATGCTGTAGCCGTCAGTGTTGAAGCTCTCGTCGAACACTACCTTCTTAACTTCCGGACAAGTATTCCCAACCCATCCCTCGGTACCGAAAATCTTTTCTAGACGGACCACGGTGTCATCGCTCTCCTTGCTGTCGCCAAGATACGTGAGCGTCATAGTGTTGTCGTCATCGACAGTGTAGGATACAAATGGTGCCGAACCCTCAGCTTCCTTGTACGTAAAGTAGCCCGTTTCGTAGTTGGCCATAGAGGCATCATCGATCATTTTTTCTTTGTATGCAACTGCTCCCACAAGTTCATAGCAATTCTCGAACATGCAATCCGAGAAGTGCACAGAGCTGACATCGAAATCATCTGATACGTATATTTTCTTAAGTTTGAAGCAATTCTTAAACATTTGATCCACTTCTCTTACATTCGAGGTGTTGAAACTCGAAAGGTCGAGTTCCTCGAGTGCAGAGCAACAGTTGAACATACATCTCATCATCATTACACTCGAGGTGTTGAAATCGGTAAAGTCAACGGACTTGAGGCTGCTACACCCATCGAACATATTAGTGACATCTTCCAATTCAGAAGTGTTCAGATTGCCGAGGCCTTCTACGGTTTCGAGATCTTCGCATCCATTAAAAAGGCTAGATATTGAAGTTAGGTGGTAGTCGCCTTCCGTGAAGCTCTCATCGAACACTACCTTCTTGACCCCTGAACAATTCTCGGGAAACCAATTGTATTGTCCGAAAATCTCATCAAACTCGACTACAGTGCCAGAACCAGTTTCACTCTCGTTGTCCCCGAGGTACTTAAGTGTCACGGTTTTCTCTTCGTCGAAGGTGTAGGACACTTTCGACTGCGCCTGGGCAACTCCGCCCATCAGCAAGAGGCCAGCCACTGCGGCCACGCCCTTCTTACAAAAGTCTGTAAACATTCTCTTCATAAGCTCTTTAAACTTTTAGTTTTTAGTGTTTAACTGTGCTTTATGCTTTTCTGTCGTCTGCGGCGGTGTGTATGTGTGTAATACGCAACCTTGCCCGGGCGATTTCAACATATTGTACGCCCCCCCACTTGAAGGTTACAATTTTTTCAGTCAACAGTGCTTATTCAGTTAACAGTTAGCAGTTAACAGTTCGCGTTACCACTTTCCAGTTCACAGTTCACAGTTAGCGTTACCCCGCGCATAGGGCAACTTGTAATTGTCAATTGTTATTTGTTAATTGTCAATTGAAGGAAAGCCTCCGCAGCGGATATCACATCCACTGCGGAGGCTTGACAATAAAAAAACCAGACTAACAGATTTCTTTTTAGTTGGCCATCAGGTAGTCATTGACACCCTTGGCGGTCTCGCGGCCACGCGCTATGGCGCGGACAACGAGGCTTGCACCCGTGGCTGCGTCGCCAGCGGCGAAAACGCCGGGGACGCTCGTCATGCCGTTCTTGTCGACCTTGACGTTGCCACGCTGGTCGAGCTCCACGCCGAGCTCCGTCACGAGGCCCTCGTGGACTGGCGAGAGGAAGCCCATGCAGAGGAGTACGAGCTCCGCGTCGACGGTGTAAGTCGTCTCGGGCTTCTCGACCATCTTGGGGCGGCCGTTCTCACCCTTTACCCACTCAACCTCTACGAGCTCGACCTTCTTGACCTGGCCGTTCTCGCCAATGAAACGCTTGGTATTGAGGCTCCAGCGGCGGTCGCAACCCTCCTTGTGGCTACTGGTGGTCTTGAGGACGGTGGGCCAGTAGGGCCATGGGTTGCCGGGAGCGCGGGTCTCGCTGGGCTTGGGCATAATCTCGATCTGCATCACCGAGCGTGCCTTCTGGCGGTTGCTGGTGCCAACGCAGTCGGATCCGGTGTCGCCGCCACCGATAACGAGTACGGGCTTGCCGGTGGCGAGGATGCGGTCGGCATCCTTTACGGCATCGCCGCGGTTGACGTGGTTCTGCTGCTGGAGGAACTCGAGAGCGAAGTGTACGCCCTTGAGCTCACGGCCCTCAACCTTGAGGTCGCGGGGCTGGCCTGCGCCAATGGTTACCACGATGGCGTCGAAGTCCTTGCGGAGCTTGTCGAGCTTGACGTTGACGCCCACGTGCTGGCCGGTCTTGAAGGTGATGCCCTCAGCCTCGAGCACGGCAAGGCGGCGGTCGATAACCTTCTTAGAGAGCTTGAAGTCGGGGATGCCGAAGCGGAGGAGACCACCGATGGCGTTGTCCTTCTCGAAGACGGTGACCGAGTGGCCCGCCTGGTTGAGGAGGTCGGCGCAAGCGAGGCCTGCGGGGCCACCACCAATGACGGCAACTTTCTTGCCCGTGCGTGCGACGGGGATGCGCGGCTGTACGATGCCGAGGCTGAAGGCGTGCTCAACGACGGAGCACTCATTCTCGCGGCACGTCACGGCCTCGTTGTCGATGGCGAGCACGCAGCTCTTCTCGCAGAGTGCGGGGCAGATGCGACCCGTGAACTCAGGGAAGTTGCTGGTGGAGTTGAGGATGCGGTAAGCGGTCTCCCAGTCGCCTTTCCAGGCGGCGTCTTGCCATTCGGGGTTCTTATTGCCGAGGGGGCATGCCCAGTGGCAGAAGGGCACGCCACAATCCATGCATCGGCTTGCCTGGAGCTGGCGGTCGGGCTCGGCGAGAGTCTGCTCAACCTCGCTGTAGTCCTCGACACGCTCTGCCAGGGCACGGTAGCCGCCTTCTTTGCGGCCAACCTTCATAAATCCTTTAGGATCTGCCATATCAATGTCTTATCTGTTGCAGGTTCTGAGGCGTGGGGGCTGATAGTCGCCACCCACACTCTCATAAACCTGAGGATTTCAATTAATTATTTACTGCTCTTTTGGGGTTATCCACAGGGCGGGAAGTCTTTCTCGATAATTACAAACAAGAATCAATAAATCTCGAAAGGCACCACCGTAAACTGTTAACTGTTAACTGCTAACTGGTTTAGTTGTGGATATTGCTCTCCTCGTTGCCGTGGAGTTTCTTCTCCAGTTCCTTGAGTTTCTGCTCTTCGAGGACCTTCTTGTACTCGAATGGGATGACTTTGACGAACTTATGGACGTACTTGTTCCAGTTGGAGAGGATTCGGCGAGCCTTGGCCGAATTGGTGTAGAGGAGATGCTTGGAGAGCATACCCTGGAGCTCAAGGATGTCGGCCTTGTCCTCGAGGGGGCAGAGGTCCACGAGACCCTTGTTGCAGTAGAAGTCGAAGTCGCCATCCTCGTCGAGCACGTAGGCGATACCGCCACTCATACCCGCCGCGAAGTTGCGGCCCGTCTTGCCGATGACAACGACACGTCCACCAGTCATGTACTCGCAGCAGTGGTCGCCCACACCCTCGACGACGGCCGAGGCACCAGAGTTGCGGACCGCGAAACGCTCGCCAGCCACACCGCGCACGGAGACGAAGCCGGTGGTAGCGCCATAGAGGACAGTGTTGCCGATGATGATATTCTCCTCGGGGACGAACTTGCTGCCTACGGGGGGCACGACGATAATCTTACCGCCGGAGAGACCCTTGCCGAGGTAGTCGTTGCTCTCGCCTTCGAGACGGAACGTGACGCCCGGAACGAGGAACGCGCCGAAGCTCTGACCCGCCGAGCCGAAGAAAGTGCCGTTGATGGTATCCTCGGGGAGGCCCTTCTCGCCATAGATCTTGGAGATCTCGCCGGAGAGCATTGCGCCCACGGTACGGTCGACGTTGTTGATATCCTTGCTGATCCAAACCTTCTGACCGCTCTGGAGAGCAGCCTCGCTCTGGGCGATGAGGTCGTAGTCCATGACGCCGGCGAGGTCGTGGTCCTGCTCGCCAGTGTTGTAGATGGCGAAGCGCTTGCCAGCCTCCTGGAAGTAGGTGATGCGGCTCATGTCGATGCCCTGGGTCTTCCAGTTGCCGACGGTCTTATCCTGCTCGAGGAGGTCGGAGCGGCCAATGATATCGTTGAGGGAGTGAGCACCCATAGAGGCGAGGATCTCACGCACCTCACGAGCGAGGAAGCGGAAGTAGTTGACGAGGTACTCGCTCTTGCCGCGGAAACGCTTGCGGAGCTCCTCATCCTGCGTGGCGATGCCGGTGGGGCAGGTGTTGAGGTGGCACTTACGCATCATGACGCAGCCGAGGACGATGAGCGCGGAGGTGGCGAAACCATACTCCTCGGCACCGAGGCAAGCCATCTTGACGACGTCCATACCATTCTTGAGCTGGCCATCCGTCTGGATCTTGACGCGGCCGCGGAGGTTGTTCATGACGAGGGTCTGCTGAGTCTCGGCGAGGCCAATCTCGACAGGCATACCAGCGTACTTGATTGAGCTGGCGGGGCTTGCGCCCGTGCCACCCTCGGCGCCAGAGATGACGATGAGGTCGGCCTTGGCCTTGGCTACGCCTGCGGCGATGGTGCCCACACCGCTCTCGGAGACGAGCTTGACGCTGATCTTGGCGTGCGGGTTGGTGCACTTGAGGTCGAAGATAAGCTGCTTGAGGTCCTCGATGGAGTAGATGTCATGATGAGGTGGGGGCGAGATGAGGGTGATGCCCGGGGTGGAGTTACGCATCTTGGCGATGATGTGGTTCACCTTGAAGCCAGGCAGCTGGCCACCCTCGCCAGGCTTAGCACCCTGAGCGATCTTGATCTGGAGCTCGTCGGCGTTGACGAGGTAGTTGTTCGTGACGCCGAAGCGGCCCGAAGCGATCTGCTTGATGGAGGAGCGGAGGTTGGAGTGGAAACGCTCGCTGTCCTCGCCACCCTCACCGGTGTTGGAGCGGCCTCCGATGCTGTTCATGGCAATTGCCATGGCCTCGTGGGCCTCCTTGCTGATGGCGCCGAAGCTCATTGCGCCGGTACAGAAACGCTTCATGATATCCTCCTCGCTCTCGACCTCGTCCACGGGGATGGGCTGAGCATCCTTGAGCTTGAGGAAGCCGCGGATGAAGAGAGGAGAGGCGTTGTCGGCATTGACGCGTGCGCTGAACTCCTTGAACTTATTGTAGTCGTTCTGGCTGGTGGCCCACTGGAGGAGCGCGATGCTGTCGGGGTTCCAGCCATGACGCTCGCCATACTTGCGGTATGCGAAGCGGCCGTCGATATCGAAGACGTCGGAAGAGGCGAAAGGCTTGTCGCCGAAAGCGCGCTTGTGGAACATCTCGGCCTCCTGAGCGAGCTCGTTGAAGCCGAGGCCGCCGATCTTGCTGGGAGTGCCGACAAAGCAGGTGTCGATAACCTCCTGGCCGAGGCCGATGCTCTCGAACTGCTGCGCGCCGTGGTAGCTGAGAAGGGTAGAGATACCCATCTTGCTCATAATCTTGAGGATACCCTTGTCTACGGCATGGATGTAGTTGTCGCGTGCGGTGACGTAGTCGGCCGTAATCTGCCCCTCGCGGATGAGGTGCTCGATGGAGACGAAGCAGAGGTATGGGTTGATGACGGAGGCGCCGTAGCCGAGGAGGAGGGCGAAGTGCATGACCTCGCGGGCGTCGCCAGTCTCGACGATAAGTCCGACCTGCATACGCTTCTTGGCGCGGATGAGGTGGTGGTGTACGGCAGCCACGGCAAGGAGGGATGGGATGGGCACCATATCCTCGCTTATGCCCTTGTCGGAGAGGATGATGTAGTTCTTCTGAGCGTCTACGGCATCCTCGGCCTGCTTGCAGATATTGTGGAGCGCGTTCTGGAGTCCTACGCCGCCTGAGCCCACGGGGAAGAGGGTGGGGATGATGACGTGCGTGAACTGCGAGCTCTTGCCGTCCTTGATCTTAGCCAGGTCTGTGTTGGAGACTATGGGGCTATCGAACTTGAGAGTGCGGCACTGGAGGGGCTCCTCGGCGAGGAGATTGCCCATGATGGAGCCGATGTAGTGCGTGAGGCTCATGACGAGGCCCTCGCGGATGGAGTCGATAGGCGGGTTCGTGACCTGCGCGAAGGTCTGGCGGAAATACTGGTAGAGGTTCTGGGGCTTCTCGGAGAAGGCGGCCGTAGGGGTGTCGTTGCCCATGGAGCTGCTGGGCTCGTTGCCCGTGTTGGCCATGGGGGCAATGGTGAGCTTGAAGTCCTCCTTGTTGTAGCCGAAGACCTTCTTATAAGTGTCGAACTGGTCGTCGGGGACGACGGACTCCGGGGCCTTGACCTCGGTCTTGATGTCGTCGAGGCTGAAGCGGTTGTTGCGGAGCCAGTTCTCGTAGGGGTGCATGCGCGCAATCTGGAGCTTGGCCTCGTCGTTGGGGATGATGGTGCCGAGCTGCGTATCCACGAGGAGGAGCTTACCCGGGCGGAGGCGGCCTTTCTCCTTGACCTCCTCAGGCTCGAAGATCTGAACGCCGACCTCGGAGCCCATGACGATCATATCGTTCTTGGTGATGACGTAGCGGCTGGGGCGCAGACCATTGCGGTCCAGCGTGCCACCCACGTAGCGGCCATCGGTGAAGACGAGAGCCGCGGGGCCGTCCCATGGCTCCATGATGGTTGAGTGGTACTCGTAGTAAGCCTTGAGGGAGTCGGGGATTGGGTTCTTGTCGTTCCAGCTCTCGGGGACCATCATAGTGAGGGCCTGCGGCATGGTGCGGCCGGCCTGAACGAGGAACTCGAAGACGTTATCGAAGGAAGCCGAGTCGCTCATGTTGGGCTCGACGATAGGGAAGCACTTCTTGAGGTCGTCGCCGAAGAGGTCGCTCTGGAGGATACCCTCGCGGGCCTGCATCCAGAGTCGGTTGCCGCGGATGGTGTTGATCTCGCCGTTGTGGGCCAGCATTCGGAAAGGCTGCGCGAGGTCCCAAGTCGGGAATGTGTTGGTAGAGAAGCGGCTGTGGACCACGGCGATGGCGCTCTTGAGCTTGGAGTCGCGGAGGTCGAGGAAGTACTCGCCGAGCTGCTTAGGCGTGAGCATACCCTTATAGATAAAGGTGCGGCTCGAGAGAGAGACAACGTAGTAAGACTCCTTGTCGATGATGTTGGACTGGCGGACGCGGATCTCGGCCTGCTTGCGGACCATATAGAGTTTGCGCTCGAACTTGTCGGTCTCCTCGCCATGGCTGCGGACGAAGATCTGGCGGATGCGTGGCTCGTTGCGGAGGGCGATCTCACCAACGCAGCTGCTGTCTACGGGCACGTCGCGCCAACCGATGACAGAGAGACCCTCGGCCTCGACGAAGTGGTTGAGAGTCTCGATGCACTTCTTGGCGGCGTCCTCATTCTTGGGGAGGAAGACGAGACCGGAGGCGTACTTGCCGAAGTCGGGGACGTCCGGCATAACGGACTTGATGAACTCGTGTGGCATCTGGATGAGGATGCCGGCGCCGTCGCCGCTCTTGTTGTCTGCGCCCTCGGCTCCGCGGTGTGTCATGTTGACGTTCACCTGGAGACCTCGTGTGACGATGTCGTGCGTCTTCTCGCCCTTGATGTTGGCTACGAAGCCGACACCGCAAGCGTCGTGCTCGTTGGCGGGGTCGTAGAGACCCTGAGCTTTGGGCATGCGCCCGAAGTCCATCGCCTGCGCCTCAGACTGTGTCTTAGTCGTTGTCATGGTTCTTTATTGTGTTTTTTGAGTCAGGTCCTTTCGGCGTTGGGGGTGTAGCGTCTTGAGTGAGGGCAAATTTGCCTTGTCACCCCCAATGAGAAAGGAGGTTTTTCATTAACAGGTTAGGGTTTGAAAGTAAGATATCGGTCGGTTGACTTTAGTTTCTCTTTCAAAACGTCACAAATTTAACGCGTATGGCGATAAATTAAAAGGGTCAGAGTCGCGATTAACAAGTTATATGGTCAAATTACGTGATTTTCGTACGAAAGCGTAAGCAAAAAGGGGGTTTTTGATTGGCAATTGACAAACACGGGGGCAATTAACAATTAACAAATAACAATTAACAATTACGTTTTCCCCCTCGATGGGTAACGCTAACTGTGCACTGTGAACTGTGAACTGAGCACTGTGAACTGCAAACTAAAATAGCGCCGATGGCAGTTATCACAACTACCATCGGCGCTACCTATTACTTATCACTACCTATTTATTTATGCGTACACGGCTCTACGCCAAATGTGGTGTGAGCCTAGCCCCTCGGGCGCGAGCGGTCGCGAAGCGGTGTCCCTCGGGTGCCTGTGCAATACAACAGGGAATTCTGTGTTTTGACCGTGAAGGTTCTCTCTAGCTTTTGACAATGCAAATATATTATGGCGATGAGCGATTCTGGGTAGCGGGAGTATAACCTTTGACATTAGTTTGGTATTTATTGACGACGGATTAGAAAAATAACATATATCGGTGACGAACGGCATACGTACGCCAAGCAGCAAAAAAAATTGAGGTTGGGATGCATTTTTTTCGGCCAAGACGCTTGCTATTTCAAATGGGGTTCGTACCTTTGCAGTCGAAAGGAGTTTTTCATTGAGTGAGCCTGGGCCGCGACGGTGACTGGGCAGCAGTGCAACGG
>CAVILU010000012.1:0-26947 GCA_963643535.1 bacterium | reverse complement strand
AGTACTATATCTTTGGCAAGGACGGTGCGCGCAATTTGGCTGTAGAGATTGGCGTGCCCCTCTTGGGCCAGATACCTATTGTGCAGTCCATCCGCGAGTGTGGCGATGCTGGCTCTCCTGCGGCTCTCGACAAGGAGGGACCTGCCGGCCGTGCTTTTGCCGACCTCGCCAATGTCGTAGCCGGGCTCACGCGATAATAGCCATCCGCTCCCCGATGCGGAGTCTTTTTTGTGTTTGTTTTAATTTAGAGTGCTGCTAATGAAGGTATTTAGCGGTTTTCTTGCGGCTGTCTCCGCAGCCTTGCTTGTGTCGGCTTGTAGTTCCGACGGCAGTGAGTTGCGTGTTGAGCCGCTTTTGTCGGATGGTGCTGTGCTCCAGCAAAATTCCACTATGGAACTTTCTGGTAAGGCTGCTCCTGGCACACCAGTTTCTGTTTTTGCCGATTGGGACCTTATGCTGTCCACCACGGCCGGCATCGATAGCGTTTGGAGCGTAAACATCACCACGCCGAGAGCCGATAAGCGTAGGCACACCATCATGGTGGAGTCGTCCAGCAATTCGATCACGTATTCCGATCTCCTCATCGGTGAAGTCTGGCTTGCCATTGGCCATGAGGAGGTTAATACGACAACGGACGCAAGCGATGCCGTGGTCAGTGCAGACAGCCTCGTGCGTTTCTTCGAGATTGAGAATGGAACTAGTCCCGAGCCCGAGCAGTGGGTCAATGGTAAGTGGAAAGTGTCCTCGCCCGCCAATTTCAATGGCATAGGTCAGACATCGCTCTCCTTTATCTCACATCTGCGCGATAGCCTGGATATTCCCGTGGGCATCATACTCGCCTCTTATTCCAAAGCTCCGTGCAAGTCGTGGGTCAACGTCAAGGCCATTGAAGAGCGTGCCCGACGCAATGCCGAGGAAGAGAAATATGACGAGTGGGAGGAGATGCACGAGAAATGCCAAACTTGGCTCGCTGAGCAGAATTGTCTGCCCCTCGCAACCACCACGAGTGTCTACGACGACTACGTATGCGTATCGAACTTCGATATCAACGAGTTGAACAAGACCCAACTGCCTGGCCAGTGGGGACCTTCGGACCTCCCGGGTTTCGATGGCATCGTATGGTACTTCAAGGAGGTGCCGCTGCCTATGTCTATGGCGGGCAAGAGACTGCGTTTCTACACAGGCCGAATGGGTGGCCGTGGTGTCGTCTACGTCAATCAGACTTACGTCGGACATTTCGACGAGAGTAATATGTCGTGGACCACATGTTTCTTTGACATTCCTGCCGAGGTTACGCGCAACAACCATCTCGACCTTGCAATCCGCATAACAGGAAAGAGCCGCACAGGTGGTCTCTATGGTCATGCCGACGGATCCCCCATACGCATAGAGCTTGTGCCGACGGGCGACGAGAGCGCAGATACCGCATATGTGAACCCCGTAATTGGTGCGAGTGGCGAATGGCGATATTTTGCCGCCGCAAGGATTGAGGGCGATAGCGTCCGCACTCTTGGCATTCCCCAGAACGACTTTATGCGCAACTTCCGCACGGCTCTGGCTGTGCCTAATACATATTGCGGCTCAGTCTTCAACAAGATGATTGCTCCTTTGCGCGGCAAGAAGGTGGCCGGTGTGGTCTGCAATATCGGTTCGGCTGATTGTGCTGACAAGGCAAGCGACGTGTCGTATTACTTGCCACTCTTGGCAAAGTCGGTGCGCGGAGTCTTCGATGATGAGAATGGTGCATTGCCTTTCTTCTTTACTCAGCGCGGACGGATATTTTTGACGGATGCTCAGAGTCTGGATGTTGAATTTGGCGATGGTGTGCGTGAGGCTCAGATGGAAGCTGTTGTGAATATTCCTAATGCCAAGATTGTTTCTACCCTCGACATTGCTGCTGTCAATGGATATAAGACGAGTTTCTCGCGAATGAACGAGGTTGGCATACGTCTTTCTAAAGTTGTCTTGGCCGATGTCTACGGTTGCCACGTCTTCCCGGCTTATGACCCGACACCCGTCTCGGCTACTGTCCGTCAGCAGCTTATCAATATCAAATTTGATAATTCTCAGGGTCTTTGCGTCAACACGGCCCTCCCTACTGCTTTCGAGATTGCGGGAGTCGACTCGGTCTTCTATCCGGCTCGTGCTCTGGCGGGAGAGAATTCGCTGACCGTCTTTAGTCATATGGTGACCGAACCCGTCTATGTGCGTTATGCCCACTACGACTCTATGGAGCCTACTTTGTGGAACGCGTACGGAATGCCCGCACCCGCTTTCTTCTTCCATGCGAAGAGGGAGAACTAAACAGATTTTCCTTAATCTCTTAATATATAATGCTCTGGTTCGTCCTGGCCCTTATATCGGCATTTTGCCTGGGCTTTTATGACGTATTGCGCAAATACTCGCTCAAGAGTAACGCTGTATTGCCTGTGCTGCTCGTCAGCACCCTAACCTCATCCGTCATCCTGTTGCCGCTCTGCGTCTTGTCGCACGTCGGCGTTGTCTCTCCCGATTGTTGGGCGTATATCCCCGCAATCACTCTGCGCCAGCATATTATGTTGGTAATCAAGGCGGCCATTGTGCTTGGCTCGTGGGTCTTTGTCTATTATGGCATGAAGCACCTGCCGCTCAGCATTGTGGCTCCCATTCGCGCCACTGCTCCGGTTTGGACGCTAATCGGTGCTCTCATTATCTTTGCCGAGCGACCCAATGGCATTCAGTGGATTGGCCTTATCGTGGTCTTTGTCTTCTTCTTCTTCTTTAGTGTGGCGGGCAAACGCGAGGGCATCAACTTCAAGGCTAATAAATGGATATGGTGCGTCGTGGCGGGTACGCTTATTGGTGCATGCTCTGCTCTCTTCGACAAGCACATCATTCAGTATGAGCATATCAACCGAATGAGCGTCCTCTTCTACTACTCCTGCTACCAGTTCCTCATGACCATCCCCCTGGCTCTCATTATGTGGAATCCCGCCCGACTGAAATTCAAGGCCGAGCGCAACCTCATACCCGCCGAACAGGAAAGCGACCAGCAAATAGCTGAGCGCGTGGGCTATGAGCCTTTCCGCTGGAAATGGAGCATCCCGATGATTGGCATAATAATCATAGCTGCCGACTTCTTCTACTACGGTGCGCTCAATAGCCAGGACAGCATGATATCGCTCATCTCGCCAATTCGCAGGAGCAATTCGATTGTCTCTTTTGCTCTCGCAGCCCTTATTTTCCACGAGCGCAATATGCTCCGCAAGGGTCTTTGCCTTCTTGGCATCTTGGCAGGCATAGGCATAATTATCTACGGCAGTATATAGTTCACCCTTTCTAATTTTCCCCCGCCATGCAGGTTGACATTATTGGAGCCGGAGTCGCTGGTCTTTGCCTTGGCATAAGGCTGCAGAGGCGTGGCGTCGGCACCGTCATTTACGAGGCTGGCGCACGTGCGGGAGGATTGTGCACCAATTGGCAGCGTGGTGGCTACGACTTCAACGGTTGTCTGCATTGGGTGCTTGGAGCTCGGAGCGGCTCGTCGTTCTACGATATGTGGCGGACGGTGGTGGATATCGACTCGCTGCGTTTTGTGGATTTTGACGAGAGGGTGGACATTGAGGTGCCAGAGGACGATGGATCCACTTGGCATTTCCATCTCTACAACGACGTAGACCGTTTCGAGAACTATATGCTTTCGCTCGCCCCTGAGGATGAGGAGGCTATATGCGGTTGGGCTGATGCCGTGCGCACAGTCATGCGTTTCTTGCCCAATCTGCCACCTTTCCCGACAGAGCCGACGGCTTTCGGCCGTGCTTGGCATTACGTGGGCCTTTGGCGAATGTGGCGTATGCTGCCACTGATGCGCAAGTGGGGTAGGCTGACAACTCGCTCTTTTGCTGATACTTTGCGGAACGAGAGGTTGCGCAATGCTGTCCGTCGCCTCTATATGGACGAGGTGCGGATGACGGTCGTTATCTTTGGTCAGGCTTATATGGCTAGCCGTGTGGCGGCATATCCGCTGGGCGGGTCGGCTGCTCTTACGGATCTGCTTGTCCGGACGTACGAGAGCCTTGGCGGGCGGATTGAGTATCGCGCTCGTGTCGGTAAGATACGTGTTGAGAATAACAAGGCCGTGGGGCTCACTCTTGCCGATGGGCGCGAGACAGTGGCCGATGCCGTGTGCTCGTGCGCTGATTGGCGATGGACTGTAGGCTCGGCTCTAGGCGGGCGGTATTTGTCTGCTGCTCAGGCTCTGTTGCTTGATGCTCCTAAAGAACGATTTTTCTACTCATACGTGCGTGTGCATATCGGCATTGCGCAAGACCTCAGTAATTTACCGCATTTTTGCCGTCTCGCTGTAGACCTTACTCTCCCCGATGGTCGCCATTTCGACCAGATGGAAGTGGAGATAAATCACTTCGACACGACTCTCGCCCCGCAAGGCAAGACTACAATATCCGTAAACTTCACGACACGCGAAGGACAATGGTGGATAAACCTGCGGGAGCGTGACCACTCGGCATACCTCGACGCAAAAATGCGATTTATAAAGATGGTTGTAACGACTCTCACCGATAAATTCAAAGGCGAGATAGACCACGCAAAAATCGAGGTCGTAGATGTGGCCACTCCCGCCACATATCATCGCTATACCCTCAACGCCCTCGGCAGTTCGCAAGGCTGGAGTCCGCAAGATGACCTTATGAAGCGATTGCCCGTGGGCCCGACTCTCTCGGGGCTTAGCCATTTTGCCATGGCGGGGCACTGGATGGAGGCGGGCGGCGGACTCCCTATTGCCCTCTATTCCGCCCTCAAGGCCGAGAAGATTATCACGAGGCAGATCGGGAAATAGATAGTAGACGTTTTACGCCCTTTGGTATGTGTCTTTCGCCTTTTCGCCTAATTTATTTCCGAATCTCGCTGTAGATTGGCATCTTTGGCACTGAACAACACAGGTAAACTAGAAAAATATGACTTCTCTCTCGTTCTTCAAATCTGCATTGAGCATGGCAATGTGTGCTGCAGTAGCCATATCCATGCCCGCCTGCTCGGACGACGACGACGTGACTCCCGGGCACAATAGCGGCAGCTCGACAACCGACTCCGAGACTACAACCGAGATAAGCTCGACAACCATCGAGGCCAACCGCTTTGTCCACGACGTCATGACGGACTATTACTATTGGAACTCCGAGATGCCCAGCCTCAACTATCGCACTCAGTCCAACACGTCCGACTACTTCTATAATCTCCTCTCCTCAAAAGACCGTTTCTCCTACATCAGTGACGACGCCACGTCCACCATGGGCGAGTTCGCCGGAGAGTACACAGACTTCGGTTGGGAGTATCAACTTAGCTATCTCTCCAGCACGAGCGACAGCGTTGTGGCCATCATAACCTACGTCTACGACAACACCCCGGCTTCGCAAGCAGGCGCGCTGCGTGGCGACGTAGTCCACACTGTCGACGGCACAGCCATAACTATCGACAACTACCGCACAATCTTCACTTCGGCATCAACAGGCACCTTCAAGGCCTTCCGTGTTGAGGATGGCAAGCTGACCAATGTGGCGTACACCATGACGGCGGCCGAGATTACCGAAAACCCGGTGGCCGTGAGCAAAGTAATTGAGCAGAGCGATGGTCAGAAGGTCGGTTACCTCTTCTACACGAGCTACTCCAATACTTTCAATTCTGACCTCGTGGCGGCAATCACGAGTTTCAAGGAGGCTGGTGTGAACGATGTGGTGCTGGATTTGCGCTACAATCCCGGTGGCGACTCCGAGGCTCTGCAATATATGGCTAGCTTGCTGGCTCCCGCATCGGCTGTTAGCAGCAAGAGCGAGATGATTTACTATGAGTTCAATTCTACTCTGCAACGCTATCAGGGCTACGACCGCGAGAGCACTGGCCTCCACTTTACGGATGCCCCTGGTGTAAATCTCGACCTCAGCCGTCTCGTAGTCCTCGTGGGTGGCAATACGTATTCCGCATCCGAGGCAACTATTTGGTCCCTTATGCCCTATATGGATGTCACCCTCATTGGCGACACCACAGGTGGCAAGAACACAATGATGTACGTCATCTCGCCCGAGGACTTCACATACTCCTCTTCTGGCCTGCCATATTATTCTACTTCAATCAACAATTGGCTACTTATGCCTATTGTGGCAGTCTATAAGAACTCCACTGGCAAGGCTTTCGACACCTCCGAAGGCTATGGCCTTGCGCCAAATTACTTCGTGCGCGACCTCAGTGGCGTGCTCTCTAAGGGCGTAAAGCAGATTGGCGACCCCGAGGAGAACCTCCTTGCCGCGGCTCTCGAATATCTGGCCAATGGCTCAGTCGGCACTAATAAGTCTCTGTCCGCAGAGCCTCAGCCGGCCCGTGTGGCCTCGTCGGTAGACAAGAAACCGCAGGTGCTCTATCAGAAGACTAAGTTTCAGAAATAAGGTTTCCGAAAAGGGGGTGAACAGGGAATCCTGAAATAAATCCCGAGGATAGCCCCTCTGCAGGAACATAAGGTTTGTATTTGGTATAGAAAGAAGGTCCGCCACTTGGGAGTTTAACTCTCGGGTGGCGGACCTTTTTTTACCTGATGTGTACGATATCCTTGCGTTTGAGGATTATTGCTGAGCGACTTGGCAGGTAGAGGTTTAGCATATCCTGGTCGCCATTGTGTTGGGTGTAGAAGACGAAGAACATATCGTTGCGGTCGAAGCCTCCGAATCGGCCCTCGTCTGTCGATAGGACAATGCTGTAGCGGCCTGCGGGTACGGGTATTCCGTAGTTGGTGTAGGATGTCGACGGGCTGAAGTTGAAGACCACAAGGTAGTCGCCACGGCCGAAAGCGAGGACTTGCGTCGGGTCGTAATCGTAATACCTGTATGGCGTGCTCGTCTCGGGTACCTCCTTGAAAATCTTTATCATCTCGCGCTCGAAGTCGTTGAGGAAATGGTAGCGGAGATAGTCGGCTTTCATCAAGTCCCACTGGCGGCGGGCGTACTTATAGCTCCATCCATTGCCTTCGCGCGGGAAGTCAATCCACTCGGGGTGTCCGAATTCATTGCCCATAAAGGTAAGATAGCCACCCGTGGAGGTGAATAGCGTGACGAGGCGAATCATCTTGTGGAGTGCCATGCCGCGGTCCACTGCCATATTCTGGCTCTCAAGGTTCATGGAGGTGTACATCTCCTTGTCTATCAAGCGGAAGATGATAGTCTTGTCGCCCACAAGAGCCTGGTCGTGGCTCTCGGCGTAGTTGACAACCTTCTCCTCGGGGCGGTGGAGCTGAAGCTCATAGAAAATCTTGCCTACGGGCCATTTCTCATCCGGCACCTCCTTGATAAGCTTGATCCAGTAGTCGGGGATGCCCATGGAGAGACGCATATCGAAGCCCACGCCGCAAGCCTCTAGTGGACCCGCAATGCCAGGGTATCCACTCATCTCCTCGGCAATGGTGACGGCATCCGGACGAATCTCATGGATGAGCTTGTTGGCCATCATGAGGTATGTTATGGCATCCTCATCCTCATTGGAGCAGAAATAATCGGCGTAGCACGTGAAGTCCTTGCCGAGGCCGTGGTCATAGTAGAGCATACTCGTGACACCGTCGAAGCGGTAGCCATCGAAGTGGTACTCGTCCATCCACCATCGGCAGTTGGAGAGCAGGAAACGCAGAGTCTCGAGTTTGCCATAGTCGAAGCAGCGGCTGTCCCAAGCGGGATGGTTGCCGCGCTCGCCGTAGTGGAAATAGAGGTCTGTAGAGCCATCGAGGCGGCTGATGCCTTCATTCTCGTTCTTTACGGCGTGGCTGTGGACAATGTCCATGATCACGGCAATGCCATTCTTATGACACTCGTTGATGAGTTTCTTGAGGTCCTCGGGAGTGCCGAATCGGCTGCTGGCGGCAAAGAAACTGGAGACGTGGTAACCGAAGCTGCCATAGTAGGGGTGCTCCTGGATTGCCATGAGTTGCAATGTGTTGTAGCCCATGTCTATGACGTGGGGCAGGACATTGCGGCGGAAGTCGTCGTAGGTGGCCACGCCCTCTTTCTCGCCACTCATGCCGATGTGAGCCTCGTATATAAGGCGTGGTGCCGCATTTACTTTGAAACTCTTGTCCGTCCAATGGAAGGGCTTGAAGTCCCATGCCACGGCATCGAAAACCTTAGTGTCCTCGTTCTGGACCACGCGACCAATGTATGCCGGGATTCGCTCGCCTTGCCCGCCATCCCAATGCACGGACATCTTGAATTTGTCTCCATGCCGAATCACGGAGTCGGAAATCTCAATCTCCCAATTGCCAAATTCGAGGCGCGTCATCTTGTAATTGGCATCCTCGTGCCAACCCGTGAAGTCGCCAATGACGAATATCTCGGTGGCGTTGGGTGCCCATTCGCGGAGAGTCCATTTGCCGCCCTCGTGGTGCATGCCATAGTATTTGTATGCTGTGGCGAACTCGTCGAGAGGCCCGCATGTGGTCTTAATCTCTTCCATCCTCGCCATGGCCTTGTTGCGTCGGCTGGCCAAGATGTTGGCGTAGGGGGCGAGGTATTTGTCGGTCTCGTATATTGGTAACATGGCACTCAAAGTTTTTGGTTGTGAAGTCTTTATCTAAGTCCTTAGCGTGGCTCGTGTCGCAAGCATCTGCGAGGGCCCGCTACAACTTATCGGCCGGAATCGAGAAGTAGAAGCATGCGCCTCCGCGATACGATGTGTCGAGCCAGATGCGACCGCCAGCGAGGGATAGGTATCTGCTGGCTATGGCAAGACCTGTGCCCTTGCCATGTTGCTCACCGTCCTCGCCAATCTTCTCGTGCTCGTCGAAGAGCTCGAATATCTTGCCTTCGCTGCCGGGCTTTACGCCAGGGCCGGTGTCGGTGACGCAGAATGTGGCCTCCTTGTGGTTGATGGAGTAGGAGATGGATATCTTGCCACGCTCGGTAAACTTGAACGCATTGTCCATGAGGAGGTCCATGACCTTGTCGATGATCTCGTCGGAATTCCAGATGGTGTCGTTAGGCGTGTCGAGGGCGAAGGATGTCTCTATAACTATGTCCTTGTTTGCGTGGCGGATAAGGTCCTCGTATTTCTGTTTGGTTTTGGTCAGAAGCTCGTTGAGCTGCGTGGGGCAGGGTGGCTTGAGGAGGTAGTTGCTTTGGAGCTGCGATATGTCTATGAGGCTGTCTATGACGCGGAGCAGCTGGCGGCAGTTCTGCTTCATGATGGTGATGAAGTCATGCCTGTCTTGGTCGTTCTGTGCGCTCTCCACGAGGTCCATGAAGCCTACGACTGCGTTCATAGGAGTGCGGATCTCGTGGCTGAGGTTCGTCAAGAATGCGCTCTTGAGATTCTTGCTCTCCGTGGCAATGTTGCGCTCCTTTTCGAGGTCGGTGTTGAGGATCTCTATATTCTGGTTGAGCGACGCTATGCGCTGTTCGAGTTGACGGATCTCATGTTTCTGCCTTACGCACCTGAGTTCGGCCTCGAAGGGAGGCGTGAGCAGGTGGAGCATTTGGAGCTTGACGTTGACGTCTGTGGACTTGTCTGTGGATATCGCTATGATAATGCCAGACAATATGTTGTGCTCACCTTTTACGGGGACTGACAAAATCTCCGTGCACTCCGAGTCTGCGAATGGCAATTGCGGAGCGAGACTTTGGTAATCCGACGATGCCCATGGTTGGATGTGCTGCCAAGCAATGGAGCTTCCGCACTTGCAGATGTTGACGTTCGACGACTTTACCACCGTGTAGTTGTTATGTCCGTCGGCAGGGAGGCACAGTACAATCAATCTGCAATGTGCGATTTTTGCTAAGCTCTCAATGTTCTTGTTGGGGTCGTTGTAGCCCGTGAAGTTGAGCAGATGTTTGAGGTCGGCAATATTCTTGCTGACGAACTCGGCACTTGAGGCGTAGGCTGTGGGCTGTTGCCTTTTGGCTTTGTGCCTGTTAAAGAGGAAGTCGAATAACATTGTCAAATTTTGCACGCTTGTCCTTACTCACAAATATACTTAAAAAAAGTGTAGTATCGCGCCGTTGCGCATCCTATTTTTTAAATTCAACTTTCAACTGTATCTTTGCACTTGTATAAAACCCGATTCGACAAAATGGAGAACATCAGGAATTTCTGCATTATCGCACATATAGACCACGGCAAGAGCACCCTCGCCGACCGCCTCCTCGAGTACACTAAGACCGTCAAGGCGCAAGACATGCAGGCGCAGGTGCTCGACGACATGGAGCTTGAGCGCGAGCGCGGCATCACCATCAAGAGCCACGCCATCCAGATGGACTACGAGCTCGACGGGCAGAAGTATGTCCTCAACCTCATCGACACCCCGGGCCACGTGGACTTCTCCTATGAGGTGTCCCGCTCTATCGCCGCATGCGAAGGAGCATTGCTCGTGGTGGATGCTTCGCAAGGTATTCAGGCTCAGACGATATCGAACCTCTATCAGGCTATCGATCATAATCTGGAGATTATCCCCGTCATCAATAAGATTGACATGCCGAGCGCAAACCCCGAGGAGGTCGAGGACCAAATTATCGACCTCATTGGCTGCGACCGCGAGGATATCCTCCGTGCCAGTGGCAAGACGGGCGAGGGCGTGCCTGCCATTCTTGAGGCTATCGTAAAGCGCATCCCGCACCCCGTTGGCGACCCCAAGGCTCCACTCCAGTGCCTCATCTTCGACTCCGTATTCAACTCTTTCCGCGGCATCATCGCTTACTTCAAGGTTGTCAATGGTGAGATTTCTACGGGCGACCTCGTGAAGTTCGTGGCCACGGGCAAAGAGTATGACGCCGATGAGGTTGGTGTGCTCCGACTTGATATGGAGCCTCGCAAGACGGTGTCTACTGGCGATGTGGGTTACATTATCTCGGGCATCAAGACGAGCCGCGAGGTGAAGGTGGGCGATACGATTACCCATGTCGAGAATCCTTGCAGCGCGGCCATCGATGGCTTTGCCGAGGTCAAGCCTATGGTCTTTGCCGGCATCTATCCTATCGACTCTTCGGACTACGAGGAGCTCCGCGCATCTATTGAGAAACTTCAGCTCAACGATGCCAGCCTCACATACACTCCCGAGAGCTCCATGGCACTCGGCTTCGGCTTCCGTTGCGGTTTCCTTGGCCTTCTCCACCTCGAGATTATCCAGGAGCGACTGGACCGCGAGTTCAATATGAGCGTCATCACGACAGTGCCGAACGTTACGTACAGGTGCTTCTCCAAGAAAGGCGAGATGACCGAGGTTTACACTCCCTCCGCTTTGCCCGAGCCTACCGTGATTGACCATGTCGAGGAACCGTATATCAAGGCACAGATAATCACCAAGTCCGAGTATATCGGTGCCATCATGAAGCTCTGCCTCCAGAAGCGAGGAATGCAGACGGGCCAGAATTACATTACTTCCGACCGCGTTGAGCTCAACTTTGATATGCCTCTTGCCGAGATTGTCTTCGATTTCTATGATAAACTGAAGAGCATCAGCCGTGGCTACGCATCGTTCGACTATCATCCCATTGGCTACCGTACGAGCCGCCTTGTCAAGACCGATATCCTGCTCAACGGCGAGCGCGTAGATGCCCTCTCGGCCCTCACGTATATCGACAATGCCGAGTCTATCGGTCGCCGTATGTGTCAGAAACTCAAGGAGCTCATCCCGCGCCAGCAGTTCGATGTTGCAGTCCAGGCCGCCATCGGTGGCAAGATTATCGCCCGCGAGACCATCAAGGCAGTCCGTAAGGATGTCCTCGCCAAGTGCTATGGTGGCGACGTCTCCCGTAAGCGTAAGCTCCTCGAGAAACAGAAGGAGGGTAAGAAGCGAATGAAGCAGATTGGCTCTGTCGAGGTCCCGCAGAAGGCTTTCCTTGCAGTGCTTAAGCTCGATGAGTAGATAAATCCCACAAAATAGAAAGCGGGGGCGCGTCTGGTTTGAGATGCGCCCCCGCTTTTGTCGTTTTTGAGTACTCTTCTCTCCCTGCCATACATAATAATACCCCCGACGAGAACAGAGAAATCTCGTCGGGGGCTTCCCTTTATATAAACAGAAAATGGAGATGCTGGGATAGTGCGCTCTTTACTTTACGCTCCACTCGAAGAGGCCGCAAGACTGGTGCTCGGGCTGGCGGAATTCCAGCTTGATGGCCTTGGTCTTGACGGGCGCAAAGTTGACGGTGCAGGGCAGGCCTCGCTTGGTGGGGTAGCCGTCGGGCTCAGCCACGGGCTGCCATGCGCCAGTCTCGTCCTGATAGTAGACAGTCCAACTGTCGGGCACTTTGCAGCCGCCCCAAGGCTGATCGTCGTACCAATAGACTGTGCATGTCTTTACTTCCTTGGCCTCGTCGAAGGTGTAGGAGATCCATTCGGTAGAGTTCTGCTTGGGCCACCAGTGGCAGTAGGGGATGCTGCGGTCGTTCTCGTCGGCGGGTACGAGCCCGTCGGTGAGGCTGCTGCGGGCGGGTACGGGAGCCGAGAACTCAATCTTGGCTTGAGCGGCTATGGTTGCCGGTGCGTTGGGACGAACGGCGCGCGCGTCCTGAGGCAGCCAAACCTTCATATTGCCATTGCCGCGGTGTGCCCATGCGAAGTAAGGAATGAGCTTGAGGCTCTGGTCGGAGACGGAGAGCTTGCCGTCGGTGCCGAATTTGAGGGTCTGCACGTCGGTGGTGAGGCTCACGACGTTCTGATTCTTGTAGAGGGTGAGGGTGTTCTTGAGAGAGTCGGCGATGAAGGTGGCGTCAGGCATGGTGGCCTCGGTGAATTTGGGCTCCTGGTTGAGGAGTACGCTCATGATGTCGAAGTTGTTGTCGGGCCACTCGGCGCAGTAGACTATAGGGCCGCGCTCTATGGAGACTTGACCTCGGTCGGCCTCGACTTTGCTGTTGGCGCGGACTGTGCGAACCTCCATATCGAAATGTACGCTTATCTTGTCGCCCTTCTTCCACTTGCGGCTTATGGTGTAATATCCGTCGGCGGTCACTGTGGCATTAGCTGGCTGACCGTTTACGGATACGGTATAGCCAAGTCGCTTGCCGTCTGAGTAATAGTAAAGATCGGTGGGGACGGGCTGACCCTTTACCCAGCCGGGGATGCGCACCTTGAGGTCGAAGTTTCCGGCCTTGTTCTCGTCCACGTTGATGGTGATGTCGCCATCCCAAGGGTAGTTGGTTTGCTGCGAGAGCTTGACGCTCTTGCCGGCAACCTTGAGTGCCGAAGAGTTGGCAAGGAAGAGGTTGACGTATACGTCGCGGTCTTTCACTGCATATACATATCCCGGGAGTGAGGGCAAGAAACGGCAGATATTGCTCGGGCAACATGCGCAACCGAACCACGCCTGACGCTGATGCTGCCCCATGCTCTCAAGCGGGTTGGGGTAGAAGAAGCCGCCGCCGTCCATGGATACGCCACTTATGAGGCCATTGTAGAGAGTGCGCTCAAGGACATCGAAATACTTGCTGTCGCCATGGAGGAGGAAGAGACGGTAGTTGACGTACACATTGCCAATGGCAGCGCAAGTCTCGGCATAGGCGCTCATGTTTGGCAACTCGTAGTTGGCACCAAAGGCCTCGCCATTGTTGGTAGCGCCAATGCCACCAGTGATGTAGAGTTTCTTCTCTACGATATTATCCCAAATGCGGTCGATGGCATGAATGTAGGCAGTGTCGCCAGTGAGGGCGGCAACATCGGCCATGCCAGCGTACATATATGAGGCGCGGACAGCGTGACCTACAGCCTCATCTTGCTCTACTACAGGAGCTTGGCTCTGGGAATATTCTTGCTTGATCTCCGTCTTACCGCGGTAGTCGAGGAAGAATTTAGCCTCGTCGAGGTACTCCTTCTTGCCCGTGGCGAGGTAGAGTTTGCAGAGAGCCATCTCGGCAATCTGGTGGCCGGGGACAACGCACGCCTGACCGGGCTTTGCGCCAACTTCCCGTACCACGCAGTCGGCATATCGGCAAGCTATGTCGAGGAACTTGCGGCTGCCAGTGGCCTGCCAATGGGCTACGGCACCCTCAACCATATGGCCGAGGTTGTAGAGCTCGTGGCTGAGGTCCTCCTCTTTCTCCCAACGCTTCGAGCCTGCCCAGAAATGTGGGTTCTTGGGATTTTGAGTGCGCGCCGTGTAGAGGTAGCCGTCGGGCTCCTGGGCTGCGCCGATGATGTCGATAATGCTGTCGAGGTAGGCTACGAGGGCCTTGTCGGGATACGTCTGGAGGATGTAGCTTGCGCCCTCAATGGTCTTGTAGGGGTCGGTGTCGTCGAAGCTCAGTGGCATGAGTTTCGACACGTCGTATGACTCGCTGGGGTGAGCTGCGCGCTCGAAGTTCTTATATCGCCCCTCCGACTCGCATTTGCTGAAGGCGAGGGGGATGGTCACTTTGCGCGAGGTCTCGAGTCTCTGCCCCCAGAAGGAGTTTTCGGAGACTTTGACGGACGTGAAGGGCACGGGAGTGATGGGGTAGCCACCATTCTCGGCAGTCTTCTGCGCCTGCGAAGGGATGAGCGTGCAGGCCGCGAGTGCGGCTGTTGCTATGGCTTTCTTCATGAGATATGTTCTGTTTGTTTTTCCTTATTTACTGAGTGGCAGGTACTCGTCCCAAAGGCGGAGCGAGCCGAGGTAACCCTTGAATGGCCATACGCCTTCGGCATTGAGGCCGAGGGTGATGTATTGCGAGGGCTTGACGAGGATTTGGATGTCCTTGCGGCTTATGAGGTTGCCGTTGATGTAGACGCTCTCGATGCGTCCGTCGAAGCAGATGTAGACGTGCTGCCATTTGCCAGCGAGGCTCTTAATCTCGCGATATCCGGCATCCTCATACCAACCGTAGTGGTTGATTACGCCACAACGGGGCTCAAATCCATTGACGAGCATTATCTTCTCCAGCTCGTCATGAGTCGACGTGAAGTCCGCAACACACTCATTCTCCTCAATCTCGGGATTGAAAATCCACGCCTCAAGGGTGTAGGGGGCGTTGTCGCGCACCGTGGCGGGGAGAGTGAAGTTGGAACGGTAGACTTGCTTGCCGGTGAACTTGAATGCCTTGCGGCCCTCGATGGTCTCGACGGTCAGGATGTCGTCTTTGCTCTCTGCGGATGTGGTGGCAAATTCGCCGGTGAGATGCGTGTCGAGGGGTGCGCCGTTCTTGATGAAGGGCACGGTGTCGTTCTCCTCGTAGTAGTCCGCTGAGATGTCTACGATGAGACCTTGTGCCTTGTCGTCGGCTACGGGGAGGCGCGTGATGTTGGTCTTGGCGTCGAACTCCTTCTCGGCCTCGGTCTGTTGCCAGTTGTAATACCTTATGTCGGTGATGGTGAGAGGCTCACTTGTGGCTGCGATTTCTAATTTGCCTTCCGTGAGGCGGATATGGTTGTTGGTGTCGTCAATTTGTTGCCATTTGCCATTCACGTGCGCAAGGGCGGTGAAGGTGTGAGCGCGTTTCTTGCCGAGTTGGGCGTTCTCCATCCTCATTGTAGTGCCTGGTTGGAGCACAATTGCGTCGCGACCATCGATACGGCTGCGGAGAGCTGAGCCCGTGACAATTGAGAGTGCGCCACCGAGCATGCCCTCGTTGTTCGACCACCGGATGCCATCGAAATCGGCTGCCGTGAGGCCCATCCACTGCTGTGGTGCGGAATCCTCGACCGTGCCGAATACCTTGATATTCCACAGTGCGCCACCAAAGCCACGCTTCTGGCCACCCATATACGTGAGTCGCACGTAGCGAGCCTTAGCATCGCCAAAGTCGACCATAGGCGAGCCTGCGAGACGGTTGTTGCGCTTGTAAGAGAATGTGTGCCAGTTCTGCGCGTCGTCCGATGTCTCTATGATGTACTGGTAGAACTGGGTGCCATACTCAAACTGCGTCCAGATGGTGCGGATGCGTTGCGACTTCCCGAGGTCAATCTGAAGCCATGCCGGGCCATCGTTTTTGGGGCGCCAGAGGGTGCCGTTGTTGTCGTCTACCGCATATTCGGGGCGGAAGTCATTGTCGTAGAATGATGATGCCGTGACCTTTGCTCCAAAAGCGAGGTTCTTTGGCTGGGCAATCTCGGGGTGGAGGTCTATCGCCTCGTGAGTGGGGACAACCTCCTTGATCGAGCCGTCGGCCTCGAACTCAAGTTTGTCTATGCATACTTGGCGGTGGAAACCGCGGTTGGAATGTGGGTTGTCATGTCGGTGGTAGACAATGTAGTAGTTGTCGCCCTCCTTGAGGATGCTGTTGTGGCCGGGGCCATGGACAGTGCCATCGCCATTGGTCTGGAGGACCATTCCGCGATAGGTGTACGGGCCAAGTGGACTTTCGGCTGTGGCGTAGCGAACTTGATAACTGGCGTCCTCACAATGGTTGCATGAGTAGAGGAAATAGTAGATGCCATTGCGCTTGAAGACAAATGGGGCCTCGAAGAAATCCGTAGCCTCGGTGTTCGGAATGAGTCGCGTCTGCGCAAAGCTCTTCATATCAGCATTGAGCTCACCCGAGCCACAACCGAAACCCTTATATATGCCCCACGTCCCCCAATACATATAAACCTTGCCATCCTCATCTTGGAACGTCTGACCGTCAAGAGTAATGGCATTGGTGACGAAACGATCGGGCACAAGCACGGCCTCGCTCTCGCCCAGCACATTCGTCCACGGGCCGCGGGGGGTGTCGCCCACGCCGAGGTGGAGTTGGCACGGCTGGCAGTAGAGGTAGTAGTACTTGCCGTCCACACTGTTCTGCATTACGTCTGGAGCCCAAATCCAATGGCTGTCGGGCCAATTCATGGGCGTGAGGGTCCAGTTCTTGAAGTCCTTACTCTGCCAGAGCTGTGCGGGGCCGAAGCCTGCGCCGCTGCCGTCGGTGGTGGCGTAGATGTAATATGTGTCGCCAAACTTCTTGACCGTCGGGTCGGCAAAGTAGCCGGGCAGGATTGGGTTGCCAGCCCCGGGCGTGTTGTACTCGGCCTTTTGCGCATGCGATACTGATGGCATCGTGGCAAGTGCGAGTGCAAAGAGAATGCTGGTTTTCATATCGTTGTGTGTGTTTGCTATTTCTTGATGAGCTTGATTACGAAGCCGCCGCCGGATGCCATGCGGATGTCTGCTGAGGACTTGCTGTTGATGGTCTCCTTTTCTATGACGTAGTCTTCGGCATCGTGGTTGGCGTTCTTGCCGTCGCGAAGGATTTGTGCCTCGTATGTCGCTCCACTCTCAAGGAATGAGAATGAGAGTTTTATGTCGCGACCGTCCCAGTTTGTCTGACCGCCAATGTACCAGTCGTTGCCACTGCGGCGTGCCGTCACGATAAACTTGCCGAGTTCGCCTTGGGGGACTATTGTCTGGTCGAAAGTTGATGGTAGGGTGGCGATAAAGTGGGTATATGTCTCGTCGGCCTCGTAGTTCGTTGGGCTGTCGGCGAGCATAGAGAATGGAGTGTCGTGGGCAATGTAGCAGGCCGCCTGGTGGCAGCGCGTGCCCATGGAGATGGGTTTCGTATATCTTGCTTTCCAGTCGCTGCGGGTGCCGTTGCGCATGGCTCCGGGGGTGAAGTCCACGGGGCCGGCCATGAGGCGGATATATGGGAACGTCACGTCGTAGAGAGGCATGTCGTGCGCCTCGTCCGTCCATCGGCACTCTTCCATGCCGAAAACGCTCTCATAATTCAGGATATTAGGATAAGTGCGGTCGAGGCCAACAGGCTTATAAATTCCATGGAGGTCAAGCACAAGATGATGGCGTGCGGTGCAATCTGCCAATCGCTCCACCATCTCGACCGCCGTCTGGTCATCACGGTCCATAAAGTCGACCTTGAAGCCCTTGACTCCCAACTCGGCATAGTGCGAGCAAATCTCCTCAAGGTTCTCGTCCATGACATTGAAGACTGCCCAGAGCACAATGCCCACGCCCTTCTCCTTGGCGTAGCTAAGCAACTCGGGGAAATGCAGTGCCTCTATAGGCTCCAGGATAGAGCCCGCCTTGGAATTATACCAACCTTCGTCGAGTACGATATACTCAAGTCCGTGAGCTGCGGCGAAGTCGATGTAATACTTATAGGTCTCGAAGTTAATTCCGGCCTCGAAGTCCACACCCTTGATGTTCCAGTCGTTCCACCATTCCCAAGCGGCCTTGCCCGGGCGGATCCAATTAGTGTCGGAAATCTTGCTTGGGCGTGCGAGGGCGTAGACGAGGTTGTTGGTGGGCATCTCGGTGTCGGAAGTCGAGATGGCGAGGATGCGCCACGGGTATGTGCGTGCGCCAGTTGTCTTGGCAATGTAGTTTTCGGCGGCCGCGACGTGCGTCATGTGTCGCCAAGGGTAGTAGTCCATCTTGGCGGGGTAGGGCGCGAAGTCGGCTTTCAGTTTGCCGTCTTCGGGGCGCAGCCACATGTTGGGGTAGGAGACGATGTCGCTTTCGAGGAGTGTAATTTTGGCCTTGCCGCAGTCTACTGTGGCGGGGAGGAAGACGTGGCCGGGGGCTATGGTGTCCAGTTTGCCCGTAGTGTAGATGTTCTGGAAAGCCATGGCGTAGGGCTTCTCGGGTGTCGTGGTGTAGGAGAGCCATGCCGTGCGGTCCTTGCCGAAGTCGAGTTCCGCCTTTTCGCTTGTTATTACTGTCTCGCCTTTGCGGATGGTGGAGTAGCTATATGCCACGCCCTCGTTGTAGACTCGGAGTGTGAGGCTGAACTCTTTTGAGAGGCGTACGATGGTTTGGTTCCATTCTGTGTCGAATGTTTTCTGGCGGTATGCCACGGTCTCTATGTGCTCGGTCTTGCGTGTGGGGCGCGATGCTTTGGCGTGGATGTCTTTGCCAATCTCGGTGCCGTCGGCGAGAGTGAGGCCTATGGGCGAGGTGCGCATTATGGTGTCGCTGCCGAGGGTTATGGCGAGCGAGAGTTGTCCGTTGGTTGTGAGGTGGGCCTTTATTTTGCCGTTGGGCGAGGGAATGTCTATTGCCGCTGCGCGTTGTGCCGAGAGGGCGAGGAGCGCGAGGGCAAGTGTGATAAATCGTTTCATCGGGCTATGCTGTTATCACTATTGTTTAATATGAAATGTTAATGCGTTGGAGGTGTGGACTTGTACTTTTCGACACGTTATTTATATACCAATCTAATATTTATTGCGAAGGTAGGCATAAGTTCGTCCGTTTGGGTGGAGAAGAGTCCATAAGAATAGAACAATCGTCCGTTTTCGTCGTTTGGACGATTTTTTCTTCCTTATGGAGTATTGTTGCATTAAGTTAAATTGTGTATTGATAATTTTGGGCTCGATGATAAAAAGTATGAAACTCAAGTATACCTATATAGTATGCATCACGAAATAATAATAATGACAACCATAGCAGCCCTGTCGGCATCATCCCTGTCGGCCGAGGCCCAACGCTCGATAACCAGCGTGCGCCAAGTGGAGGTCAATTGCCCCGAAGGCACGGCCCCGCGTCTGCCCGCCCGAGTCTGGGTATCCTACTCCGACGGCTACGCTGAGTTCCGCCAAGTGCGTTGGGCAAACAGTCCCCTCGCCGACGAGCAAGCTGAGACGGACGCCAAACTCCACCCCGCCGGAAGCCAATATGCCATTACCGGCCACATAGTGGGAGACGAGACCTCAGCCCAAGGCTACGCCATAACGGCCAACGTAAAAGTAATCCCGGGCTCATACTCCGCTCCCAAGACAGAGGTCGCCCACGCTTTCCCCCTGACGGACGTGACCCTCGACGGCAACAACCGCCTGACCCACAACCGCGACGAGGCAATAGCCGCCATTTGCTCATGGGACGTGGCACAACAACTCTACAACTATCGCGACACATACGGCTTGCCCACCGACGGATACCCCGAGGCCGATGGTTGGGACTCACCAGACACCAAACTCAAGGGCCACGGTACAGGCCACTATATGAGTGCCATAGCCCAAGCCTACGCCGTAGCCACCAACCCCGAGCAGAAGGCCATCCTCCGCAAAAACATCGCACGCCTCATAAACGAGCTCCGTGAATGCCAGGAACGCACTTTCGTATACGACAAGGAGTTAGGTCGCTATCGTGAGGCTCGAGATCTTGCCCCCGAGGCGGAACTCATGACCCTCAAGGGCACGTGGGCTGCCTTCGACGAGTATAAGAAGCACCCTGAGAACTATGGCTATGGCTACCTCAATGCCATTCCTGCTCAGCATTGCGCCCTCATCGAGGCCTACCGCCCATACAATAACTCAGATTGGGTTTGGGCTCCATATTATACTGTACACAAGCAACTTGCGGGTCTCATAGATATCGCCACGTATTTCGACGATCCCGAGATTACCGCCAAAGCCCTCCTCATTGCCAAAGATATGGGTCTATGGGTCTGGAACCGTATGCACTACCGCACCTACGTCAAGACCGACGGCACGCAAGATGAGCGCCGTGCCCACCCCGGCAACCGCTACGAGATGTGGGATATGTACATTGCTGGCGAGGTCGGCGGCATAAGTGAGTCCCTGGCACGCATTGCGGCTCTCACGCAGGATAAGGAGGCCGCAGCCAAACTGCTTGAGGCCGCGCAATGTTTCGACGCCCCTAAGTTCTACACTCCATTGGCTGTCAACGTGGACGACATCCGAACTCGCCACGCCAATCAGCACATCCCGATGATTGTAGGTGCACTCAAGATCTACAATGTCGGCGGCGAGGCTCGCTACTATAATATTGCTGAGAATTTTTGGCGACTCGTCCAAGGTCGCTACTCATATGCCACTGGCGGCGTAGGCAATGGCGAGATGTTCCGCCAACCATATACGCAGACTCTTAGCATGGCAACCAACGGTCTCCAAGAGGGCGAAGCCGAGGCTAACCCCGATATCAACGAGACTTGTTGCACGTATAACCTACTGAAACTCAGTCGAGACCTTAATTGCTACAATCCCGACGACGCTGCATATATGGACTACTACGAGCAAGCCCTCTACAACCAGATTGTGGGCTCGCTCAATCCCGATGAATATCAGACGTGCTACCAATACGCCGTAGGCCTCAACGCCACAAAGCCTTTTGGCAACGAGACTCCGCAATCCTCTTGCTGTGGCGGCACGGGCTCCGAAAACCATACTAAGTATCAGGAGGCCACCTACTTCGCTTCGGATGACAATCTCTGGGTGGCTCTCTACTTGCCCACCACCCTCAATTGGAAGGCTAAGGGCGTGGTTGTTAAGCAGGAATGCGAATGGCCTGCGCAGTCGTCCGTAATCTCCATTGCCTCGGGCAAAGCCAAGTTCGGTATGAAGCTTCGCGTGCCTCGTTGGGCTACCACGGGTTTCTCCGTTAAACTCAATGGACGTGAGGTGGCTAAGTCTTATGCGCCTGGCTCTTATGTCGAGATTTCGGCTCGCAAGTGGAAGATGGGCGATCGTGTCGAGGTCGTGATGCCTTATGTGGCACGTGTGGAGTATGGTATGGATAAGTTGCCTGCCGACGTGGCAAGTCTCGATGGCACTCAGTTGCCTTCCGCATGGGTTGGCACTCTTATGTATGGTCCTTTGGCTATGACGGGTACGGGTGTCGCTACTTGGCGTCAGGCTACTCTTACGCTGGACTCCCGTCTGTCGCAAGTCAAGCCTGTGGCGTCGGCCGATGGCGTTCCTTCGCTGGAGGTGGCGGGGCGCACTTTCTTGCCCGATTACTATCGCCACGAGAATACAACGCATTATTATCGTATCCTGACGTCCGACATACCAGCCGACCTTGCGCAGAGTCGCCAGAGTGCCGACCTCGGTGAGCTCCGTTCCCTTATCTCTCTTGCAAAAGATCGCAAGGCGGAGCAAGAACGCTGGTTGGCTCTCGAAAAGAAGGTGCCGGACTACGCCCCATGGGCTCCCAATGGCTATCAGCGTCTCGTGGATGCCGTGGCAAAAGCCGAGCAGATGATTGCCAAGGATGCCAAGGAACTCACAGCCGACGATGTCGAGACCGTCTCCGCCCAACTGGGCAAGGCCATCAATACCATGCGCCCTGGCAACCTCGCCGAAGTTGAGGACCTACGTCCGCTCACGGCTCTCCTCCGCCGCGCTGGTATGCCCGACGAGACAACGGCAAATGCTCTTCGCGAGGCTGTGGACTATGGTCGCATGGTTGTGCGCTACGTTTCCGATGGCAGCGGTACGCAGGATATGATTTCGGCGGCCGTGGATAAGCTCAACAAGGCTCTCGGTAACTAAAAAATCCGTTCGCTTTTTTGCTTTGGAATTAACAAATATTGGTTGCGCTGTTAAACGGCATTTAACGAGTGTCTTTCGCTGTGTTGGATGTTTGTGCTGTTGCTAATCGATTGATTATTAATTATGATGAGTAAAAGCGATAGGTGATAAAAATTTCGTCCCTTGGACAATTTTCGCGTCATTTTGGATTTTTCTGTTAACGTCTCTAAACGAACGTGTATAATTTAGCGTCGTCGAAAAGATACTTTTTGAAATCTCTCTGTAAAACAAACTAAATACAATTATGAGCAGCAAATCGATCAGTAATAGGCTGTGGCTCCTGTTCACCGCGTTGGTCATGTCTGTGGCCGCCGTCGCGCAGAACTTTGAGTCTACGGGCCGAGTTGTTGACAGCAGTGATCAGTCTCCAATCCCGGGCGTAACCGTCTTGGTGAAGGGCACGACCTCTGGCACCGTTACAGATATGGACGGCAACTTCTCTGTCAAGACCTCTGAGGGACAAACCCTCCTCTTCTCCTTCATTGGCTATGTGGCTCAAGAGAAGCCCGCCGCTAAGGGCATGAGCATCGCTCTCGTAAGCGAGGCTAAGGAGCTCGCCGATGTCGTTGTCATCGGTTACGGCACTCAGCGCAAGGGTGATGTGACCTCCGCCATCACCTCTGTCAAGAGCGACGACTTCATCAAAGGTAACATCAGCAACGCCGGCGACCTCGTCAAGGGCAAAGTTGCTGGTCTTACCATCACCAACGGTTCTGGCGACCCCTCCAGCTCGTCGGCCATCCGTCTCCGTGGCGTCATCTCGCTGAGCGGCGGCAATACTCCTCTCGTCCTCGTGGACGGTATCGAGGGTAGCCTCACCACCGTCTCGCCCGAGGATATCGAGAGCATCGACGTCCTCAAGGACGCTTCCGCTGCCGCTATCTACGGTACCCGTGGTGCGGCTGGCGTCATCCTCATCACCACCAAGCAGGGCAAGCGCGATGCCTCCACCACTGTCAACTACTCAGGTTACGCCAGCTGGTCCGGCTTCTCCAACACCCTCGACATGATGGATGCCGACGACATCCGCGCCGGCCTCACCGACTTCAAGGATAAGGGCTACGACACCGATTGGCTCGATGCCATCACTCGCACCGCCATCACTCAAAATCACGATATCTCCATCAGCGGCGGCACCAAGAAGACCTCTTACGATGCCAGCTTCTCTTATCGCGACCAGCAGGGTGTCTTCATCAACACATTCGCCAAGGAGATGCGCTTCTCCGGCGGCCTCGCTCACTGGTTCTGCAACGACCTCCTCAAGCTCCAGTTCAACATCGTAAAGCGTTGGCATGAGAATGGTCCCGTTGATGCTGCAGGCTCCTACGTCTACCGCAACGCCATCATGCGCAACCCCACCGAGCCCATCTACAACGAGGACGGCTCTTACTACGAGGACATGAGCATCAACTACTACATGAACCCCGTCGCCCTCCTCAAGGAGAAGAAAGGCAAGTATAAGTATGAGGATACCCGCCTCACCGGCAACCTCACCGTCGAGCCCATCAAGGGCTGGCAGACCAACCTCATGCTCTCCACCGATCGCAACAACGCTCACGACCAGAGCTACTACACTTCTAAGTACTACGACCAGGTTATCAACAATCACACCGGCTACGCTTCTCAGAGCTACGCCTATTCCAAGACTGATAACCTTGAGATAACCTCGAACTACAAGACCCAGTGGGCCGACCTCCACCGCTTCGAGGCTCTCGTCGGCTACAGCTATCAGTACGACCTTGCTGAAGGCTTCAACGCCAACAACACCGACTTCATGAGCGACTTCTTCGAGTACAACAACCTCGGCATCGGTGCTTACCTTAAGCAGGGCAAGGCTGGCATGGGTAGCTACAAGAACGATAGCAAGCTCATCGGTTTCTTCGGCCGTGTCTCTTACGGCTTCTCGGATCGCTACAACCTCCTCGTATCTTTCCGTCGTGAGGGCAGCTCTAAGTTCGGTGAGAACCATAAGTGGGGTAACTTCCCCTCAGCTTCTCTCGGCTGGACCATCTCTAACGAGGATTTCATGAGCGACATCATTTGGATATCTAACCTCAAGCTCCGTGCTGGTTTCGGTGTCACCGGTGTCATCCCCTCCGACAACTACATCAGCCTCACACGTTGGAACCTCGGCTCCACCTACTACTACGACAATGGCACATGGAAGCAGGGCCTCGAGATCGCGTCTAACCCCAACCCCGACCTTAAGTGGGAGACAAGCCGCGAGTTCAATGTAGGTATCGACTTCAGCTTCCTCAACGATCGCATCGGTGGTAGTGTCGATTTCTATAACAAGAACACCTCCGACATGCTTTGGGAGTACGATGTCCCCACTCCTCCAAACCTCTACAGCACCACACTCGCCAACGTTGGTGAGATGCGCAACCGAGGCATCGAGGTAGCCGTCAACGGCACCCCATTCCAGCGCACCGATGGCGTGACTTGGAAGACCGGCGTAACCCTCGCTTGGAACAGCAACAAGCTCGTCAGCCTCTCCAACGACCTCTACGAGACCGCCAACCAGCACGACGAGGCTTACCTCGGCGAGCCTGTAGACCGTCCTTCGCAGCGCATTGAGGTAGGCAAGGCTCTCGGCCAATGGTATGGTTGCCACACCTCCGGCCTCTCTGAGAATGGCATGTGGCTCATCCAAAACCAGGAGACTGGCGAGTACGAGGAGTTCACACAGGATATGCAGACCTCCGACAAGTACCACACTTACCTCGGCAACGCTATTCCTAAGCTCAACCTCGGTTGGACCAACACTGTCTCTTACAAGGGCTTCGACCTCAACCTCCAGTTCACTGGCCAGTTCGGCTTCAAGATCCTCAACGAGGCGCGCGTCTACTACGAGAACAACGCTTGCACTTACAACCGCCTCAAGTCTGCCGCCGAGACCAAGAACGGCTACGTGCTCTCCGTCGCTCAGAAGCAGAGCTTCAACGACTACTATCTCGAGGACGGCGACTTCCTCAAGCTCTCCAGCGCAACGCTCGGCTACACCGTGCCCCTGCCTGAGAACAACTACATCAAGAACATCTACGTCTACTGCTCTGGCAACAACCTCTTCACCATCACTGGTTACAGCGGCCTCGACCCCGAGCTTACTAACAGCGATCCTCTTGACTCTGGCATCGACCGTCGTGACAAGTACCCAACTCTCCGCACCTTCACTCTCGGCGCCAAGTTCACCTTCTAATATCAGACTGAAATGAAAAACAGCATATATAAAGCCTTGTCTGTCGCCATGATGGCTGCCGGCATCTACGCCGCGCCCGCATGTACCGACCTCGACGAGCACGTCTATGACACTTTGACCTCTGAGATGCATGAGTTCACGGATGCCGAGCTGGCACAGACCATTGCTCCCGTCTACTCTAAGCTCAGCACTGTTTACTGGGGGTGGTTCGGCCTCTCCGACATCATGGAGATGGGTGGCGACGTTTGGACTGTCCCCTCGCGTATCGGCATCGGTTGGGGCGAGCCTTATGTCTCCGTCCACAAGCACAATTTCCATGTCGATGGCGACTTCTACACCTGCAACTGGACCTTCAATTACAACGGTGTCAACGCCTGCAACCAGGCTCTCGCCAATGAGGCCATTGCAAACAACGCGGCTACTGCGGCCGAAATCCGCGCTTTCCGCGTCCTCTACTACTACAACCTCTTCGACCTCTTCCGCAACATCCCTCTGGATACCACCTACAACCACGAGGCCGGCTGGCTCCCCAAGCAGTCTGCTCCAGAGGTGACTTTCGACTGGATGGTAAACGAGATGAACGAAGTCATGGACCTCTGCCCCGAGAGTGCTGAGCTCGGCAAGATGAACAAGTATGCCGCCCACATGATTCTCGCTAAGCTCTACCTCAACCACAACGCTTGGTTCCAGGACGACAGCGACAACAGCTACTACGAGAAGGCCATCACCGAGCTCGACGAGGTCATGGCCGGCCCCTTCAGCCTCGCCTCTTCCTACGACACCAACTTCAAGGAGGACATCTCCAAGTCGCCCGAGATTATCTTCGGCATCCCCTTGGAGAACAAGTATGTAGGTGGCAACTATATGGCCAACCTCTGGATTCACAATGCCGGCCGTACTCGTTGGAATTTCGAGGGCTGGGCTACTGGCGGTGGCATCGTCTTCCCTCAGTTCCTTGAGATCTATGAGGAGGGCGACAAGCGTATGGATCTCACCTGGACCGGTGGTCAGCAGTATGCCGAGGACGGCAGCGCCATCTACGTCGACGGTGAGCCCCTCGTCTACACAAATGAGCTCCACTCAATTGACAACCCTGGTTGCTATCCCTTCGAGAGCTACCGTCTCATCAAGTACGAGATTCTCAGTGGCGACTACGGCACGAGCTATGATGACGTTCCTTATTTCCGTCTTGCCGATGCCTACCTTATGAAGGCCGAGTGCCTCCTCCGTCTCGGTAAGGACGAGGATGAGGCTGCCAACCTCGTATCTCAGGTCCGCGCTCGTTGCTTCGACGACGAATCTAAGGCCACTGTCACCGCAGCTTACCTCAAGGGCGGCAGCAAGTACAACTACGGCCACCGCGAGAACCAGGGCAAGCAGGGTGAGGAAGACAAG
The DNA here is from genome assembly GCA_963643535.1 of bacterium. Lineage (GTDB taxonomy): Bacteria > Bacteroidota > Bacteroidia > Bacteroidales > Marinilabiliaceae > W3P20-009. The sequence continues at coordinate 153 of CAVILU010000012.1, read as the reverse complement.
TGGATTATCACCGAAGAGGGTGGTGCCGATATCGAGTTCGGCGGTCTCCTCGACGAGTTGGCTCGCGAGTTCGTCTGCGAGGCTCACCGTCGCGACGACCTCATCCGCTTCAAGATCAACGGCTCCAACCTCAACGTCTGGAACGGCAAGAGC
>CAVILU010000011.1:23487-27530 GCA_963643535.1 bacterium | reverse complement strand
AAATACACAAGACGGCCCTAGGTGCCGAGTTCACAGTCGACTGGGTTCAGTCCGACTCGACTCTCGATGTAGTCCGCAGTCTCAAGAGCCAAGGTTACGTGACCCTCGCCCTCGAACAGGCCAAAGGTAGCGTGAGCCTCGAAAAACTGCGAGTCGAGAAAGGTCGCAAATATGCCCTCGTCGCCGGTAATGAGATCCGTGGCGTGGCACAAGAGGTTGTGGACGAGTGTGATACGTGCGTCGAGATCCCGCAGTTCGGCACAAAGCATTCGCTCAATGTCTCCGTCTCGACAGGTATGGCAGTTTGGGAAATTGTGAAACAGTTAACTCTCTAGTCAATAACCATATAATCCGACATGTGCAGCCTATGAATAAGTTTTTCTCTCTCATCGTGCTAGCCGCCCTCATCCCCGCAACGGCAGCCTCGGCTCAACACTCCGACGGCCTCTATCGCTACGATGGAGATGGCTTCTACATCTCTCTCAATGCCCAGTCCGATGTCCGAATTGGCTCTACTGGCGAAATGCGTTTCGTGACGGAGGACGAGGATGACGACGAGCCCAAAGTCGAGGTCACGATTTATAAGAGGCAGGCAGTAAGCGGATACTCTAATATGAGCGAAGATCTCGAGGACTACGATTTCTTCATTAAGACCGACAGTACAGAGCTTATGGCCGAGGGCCGTCGTGCTGCGCGCAAGTTTCTCTTCACGCTCTCCCGTACGTCCCGAACAGGTGCGGCCCTCGGTGTCTACGTTGCAGACACTAGAGCTAAGGACGGTCGCCGCAAGGTATATCTCGACATCCCCAAAGCTGTGGTGGCCGAGATTACGGCAGCTCAGAGGAAAACGTGGAATTGTACAGATTTTTGATAAAATTTCATCAGTTCATTTTCTTGACGAGCAAAACTTGCTAAATACCTACAAAAGGGTGATAAGAAACTGCAAATTCCGTATCAAAGGTTTGACTATTATTGCACTCGGAAGCGAGTGAGCTTTGGAATGAAGAATAGCGGTGGTAATCCGGTCGACTGCCACTATCGCGTCCCGCCACTCGAACACTGCAATCCAAGTTAAGATTAAATCATTGTGGAAATAATAAAATTCAAACCGATATGGAAGCCGACCCTCTGGGGCGGTGAATGGTGGCTCATCTCGGCCGTCCGTGGCTCTGAGTCCATCGCCGAGGGCGGTGAGTGCGCTGGCAAGTCGCTCCCCGATATACTCTCGGAGCATAAGCAAGAGCTCGTGGGTGGCAAGTCGTGGAGCAAATATGCAGAGACTTTCCCCCTCCTCGTCAAGTTCATCGATGCGCGCCAGGATCTCTCAATCCAAGTGCATCCCGATGACGAGATGGCAGCTCGAGTCCATAACAAGCTCGGAAAGAACGAGATGTGGTATGTCGTCGATGCCCTCAAGGGCGCATGCCTCATTGACGGTTTCAAGAAGCCCCTCGCCGAGACCGACTACGCTACAAGCGTCAAGGATGGCTCAATCGAGGACTACCTCAATAAAGTCCCCGTCTCCGTAGGTGATGTGTTCTTCATCCCCGCAGGTCGAGTACACGGCATAGGCGGCGGCACGTATATCGCCGAGATACAGCAGAGTAGCGATGTCACCTATCGCCTCTACGACTACAACCGTCGAGACAAGGACGGCAATCTCCGCGAACTCCATACCGACCTCGCACGCCAAGCCATAACCTTCGGAGAGACGACTCCCGACCCCTACGCTCATTACACTGAGACCCCCGACGCCCTCACGGAGGTTGTCCGTAGCGAGTTCTTCACCACGTCTGTGGCACATCTTTCGCGCCCACTCTCGTGTGACCTCTCGCAAGTCGACTCCTTCGTGATCGTCATGACTCTCGACGGCACATGCTGCCTCACGGACGGAAACGGCAAAGCCGTAATCCTCCACCCCCATGAAGCCGCCCTCGTGCCCGCCTCGGCTCGCAACCTTACGCTCACGCCCGACGGCAAGGCCAAGCTCCTCGTGAGCCATCTGTAAGAAGAACAGTTATTTCCCCAATAAAATCCCTCCCTCCCGATGAAGTCTAAGATTTTAGCTCTGGCGGCCGCAATAGGCCTGCTCTCCGTAAGCTCCGCGGCTCAGGATTTCGTGACCGTACGCGACGGCCATTTTGAGCGCGGCGGCAAACCATACTATTATGTAGGCACCAACTTCTGGTACGGCGCCATCCTCGGTTCCGAGGGTCAAGGCGGCGACCGCGCTCGTCTCCTCCAGGAGCTCGACGAGCTGAAAGCCAATGGTATGGACAACCTCCGCATCCTCGTAGGCAGCGATGGCGAGCGCGGCGTGAAGACCAAGGTCGAGCCCACTCTCCAGATTGAGCCGGGCGTCTACAACGACACCATCCTTGCGGGGCTCGACTTCCTCCTCTCTGAGATGGGGAAACGCGATATGGTTGCCGTCCTCTATCTCAACAACTCTTGGGAATGGAGTGGTGGATACGGTTTCTACCTAGAGCATGCCGGCGAAGGCAAGGCCCCGCGTCCCAACGAGGCTGGCTACTGGCCATATATGTGCTTCGTCAGCAAGTTCGCGAGCAACGAGAAGGCTCACCAGCTGTTCTATGACTACGTACGTTTCATCGTCGGTCGCACCAATCGCTACACAGGCAAGAAGTATACCGAGGACCCTGCCATAATGAGTTGGCAGATAGGCAACGAGCCCCGAGCCTTTTCCGAGGAGGCAAAAGCCCCATTCGCCAAGTGGCTCTCCGAGTCTACCGCCCTCATCCGCAGTCTCGACCCCAATCACTTGATCTCGCTCGGCAGCGAAGGCTCGTGGGGGTGTGAGAACGATATGAGTCTCTACGAGCAGATTTGTGCCGACAAGAATGTGGACTATATGAACATCCACCTCTGGCCATACAATTGGAGTTGGGCTCGTGCACGCCATCTTCGTGCCGATCTCAAGAACGCTTGCGACCACACTAAGGAGTATATCGACAACCATCTTGCCGTGAGCGCCAAGCTACGCAAGCCCCTCGTAATGGAGGAGTTCGGTTTTCCGCGGGATGGCTTCTCTTTCTCCAAGGAGGCCACCACGACGGTGCGCGACGACTACTACGACTACGTCTTCGGCCTCATCTATAATGCGCGCAAGAGCGGCGGCTTCTTCGCTGGCTGCAACTTCTGGGGCTGGGGCGGTTCCGCTACTCCCGAGCACGACGATTGGCAGGTGGGGGACCCGTATACCGGCGACCCCGCTCAGGAGGCTCAAGGCCTGAACTCAGTCTTCTCGTCCGACAAGTCGACTCTCAAGGTCATCTCCAAGTGGAATAAGAAACTTCGCTAAAAACCAATAGGGTGGCGCGGCTTATGCGGGGACTCGTGGTGAGGCCCGGGCTGCGCCTCCCTTTTCTCTATTTATAAAGGATGGCACTCTACTACATTATCCGAAATAGCAGGACTTTCGGACCCTATGATGCGCCGACACTCTCCGACATGGTGAGCCGTGGGCGCGTCCTTCGTTGTGATAAGGCGTATCTTGATGGTACTCAGTATGATGGCAAGGCTACTGTCGGCTCGCTCCTCCGCTCGGCTGGCTATAATCCCAAGGTTCGCTCAAACGAGAGTGTCATCACCCAAATCCGTAATATCGGCTCCGAGGTTGTATTCCCCCGCGACGATATGCACCGCTCGGTATGGCGACAGGACTCTAAGCTCCTAATGATGGCGGCTGTGGGGCTCCTGCCTCTTGTCGTTGAGCTCTTGGCCGGTGGTATGTTCCGCGGCCTTCTGACGTTCTACCTCATCTCTCTCTATTTCTCGGGTATTTGGGGCCTCTTTTTCTACTATCTTTTTAAGACAAAGCAGGTTACCGTTAGGACGACGCTCAAAGTGTTCTTCCTCACCCAGGTCTTTGTCTTCGTGGCGTGGGATTTGTTCGGTATTGTCGATCTCAACCCCTTCTACGCTTTGGAGAATTCGAGTGGACTCATTTCGCAATGGCTTTTCTTTACTGGCGGTGTGGGCATCACGGAGGAGTTTGCCAAGGCTCTACCATTGCTCATTAT
>CAVILU010000011.1:8370-23477 GCA_963643535.1 bacterium | reverse complement strand
TTATAGCCGCGTATGCCCGTGAGCCGCTTGTCCCGCAGACGATGGTGTTCTATGGCCTTATGTCCGGCATCGCCTTCGGCGTCTTCGAGGGCGTTGAGTATCAGATGACAGTGAACCAAAGTCTTGGGTATAGCGATTCCTTCTTGGCTAACATCACGCGTCTTACAACTTTGCCTTTTGCGCATTCCCTTTGGGCTGGCATAGCGGGTTACTTTATCTCTTTTGCGCTTCTTTATCCGGCGTATAAGTGGGCTTTGTGGATTTTGGCCATCCTTGTGCCCGCTGTGCTCCATGGCACTTACGACACTATGTGCGATCTGCCTATTGGCGGTGTCTTTGTGCGCGCCGGCATCATTTTCTTCTCGGCGTTGCTGCTCATCACTTATCTCAAGCGAGGCTCGGATCTGCAGGGTCGCCTGTCGTCGCTTACTCATTAATTGTAACAAGTCTACGAACTTAGGTCCTGGTGATTAATCTGCCTCAACTAAATTTGCCGCCTGCTGCTCTTCATCTTCGCGAGCCGTCGTCGCCTGGCGGGCGGGCTTCCGTCCTCTGTCTTTGCCGCCGCCGATATGTGGCTCTTACGCCAGAGGAGTGGGTGAGGCAGAATTTTATCTCGCTAATGGTGACCGGGCTCGGCTATCCGCAGGGACTGGTGGCTGCCGAGATGCCGGTGGATGTCAATGGCCTCCGCCAGAGGGCCGATATTGTGGTCTTCTCGCGCCAGATGCGTCCGCTTGTCATTGTGGAGTGCAAGGCTCCGCATATCACTCTTTCGCAAGTTACGCTCAATCAGGCTTGCCGATATCTGTCGTCTATTGGCTCGGTGGCGGTAATCCTCACCAATGGCATGGACCACTATTGCGTGGCGAGGGCTGCCGACGGCTCGGCACACTTTTTGCAACATCTGCCGACGTGGGACGAGGTAAACGCCCTCGCCGCCCAGAACAGTGCAGCCTCGCAAGGATGAAACTTGCCAGGATGCCAGAATTGTCGCAACTATGCACATCGACTTTCCGTATCACGGGGAGATAAAGCAAAAAGAAACAATAATCATCATATCCCGAAAAGAAATGAGAAACTTGCTCAGGACCCTCACCTGCATGGCGCTCGCCGTCATCGGTACAGCAACCGCCTCGGCGCAGAATTGCACCCCGACGGCCAACGACTACAAGAACTTCCCCAGCACCAAGACCCTCGTGGTCCTCGACGATAATCTCTTCTCCGATTTCAACCTGGCTATCAAGAAGGATATCAAGAACAATTGGACCATCACCGAGACCCAGTTCATCACCAAGAAGGAGTTCGAGCAGAAACGTACCGACCCGCAGTACTCCTTCCTCCTCACCACAACCGTCACCTATCCCGACGACAAGACCAAGACTAAGTATCTCTACTTCAGCCTCATCATGGGCAAGAACGTCAAGAAGGTCAAGGATATGCCGGACCTCATCTCCGTGCCCCTCGCCTATGCCAATGTCGACGAGCAATCCGAATGGGTCTACAAGCTCCCCGTCATTATCCGCTTCATGCTCAAGCACGTGGAGACTATGACGGCCAACCCCAAGCTCATCTCCGAGACGCCTCTCTTGATGTACAATAAATATAGCCAGTCGCTCGCAAACAAGACTCTCTACCTCGTCAAGGAGGATCTCGAGAAAGGTTGCCAGACGGAGTCCGCCGTCAAGAGCGTCTACCCCTACAAATTCAAGATTGTAGGCGAGAGCGAAGTCCGTAAAGCACTTGAGGCTAAGGACGATAATGTGGTGATCCTCCATAAGATTGGCCCCAAGAAAAACTTCAAGAGCCGTTGCTACAAGATGCTCATGGGTGCAGGCGATGCCAGTGTCTACTACTTTGACTATCATACCGTGAGCCTCAAGAACCCCGATGCTCTCCTCGAGAAGGATCTCAAGAAGATCGGTAAGCAGTAGAGACCGCAATCTGCTCCCCCAAAGATAATACAGCGCAAGCCGTGCCGGATTTCAGTCCTGCGGCTTGCGTTTTTTTGTGTGTGTCCGATGCTATGACATCCCAGAAGTCGAGTCGGTGGGGTGGGGCGTTCTTTACTGTTCGCTCTTGTATCTGTATGTATCTCAGTAGAGTTGCCGTGCTGTTCGTTTGCTGTGCTCGATTTGTATAATCTGTTTGGGTCTGTTTTGTGCAATGTTTTGTTTAAATCATACTATTCGGGTAGTTCGTATATGGTGTGCCTTGCGAGGGGTTAAGATGTTTTAGTTTAGGAGTTTGAGAATGCGGGAGTTTAATCGTTTTTGACGTAAAAATGGGCAAAAACTAACGTTGGTTAAAATGATTGAGCGAATACTACTTTTTTGTGTTAAAATAGTACTTGCGTGAACGTCGCAAAAGCGGTAAACTTGTAATCGAAAAGAAGAACACTTTTCGACCGGAACAATAAACGATTTTCTAAGTCAGAAAATGAGCAACAACATCTTCGACGAGCGCAAGTCCAAAATCACCAAGGATTTTGAGGCGCTCATCACTCGCCCGAACGAGCAGCTCTTCAGCACCAACGGCGTCTACAATAAATATAAGTATCCCGTGGTCACCCGCGAGCATGTGCCCCTCGAGTGGCGTTATGACTTCGACCCGAAGTCCAACCCCTTCTTCATGGAGCGCATCAGCTTCAACGCAGCCTTCAATGCTGGCGCAATGAAGCTTGGCGACAAGTATCTCGTCATCGTTCGCACCGAGGGCGTGGATCGTAAGTCTTTCTTCGCTGTGGCCGAGAGCCCCAATGGCGTTGATAACTTCCGTTTCTGGCCTCGCCCCATCACTTTGCCTCAGGTTCCGGGCAACCCCGATACCAATGTCTACGATATGCGCGTCACTAAGCATGACGACGGCTATATCTATGGCGTCTTCTGCTCCGAGCGCAAGGACCCGCAGGCTGCTCCCGGAGACACCAGCAGCGCAGTAGCCGCAGCCGGCATCGTCCGCACCAAGGACCTCAAGACCTGGGAACGTCTCCCAGATCTCATCAGCCATGCTGGCCAGCAGCGCAATGTTGTCCTCTTCCCGCACTTCATCGACGGCAAGTATGCTTTCTATACCCGTCCGCAGGATGGTTTCATCGACACCGGTTCGGGCGGCGGCATCGGCTGGGGCCTTTGCGACGATATCCGTCGTGCCGAGGTCAAGGACGAGTATATCATGGATGCCAAGACATATCATACCATCTATGAGGTCAAGAACGGCATGGGCCCCGCACCAATCAAGACTAAGTACGGTTGGCTCAATTTGGCCCACGGTGTGCGCAACACTGCTGCCGGCCTCCGCTACGTCCTCTATATGTTCATGACCGACCTCGAGAAGCCTTGGATCGTGACCCATAAGCCCGCAGGCCACTTCCTCGCTCCTTACGGTTCTGAGCGCGTCGGCGACGTGTCCAACGTTGTCTTCTCCAATGGCTGGATTGAGGACGAGGATGGCAAGGTGTTCATCTACTACGCGTCTTCCGACACCCGTCTCCACGTGGCTACGACCACCGTCGACCAGCTCGTGGACTACTGTCTCAACACTCCCTCGGACGAGCTCACAAGCTCCGCTTCCGTGGCTCGCATCAATGCTCTTATCGATAAGAACGAGAAGAATGCGTAGCGGTTGGGCTATATCTCCTAATGAAAATTATTCGATGTGTCCAACGGGACGCGTCATGATTGTTTAGTTTGTAGTTTTCCTTACGGATGTGGCTTTTCGTGGCAGAAAGGCCACATCCGTTTTTTTTCTCGCGCAAACTGACTTCCCCATTCACATGTTTCTCCCTTTATAAAATACACTTGAGACGATGAGAACCAGACATTTACTCTTATCATTCCTTGCTGCGGCTATCTCTTCGGTGGCCTCGGCGGTCACTTTGCCTTCTGTAATCTCCGATGGCATGGTGCTTGAGCAGAATTCGACTGTCAAAATCTGGGGCTGGGCCAAGCCTTATGAGCGCGTCACGGTCAAGACTTCTTGGGATGGCAAAGTGTATACCGCGGACCCTACGCCCGATGCCAATTGGAGCGTCGAGGTGCAGACTCCAGCTGGTTCAAGGACTTCGTACTCAATCGAGATAAGCGGATATAACAACTTCAAGATAAACGATGTCCTCATAGGTGAGGTCGTCCTCTGCTCCGGCCAGAGCAATATGGAGTTCAACGCCACATGGTCGCAGTGGGACGGCTACGCCCCCAAGGATTCCCTCCTCAACCAGGCTACGCAAGACGATATCCGTATGTTCCGCGTGGACTACCGCACTTCCACCACTCCCAACCACGATGCCTCGGGTCGTTGGGTACATACCACTCCTGCCAATGCTGCTCAGTTTACTGTCATTGGCTACGTCCTGGCCTGCAAACTTAATGCCGAGTTGGGTGTCCCCGTGGGTATTGTGGACTCCAGTTGGGGCGGCACTCCAGTTGAGAGTTGGACGGACAAGGCTATTTTCGATGCGAGTGAGCATCTCACCAAGACTAACAATCGCCTGAGCGAGGTCTCTTGGGGGCCCGTACGCCCGGGCCTTATATATAACGCCATGATTGCGCCCCTTGCAAACTACCGTTTCCGTGCCGTGGCGTGGTACCAGGGTGAGCAGAATTGCGAGAATGCCGATGCCTATTGCGAACTTCTGCAGACGCTTGTGAAGAACTGGCGTTCTGTTTTCTATAAGGGTGAGAATTTGCCATTCGTCTTTGCCCAGATTGCTCCTTATCACTATGACGACCCGGGTATGGCTGTCGTTGTCCGCGATCAGCAGCGTCTTGCGGCATCCAAGATAGACAACTCCGGCCTCGTGGTTATTGGTAATCTTGGCGACGTCAAGGATATCCACCCGCGCAAGAAGGTCGAGGCTGGCAATCTCTTTGGCAACGCGCTCCTTACTGTTGCTTATGGCAAGGCTGGTTATCCCTATGCTGCTCCTCTTTTCCGCTCTGCTGCTCTTGTTAAGGGCGGCAAGGCTGTCTCTGTCGTCTTTGACAATGCCGAGGGTCTGCATCTTGCTGGCAAGGCTAAGATGGCCGATTGGTTTGAGGTGGCTGGAGAGGATGGTGTGTACCATTCCGCCATTGGCAAGATTCAGAAGGATGGCTCGGTGCTCGTGACATGTAAGGAAGTCAAGGCACCAAAGAGCATCCGCTTCGCTTGGGCCGATGATGCTTGGCCAAATTTGGAGAACAAGGCTGGAGTACAGGCTTCCTGCTTTGGCGCTGTAGATCTTCGTTAAATAGAAAATTCCCCAAAGTAATAATATAAAATCATCTCTGTATGAATAAGATACTCTCTGCGGCTCTGGCCTTCGTAGGTCTCGCTACTGCTGCCACGGCTCAAACGCCCGTAAACCCTAATGCCACTCCCGAGGCCCGCGACCTCCTCAAGTTCCTCTATGAGCAGACGGGTCACGGCCTCCTCGCTGGTCAGCACAGCTACCCTATGTATGGCGACATCTACTTCGAGCGCGCATACCATCAGAGTGGCGAGATCGGCCACCCCGCCGTCTTCGGTCAAGATTTTGGTTACAGCAAGCCCGGCTCCCTCGACGGTATCAACAATCGTCAGCGAGTTGTAGACAATGCCATCAAGCATTATAAGGAGGGTGCAATCATAACCCTCATGTGGCACGCCGTGCCTCCTACGACCGACGCTACCTGCACCACTTGGAAGGGCGAGAACGGCATCCAAAGCAAACTGACCGACAAGCAGTGGAACGACCTCCTCACTCCCGGCACCGAGATTAACCTCCGCTGGCAAGCCCAAGTGGATGTCATCGCTTTCTTCCTCAAGCAGTTGCAGGAAGCCAAGGTGCCTGTGATCTGGCGTCCCTACCACGAGATGAACGGCGACTGGTTCTGGTGGGGCTACAAGCCCGGCAACTATCAGAAGCTCTACCGAATGCTCTACGATCGCCTGACCAACTTCCACCATATCAATAACCTCCTCTGGGTCTTCAATGGCAACGAGATTGGCTCGCCCAACGTCATGGACTACGATAAGTTCTACCCCGGCAAGGACGTAGTGGATATCCTTGCTACCGACGTCTACAGCAAGAACTACGAGAAGGGCGATTACGAAGCCCTTGTCAAGCTCGCTGACGGCAAACCTATCGCATGGGGCGAATGCGGCCAGATGCCTTCTCCCGAAATCGCCAAGAAGCAGCCTAAGATGCTGTGGTTCATGGTCTGGTGTGAGTTCCTTGAGACCGACAACACGTGGGAGAGCCGCGCCGCAATCTACAACTACTCTATAACCCTCGAGAAACTCAACGAGATGAGGGCTAATAAGAAGAAATAGTTATAGCTTCGCAAATAAGCGTGATGCCTCAAATTAAGGGGCGACTGTCAGATAACAAAAGACAACTTTTCGGTACGCTATTCCGCAGCTAAAAGTAAACTCTTCCGCACGTCGGGAGGCCGCACGAGAGATGTGCGCAGCCTCCCGGCGTCTTGCGGCGAGAGGCGGATGAGCGGCCGGCAGAACACATAAAAATACTTTTCGAGATATGAACGTGAGAGAGATTAGGGAGCAGATGAGGGCTGAGTATGCCAACATCATGAATTTCTGGATTGGCAAGATGGAGGACCACGAGTATGGTGGCTTCTATGGCGGCCGCGACAAGGAGGGTGAGCTCCAGGCAAATGCCGATAAGGGTGCCATCCTCAACGCCCGCATCCTCTGGGCTTTCTCTTCCGCAGCCCGCATATTTGGCAAGCCTGAATATAAGGAGGCTGCCAACCGCGCTTTCTGCTACCTCGCCGATTTCTTCTACGACAAGGAGAATGGTGGTTTCTTCTGGGCTCTCGACTCCAAGGGTAAACCCGTAGACACAAAGAAACAGGCCTATGCGCAGGGCTTCTGCATCTACGGCCTCTCCGAATATTACCGTCAGAGCAAGGATATGCGTGCGCTCGACCTCGCCTACGAGACCTACCACCTCATCGAGAAGCATTTCCGCGACCGCGAGAATGGTGGCTACATCGAGGCCCTCGCTGCAGACTGGACTCCTATGGACGACGTGCGCCTCAGCGAGAAGGACGAGAACACTCCCAAGAGTATGAACTCGCACCTCCACATCATCGAGCCATACGCAAACCTCTATCGCGCTAAGCCTACTCCCGAGCTCCGCGAGAGCATCGAACATTGCCTCGACGTCTTCACGCAGCACATTATCGACAAGAAGACTGGTCATTTCAACCTCTTCTTCGATATGGATTGGCGAGTCATGAGCCACATCGATTCCTATGGCCACGACATCGAGGGCGCATGGCTCCTCTATGAGGCCGCTGAGGTTATCGAGGACAAGAAGCGTATGGAGGAACTCAAGCCTATCTGCCAACGTCTCACAGACGTCACCCTTTCCGAGGGCTGGGACGGCAACTCCATCTTCTATGAGAAGGTCGATGGCCATCTCGACACCGATAAGCACTGGTGGCCACAGGCCGAGGCTATGGTTGGTCTCACCGACACATGGAAGCACACTGGCAACGAGGAGTACCTCGAGAAGATGGCTAAGGTCTGGGAGTTCATCTCCACTTGCATCGTCGACCGTAAGCGTGGCGAATGGTTGTGGCGTACCGATAAGGAGGGCCATGATGTCTACAACGACTGCAAGGCCGGCTTCTGGAAGTGCCCATACCACAATTCCCGCGCTATCACCGAGGTCCTTATGCGCCTCGCTTAGTGCTATTGCGTAACACTGATTAGATTACTTTACGAATGAAGTTATTCAACATATTGTCGGCTTCGCTCTTCGGCGCGCTCTTGGCTTCTTGTGCCGAGACTCCCGTGACCGTTGGTGGTTATGACGACGCGCTCACCTACATTGGTCGTGTAGACCGTACCGATTCTCTCGGTCCCCGTCAATGGGGCGCCGCCACGTATTTCACTTTCGCCTTTGATGGCTCAGGCGCTGATATCGACATTGCCGACCAGCGTATGTATGGCACCAACTACAACTATCTTGAGGTCATTGTAGATGGTGATTCTGTTGGCCGCGTGGCCACAGGCGCAAGCCTCAACCGTCTCATTATCGGTAAGCCTCAGTTGCCTGCTGCCGATTCGCTTTGCCACGTTATGCATGTGGCCGATAGCCTTGTCGCTGGCCCTCATACGGTTCTCGTCTGCCGCGATACGGAGTGCGGAATGGGTTACACCGAGGTCCTTAGTGTCACCGCCCCCGGCCTCTCCAAGTGGAAGCCCGAGGCCAAGCACCGCATCGAGTTCCTTGGTAACTCAATCACGAGCGGCATGGAGATGTATGATGGCGTGATGCCTTTCGGCGAGGGTACGTGGTTCGACCATCACCGTGGCTATTATGCCTATGGCCCCCGCACGGCGCGCAATCTCAATGCGGAGTGGAGTATGGCCAGTGTTTCCGGCATTGGCCTCATTCATAGCTGTTGCGAGCATAAGTATGTGCTCCCGCAGACCTACGATAAGGTCAACCTTGTCGATAATGAGATTCCCTACGACTTCTCTTTCGATCCCGACCTCGTAGTCTCCGCCCTTGGGCAAAATGATGGTGTCCAGGATTCTACGTCTTTTGTAGATGCATACGTAGATCTCCTACGCGTGCTCCACGAGAAGAACCCTAATGCCGACCTCGCCGTCATCTCCAGCCCTATGGCCGATGACACTCTCCGCACTTTCTTCCGCACGATGCTTCCCGCTATTGTAGCTGTCGCCGAGAGCCGTGGTTACTATGGCAAGAATCAGAAAGTGCCTTTCCACATCTTCGAGAAGAGCTACACCTCGGGCGGTGCCCAGCACCCCAATATGGCGGAGCAGAAGGAGATTTCGGATGAGGTGACTGCCTTCCTCAAGCAGGAGTTCGGCTTCTAATCCTTAGCCCCCAAAATCGTAATTTGGGTTCACCATCGGGGCTATCGCTTAAGAGGTACGTTTGGGTGTCTCAAGAGTGGCTCGCTCCGCGCTGCTTTATAAGATTTTTTTACTATTTTTGACAAGTGGCGATCTTGCATCCTGGCGAGACCCGGTGAACCTTCAATAAAGAGATTATGCAAGTTGTAAAGTTTTATGAGAAGATAGGCTACGGCTTCGGCGATATGGCTGCGTCGATGTTCTGGAAGCTTTTCGGAGCCTATCTGGCGGTGTTCTACACCGATGTCTTTGGCATCTCGGCGGCTACCGTCGCCACTATGATGCTCGTTACTCGTGTCTGGGACACGTTTGTTGACCCCGTCGTGGGTGTCGTGGCGGATCGCACAGAGACCAAGTGGGGCAAGTTCCGTCCCTACCTTCTTTGGCTGGCTCTGCCTTTCGGCCTTTTGGGTGTACTGACTTTCTACTCGCCTGAGATTGGCTCTGTCGGCAAGACTATCTATGCCTTTGTCACCTATGCGCTTATGATGGTTGTCTATTCCGCCATCAATGTGCCATATGCGTCGCTCCTCGGTGTCATGAGCCCGGAGCCTTCTGACCGCAATGTGCTCTCGACGTATCGTATGACGTTTGCCTACATTGGCAGTTTCGCGGCTCTCTTCTTCTTCATGACTGTCGTGGAGTATTTCGGTGGTGCCGCCAGTCAGCCCATTGCTGCGCAGCAGACGGCTTGGACTGAGGCCGTTGGCGTTTTTGCTGCCATTGCAGTTGTGCTCTTCCTTCTCTGCTTCCTCCTTACTCGCGAGCGCGTCAAGCCTATCAAGCAGGCCAAGACGAGTGTCAAGGACGACTTCAAGGACCTTATGCATAATCGCCCTTGGTGGATTCTCCTCGGAGCTGGCGTTGCTGCCCTCATCTTCAATTCGGTACGCGATGGTGCCACGGTATACTACTTCAAGTATTTCGTGATGGAGGACAACCTCAAGGATGTCACTATGTTTGGCTATCCCGTGAGCAACCTTACAATCTTCGGCGAGCCTATCTTTACGGCCTTCAAGCTTAGTGCCATATACCTCGGTCTCGGTCAGCTCGCCAATATTATCGGTGTCGTTGCCGCAGGCCCTGTAAGCAACCTCATAGGCAAGAAGAATACCTATCTCGGCGCAATGCTCGTTGCCTCCATCCTCAGCATCATCTTCTATTGGTTCGATGCCGATCAACTTGGCCTCATCTTCCTCTTCCAGTTGCTCATCTCTATCTGTGCGGGTGCCATTTTCCCACTCCTCTGGAGTATGTATGCCGACTGTGCTGACTACAATGAGCTCGTCACTGGCAACCGCGCCACAGGCCTTATCTTCTCCTCGTCCAGCATGAGCCAGAAGTTCGGTTGGGCTATCGGCTCCAGCGTCTCCATGTGGCTCCTCGCAGCTTTCGGCTACCAGTCGCAGATGCCCGTCCAGAGCCCCGAGACCATCAACGGCATCAAGATGTGTCTCAGCCTTCTGCCCGCCGTGGGCACCATCATGAGTGTCGTCTTCATCTCCTTCTATCCCCTTACCGCCCAGCGCGTCAATGAGAATGCCGCCAAGCTTGAGGCTCTCCGCCTTAAGAATAACACTGTAAGTAAAAAAGAGGAGTAACCTCGCACACCCTTATGGGTGAAATATAGCAACGGCGCCTTGACTTGTATTGGTCGAGGCGCCGTTTTTGCGTTGTAGTAGTCAGACTGACCGTGACTATGTGTTCCGTGACTTTTGGGGAATGGCTATGTTGCAATTCCTGCGGAAAATTGGCATATTTGTCAAAGAAAAGGAATGAGAGCTATGAAAATAGGATTTAGAAAACCTTCGCTCAAAAGGAGCATAAGTGCTCGCACCACCGGACGGGCAAAGCGTGCCATCAAGCGTGCGTTAATACCTGGCTACGGGCAACGTGGCATGGGACTGCTGCATCCTAAGCGAGCATTGTACAATAAAGTGTACAGAAAGACCACCTTCGGGCTCTCCGACCTTGCTAAGGGCGCAAAAGGAGCATCCAATAGTGGATGTTGCATCACTCTTTTGTTTATGGCCGCCGTGACTACAGTCACTTGTTTGTTGTTGGCGTAGTGTTTTGGGTGGCTGAATCTCCGTCGGGAGTGTTGCCGTATGGTGATGTGATGGCCAAAGCCCCCCTAAAACAAATAATTCAAATTGATATAAAGGCCGCTGGCTCCGTCGTCCGAACTCATTGCGTGGCCGTAGTCGGCGGATATGATGAAGTTGCTGTTCATGTGAATTTTCAGACCTATGCCGGCTGAGGCGTGGGGCTTGTCGTTGCCCGTGCGGAAGTAGTCGGCGCGGAGGCCGTCGGGTACGCCGTCTGTGCGGATTCTGTAGTTCTGCGTCGTCATGCCGAAGTCGCCAAAGACATTCGTGCCGATGCCCCATTGCTGCCCGAGAAGCTCGAAACGTGTAAATACCCAGCGGAATTCTACATTCGCGAGAGCCACACCGTCCGCCACAATTCTGTTGCGGAGCACGCCGCGCATAGTCTTACTGCCTCCGAGACCCTGGCTCGTGGCACTCGTGAGAGTGTTGGTCGTGATATGCGGCAAGAGATAATATGGCACGCGGCCGCAAAGACGATTTTGGAGTGTAATGCGGTAAGCCAAGACGAAATCTGGCGAGCCGAGACTGAAATATTGCCTGTGGTTGAGCGTCAGACGCACGAAACCATAGTCGTTGCTCGTGAACATTGATGGCTCGAGAGCCAGAAGAGCCTCGCTCCAAACACCCTTTGACGGAAATCCCTCCTTGTCGCGCGTGTCGATGCCAAGTCCCAGACGCACGAAGACATCCGTGCCGCCATCAGCCTCGTCGGCACGGATCACGCCCCACTCGCGGTAAAGGTCGTAGAGCCCCGGGATGTCGGGCGTCGAGCGGCGCAACTCATTGCGTTTGACGGAGCCACAGTCGAAATTGAAGGCCGTGACGCCCGCCTGGAAATATAGGTCGGTCTCGGGTATGTCGTACCTGATGCCGGCCATGAGCCTCATCATAAGCCTGTGCTGAGCATAATATGCATGGCTGCGGTAGGCATCGCTCTCGTCGTCCGCCCACTCGTCGTTATACACGGCTCGGCGGCCATTGAAACCATAGAAGTCGTTGAGCAAGTCGCGATACCACGTGAAGTCGGCCGTCAGACGCAGGCTCTCGCTCAGTCCCCTCAGCGCGCGAGGCGAGTCGTAATAAGCTCGGCAGAGCATGGTGCCCGCTGGATATCGGCTGCACTCAAGGTAGAGCGAATGGTCGTATGCGGGGTAACGGCTGCCGTCGCCATACCAAAAGAGGTTGGCCAGGACGCCGTATTGAAATCCAAGGTCTGAGTCGTAGGATATGGCGGGGAGCACGCCAAACGAGAAGCCCGTCTTGACAAACGTGCTGTCGGTGCCGCCCAATGCGGCCGCATGGAGTGTCGCTACTGATGCTATGAAGGTCGCCATGACCTTGCGGAGCGTCTGGTGCATCTCTTGTGTTTTAGAGTTTTGGTGTTTTGGTCTGACGCTAAATTACGCATTTTTTGCTTACTTTTGTGGTGCTGCGCATCTTTGCGTCGGCTTTCAAAACGTTGAATTCCATAACCCCCATATATCCCAAGGTGGCCAAATCATTCACAGACACGCCTCTGATGAAGCAATATATGAGCATCAAGGCCAAGCACCCCGATGCCATGCTTCTTTTCCGCGTTGGCGACTTTTACGAGACTTACTTAGACGACGCTCCCAAGGCCGCCAAAATCCTTGGCATAACGCTCACGCAGCGTAGCGGCACAAATCCAGAGCTCGGTGCTCTCGCCGGTTTCCCTTATCATGCTCTCGACACCTACCTGCCAAAACTCGTGAGGGCCGGTCTCCGTGTCGCCGTATGTGATCAGCTTGAGGACCCCAAACAAGCCAAGGGCATCGTCAAACGCGGCATAACGGAACTCGTGACCCCGGGTGTCGCCATTACGGACGGAGTGCTCGTGACCACAGAGAATAACTTCCTCTGCTGCGTCAATTTCACGCCCTCGTGCATAGGTGTGGCTTTCCTCGATATCTCGACAGGCGAGTTTATGATGGGTCAGGGCGATACGCAATATGTCGATCGTCTCCTCGCCACGTTCCGCCCCAAGGAGGTGCTCTTCGAGAAGGGGCATCGCCAGAGCTTTATCGAGGCCTTTGGTAATAAGTGGATTACATATCCTTTTGACGATTGGGCTTTCCAACAGCAGAGTGCCAAGGATCGCCTCGTCAAGCATTTCGATACCCAAAGTCTCAAGGGCTTCGGTGTGGAAGATCTCGTGGCGGGCGTAACTGCCGCTGGCGCCATTCTTTATTATCTGGATGTCACTCAGCACGAGGGACAGGCACATATCAGTCGTCTCCAGCGCATCGACGAGCAGGCGTATGTCTGGATAGATAAGTTCTCTATCCGCAACTTGGAGCTCTTCAATGATGGCCGCGATGGCTCATACTCCCTTGCCGATATCGAGGACAGGTCTACGACCCCTATGGGCAGTCGCCTCCTCAAGCGTTGGCTCGCCATGCCTCTGCGCGACGTCAAGGCTATCACCCGTCGCCACGATGTGGTCCAATCTTTTGTCTCCGACCCAGTCCTGACGGCCGACGTGCTCAGCCTCCTACGCGAGGTGGGTGATATGGAGCGTCTCGTCGGCAAGATTGCCTGCAACCGCATCTCGCCCCGTGAGGTCGTTATGCTCAAGCGCGCTCTCGAGGCAATCCCGCGCCTCAAGTCCGTCATTGCCGCAGCCGCTCCCGGCTCGGTGATTCATTCCCTCGTCTCTTCGCTTGACGATTGCGACGCACTCCGCGCCCGCATTGAGCACGATATCGTTCCCGATCCGCCTACGACAATTCAGAAGTGCGGAGTCATAGCTCCAGGAGTCTCTGCCGAACTCGATGAACTGAGGCAGATCTCCACCTCCAGCCGCGATTACCTTGCCGACCTCCAAAACCGCCTCTCCGACGAGACCAATATCCCGTCGCTCAAAGTGGCGTATAACAATGTCTTCGGCTACTACATCGAGGTCCGCAATACCCATAAGGATAAAGTTCCCGCGGAGTGGACGCGCAAGCAGACAATGACCAACGCCGAGCGTTACGTCACTCCCGAACTCAAAGAATATGAGGAGAAAATCCTCGGTGCCGACCAACGTATCTCGACAATCGAGGCCGAACTCTACGCAGCCCTCCTCGCCGAGCTCAATGCCCACCTCGGCACTGTCCAATCGGATGCCGCTCGCCTTGCCGAAGTCGATGTCCTCCACACCTTTGCGCGCAATGCGGTGGACTACTCATATTGCCGTCCTGAGGTCAACGACTCCGATAGCCTCGACATCACCGAGGGCCGTCATCCCGTAATCGAGCGTCTTATGCCCGAGGGAGATACCTACGTCTCCAATGATGTCCATCTCGATTCCGACAATCAGCAGATCATCATTGTCACGGGTCCCAATATGGCGGGTAAGAGTGCGCTCCTCCGCCAAACTGCGCTCATCGTACTCCTTGCGCAGTGCGGCTCTTTCGTGCCTGCCACCAAGGCTACTGTGGGCGTTGTGGATAAGATTTTCACCCGAGTCGGTGCCAACGACAATCTGTCACAAGGCGAGAGCACTTTTATGGTCGAGATGACCGAGGCCGCCAATATCCTCAACAATGTCACGCCCCGCAGCCTCGTCCTCTTCGACGAGTTGGGTCGCGGCACGAGTACCTACGACGGCATCTCGCTCGCTTGGGCAATTGTCGAGTTCCTCCATAATAGTGAGCGTGCGCGAGCCAAGACTCTCTTCGCCACTCACTACCACGAGCTCAACGATATGGAGAAGAAGTACGACCGCATCAAGAACTTCAACGTCTCCGTCCGCGAGGCGGCAGGCAAGGTCATCTTCCTCCGCAAACTCGTGCCGGGTGGATCGGAACACAGTTTCGGTATCCATGTGGCCAAACTTGCAGGTATGCCTCGTACGGTAGTGGACCGTGCAAACGAAATCCTCGCACAGCTTGAGCGCGAACGCGATGGCGAGCCCGTTCCCGTCAAGGAGCGCAAGGGCTTCAAGAAGAAGGAGGAGAAGACTGATGGTGCAGTCCAGCTCAGTCTTTTCCAACTCGACGACCCGCTGGTCTACAGTATCCGCCAGGAGATTGAGGGCCTCGACATCGACAACCTCACTCCCCGCGACGCCCTCAACAAGCTCTACGATATCAAGCGTCTGCTGGGGCTTGG
>CAVILU010000011.1:5882-8360 GCA_963643535.1 bacterium | reverse complement strand
GGCTTGGGCAGTAATAGCTGTGCGTCCCGATGCTACTTGAAAATGTCGTACTCTTTTCCGCCGACCTCTCTGCGCCCAAACTCAGCTTTTTGCGCTAAATGGTGAACTTCGGCAGCCCTATATTCCTAAAACATAACTATCTTTGCAGAGTTTATCTAAGAACATAATAACAAACAGATAACAATGAAGAGAATCGTCCTTATCCGCCATGGCCAGAGCGCATGGAACCTGGAGAACCGTTTCACCGGCTGGACCAACGTCGACCTCACCGAGAACGGTGTAGCCGAGGCCGTCAAGGCTGGCAAGACCCTCAAAGAGCAGGGCTTCACCTTTGACATCGCTTACACCTCTTTCCTCAAGCGTGCCGTCAAGACCCTCAACAACGTCCTCGACCAGATGGACCTCGACTGGATCCCCGTCCAGAAGAGCTGGCGCCTCAACGAGAAGCACTACGGTGATCTCCAGGGCCTCAACAAGGCTGAGACCGCTAAGCAGTACGGCGACGAGCAGGTTAAGATTTGGCGTCGTAGCTACGATGTAGCTCCCAATCCTATCCCCGACACCGACGAGCGCAGCGCTACCAAGGATCCCCGTTACGCAAGCTTCGTTCCCGACTGCGAGATCCCTCGCACCGAGAGCCTCAAGGACTGCATCGAGCGTGCACTCCCTTACTGGAAGAGCGAGATTTTCCCCATGCTCAAGAAGGTTGACAACATCGTTGTTGTTGCTCACGGCAACTCCCTCCGCGGCATCATCAAGTTCCTCAAGGGTATCTCCGACGAGGGCATCATCTCTCTCAACCTCCCGACCGCAGTTCCTTACTGCTTCGAGTTCGACGAGAAGACCTATAAGCTCACCAAGGACTACTTCGTAGGCGACCCCGAGGAGATCAAGAAGCTCCAGGAGGCCGTTGCTAACCAGGGCAAGGCGAAGTAAATTTCTGAGCTACCTACGTCGCTCGACTCTTCTGTGAGTCGTGCAATTTAGGAACAATAAAACGGGATGCGACCGGCACAATCCGGGCGCATCCCGTATTTTGTTTAAAAGAGTTAATGCCGCCCTTGCTTCTTTCCTACGCTATCGTTATATTTGTATTGAGATGTTTGCGGATGACGGTAGCCCTGTAAATTGTCGTGTCTGACTGCCTTCCGCACGCCCGCACTCTATGTAATCAACTAAATACGCGTTTTATGATCGAGATTTTTAAAAGGTGCATGACTACCGATTTTGCAAACTTCGGTGGTCGAGCTCGCCGCAGAGAGTATTGGCTGTTTGCTCTAGCCAGTGGCATAATTAGTTTTATTTTGGCGGTCTTGCCTTCCTTAGTGGAAGGCAGTGCTGTCTTGGGTTCGCTTGTGGGTCTTGTGTCCCTTATCGTGGGTGTCGCTATGTTTATCCCGAGCATTGCAGTTGGCGTGCGCCGCCTTCATGACACTGGACGATCGGGCCTTTGGTATCTCATCGGATTTATACCTTTCATTGGCGGAATCGTCCTTTTTGTCTTTGCGCTTCTCGACGGTGACAAAGGCGAGAACAAATATGGTCCCGACCCCAAGGCTGGCGAGGCAGCATAACACCCGCCCATTCCGAGCAGATTAACGATATTGATATAACGCCCGAAGTCTCCGTCCTGTTGGAAACTTCGGGCGTATTCTTTTAGGTTGGGAAATAAAAAACAACACGCCCGGCAAAACTTCCCGCAAGATACGGATAAGCTTTGCCGGGCGGCGTTAGTCCTGTATGGGGTATACTCCCTTAGTCCTTCTTGTAGACCAAGAGTGCGGAGTATGTGTTGACGCCAAGTGCCGAGTGGCCTTCATACTTGATGTCGACAACATTCTCTACGCTGAGGCCCTCATTCTTGATGAAGTCGTTGATCTGCTCGTCAATTGTGAGGTCGAAATCGTCTGTACCAGTGTACTGGAAATGCTTTGTCAAAATTTTAGCCATGACTATGTTGCTTTGTAGTGGCGTCTTTGAGACTCTTCCTTTGGTAGGTCTCGGCGTCTTAGTGTTTGTTGTTTGACAGGATTAGGATGTCTGGGTGTCAATTGCCCAATGCAAACACAAATGTAACGTTTTTTGATAAAAAGTCAAAATGCGAAGCGCAATAGAACGCCCTAAGCATGTCCCTGTAACTTTTTGAGCCCCCTCTTGCCGCACACTTTTTACCCGATTATTCGGCAAACAAGGTCCACGAGCATATCGCGGTTGGTAGTGTCGGGCCAATTGAAACCCTTCGACCTCATGTCGTACTCCGCAAGCAGCGACGTTATGCGCATGCAATCCGTGGCCGTGTAGAGCCGCGAAGCCGGGGCAAAGTTCCTCTGCACCATGAAGGGGCTGCGCTCGCCCACGGCTATTGCCGCCTTAGTGGCCTCGTCCTCGCTCTTGGTGACGGCTTTCTTGAAGCAATAGGTGAAGAGGTGGTCGAAACCATTGTAGAGGGCGGCTATTATGGCCTGCACGGGGTAGGCT
>CAVILU010000011.1:0-5809 GCA_963643535.1 bacterium | reverse complement strand
GAAGCAATAGGTGAAGAGGTGGTCGAAACCATTGTAGAGGGCGGCTATTATGGCTTGCACGGGGTAGGCTTTCTCGTTCTGACCCATGGCTTTGACTATGCGCAGGGCTTTGGCTTTGTCCTTACGGAATAGGGCGGCGCGAAGCTCGAATGCGTTATACTCCTTGCTTATGCCTACGTTGGCCGATATCATGTCCACCGTGATGGTCTTGAGCGTGGGGCCTACGGCGGCTCTCACTTTCTCTATGGCCTTGGCGGCGTCTGTCATGCTCGTGCCTACGTGGTCGGCCAGGAGGTCGGCGGCCTTGTCCTCTATGCCGAAGCCCATGCTGTTGGCGTGCGAACTTATCCAGTGGGGCATCTGGTTGTCATAGAGTTTCTTGGTCTCCATGATGGCGCCGCCGGCCTTGTCGATGGCTTTGTAGAGCTTCAGGCGTTTGTCTATCGTCTTATATTTGTGGCAGAGCACGAGTATCGTGGTGTCCAAATGGTGCGAGACGTAGCTTTCGAGGGCTGATATCTGACCCATGGATTGCGCCTCGCGGACAATGACGACGCGGCGTGTGGCGAATGTCGGATATTGTCCACATTCGAGTCCCACTTTCTGCCCGTTGGTGTCGCGCCCGTAGACTACCGTCTGGTTGAAGGTGCGCTCGTCCTCCGTCATGGCGTGCTCCTCTATGTAGTCGCTCACCACATCGATGGGGTAGGGCTCTTCGCCCATGAGCAGGTATACGGGACGGTAGGTGCCGGCCTTGAGCTCTTTGAGAATCTCTTCCTGGGTCAGGACTGCCATGCGTTACTTTTTCTTTAGAATTTCAGGTGCTTCACCGAGTTGCCGCACTTCTCAATCTCCAGGAGGGCGTCGATGCCAATCTCGAGGTGCGGACGTACGAATTGCGACGTCACTTTCTTGTCACTCGCCGTGGTCTTTACTCCCTCCGGGATCATTGGCTGGTCAGAGACGAGGAGTAGCGCGCCTGTGGGGATCTCGTTGTGGAAACCGACCGTGAAGAGCGTGGCTGTCTCCATATCCACTGCCATGCAGCGCATTGTCTCAATCTTCTGCTTGAACTTGTCGTCGTGCTCCCAGACGCGGCGGTTGGTGGTGTAGACCGTGCCGGTCCAGTAGTCGAAGCCCTTGTCGCGGATGGCTCCAGATACTGCGCGCTGGAGCGAGAAGGCTGGCAGCGCGGGGACTTCTGCCGGCATGTAGTCGTTGCTCGTACCCTCGCCGCGGATGGCTGCAATGGGCAGGATGAAGTCGCCAATCTCATTCTTTTTCTTCGTGCCGCCGCACTTGCCGAGGAAAAGCACGGCGCGCGGATGGATGGCCGTCAGGAGGTCCATAATGGTGGCCGCGTTTGGGCTTCCCATGCCGAAGTTGATGATGGCCACGTCCTTAGTCATTGCGTTGGGCATGTTGCCTCCCTTGACCTCAACTCCGAACATTTCCGCGAACATCTCGACGTAGTTCATAAAGTTGGTGAGGAGGATATATCGCGGGAACTCACTGAGCTCGCGGCCTGTGTATCGCGGGAGCCAGTTCTCTACTATCTCTTGCTTTGTTTTCATACACTTGCGTTTTTATATGTTCTTGTTAGTCTGATCGGGAGTCTCCTATTCCTCTTCATCGTTTGTGAGATTAAAGGTGCCGTATTGGGAATATTTGTTCACGGCTTTCGTCTGAGTCCCGTCCTTCTTCTTTCTTGTCTTTAGTGGCAGTAGGTTGAGACGTTCTGTATCGCGCTCGTATTCGAGGTCCGCTACATCCTGTCCCTCGCCGAGTTCTATCACTCCGCTATCTATCTGCTGTTTGCGATAGTGGAACGAGTTGACCACTTGCTTTATCACGTCGGCATCCGAGTCCGTCTCAATCTTTTCGCAGTTGGGACCGGCGAAGTCGTCGAGGCTGTAGAGCTTGCCAAGTGGCATTAGGAAGTAGCCTTTGCGGCTCACCCTCTTGTGGTCTACGTTGGTCAGTATCTGCTGATAGAGGGCCAGCTGGATTGAGCGGTTCTCCGCGAGCGTCTCCGCGTAGTTCTTTCGGCTTCGTGTCCATTTGAAGTCGAAAATCACTGTGGTGTCGTTTGCTGTGTCGAGAAGCGTCATGTCTATGAAGCCCTCCACGTCGTCGTCGTCCGACTGCTCATCGAGGAGCGACAGGTTGGATGAGACTTTTCGCTCGCAGGCCGAGACCACGAGGTTGTTGCTCTCCATTATGTCTGCAAGTATGTTGATGCACTTGTCGAGCTCCTCCTCTAATAGCTTGAGTTCGAGTCGGTTTGCGGGCTTGTTGAGTATTCCGCCGTTGGCATTGATTGTCGCTTTGAGTGTCGGCGCGAACTCCGTCTCCATTCGCTTCTTTATTGCCTGTGGCGTGGTCGTGGCCTCGTCGCCGCGTGGTGCGCAGATCGAGGCTATGACGGCGTGCGCCACGTTGCCCTTTGTCGTCCTGGTGTCGGAAATCTGAGCTGGCAAATTGGGGCGAATCCTGAGCATACGCTCCATGACGTAGTCAAACGGGTGGTAGATGATCATCTCCAACGCCGTGTAGCTCAGTTTTCTGGGCCACGTCATATGGTCGGCGTTATCTATCTTGACCTGTTTCGGGATGTCGTAGTTATTTACTACTCCTACCTCTTCTGTGTCCTCTTCTTTTATGCTTGGCTCTGTGGTCAAGTCCTTTATGTCTATGCCCTTCTGCTTGAGGTGTTGCTCAAGTTGTAGCATTAGTTGGTTGGGCTGTACGGGCTCGCCATATAAGTTGTCGAAGGTGACTAAGAGTGTCGTGCCGCTCAGGAAGAGTGGCAACGTGACGTTCTGCATCCTGTATTTTGTCTCGCACTCGGGTTCCCACATTGTGGTGTGCGGAGCGAGAGCCTTGCGCTCGTTGGGCGAGAGGAATTCGCATAGGAAACTCGAATGCTCGTCTTCCACGAAGTTCATCCATACGGCTGTGTCGCAGAATGTTGCCATGTTCGCAGGTAAGTCTATAACCGTGCGGCAACCTAAGCGCGCATCATATTGCTGGTAGCGGAAAATATCGAAGAGCGACGATGCCCATGAGTCCACTCTCCGCCACTCGATCTCGTCTTGCCCACAGCCATCGATGAGCATCTGCATCGTGCGGCATAGATCAACAAGGCTGTTATATTGCTGAAGCAATGCTATGATGTTTGTGCCGAACTCCTGGTCGTTGTTTTGAGCCGTCATTGCCATTCGTTCCGAGGCCCATGTCTCCAGTTCGTGTATGTGGAGTTTGAGGTCTTCGGCGTTTATGGCTTTGTCTCGATCTTGCGTGCTCTTTTGCGACATTTCGCATTTAGGCAGGAATTTAGCCACGTGCTCAGCGCGTACTTCCCGCCTGCCTTTGAGGTCGTCCAACTCTTTTTTGCTGGCCTCGTTTTCGGCCTCGTCTAAGATGTCTGAGCCAAAATCGTCGTTGATAAAGTCCGTCAGGACTTGGCGGCACTCGTCGTTGTAATATCCGCCTGTGCTTACGATTCGCTCTGTCAGTCGATGCGCAAGTCGGCCCTTGACGGGAGACACGGGCGCATTGAGCCAATCGATGAGTTTCTCAATGTCGAGGGGCTCGCGGAGTATGCACATCGAGAGCAGGAGCAACTGGCATATCTGGGGTGCCTTCTCTGTCGTTTGGCTGCCCGTGGTGTGTTTGCCACGCAGCTTTAGCCAGTTGTCGAATGTCTTGTTGTTGGCGTTAATCCAAATGTCTGGGCATATAGGTTTGTCAAGTCCTGTGTCTTCGGATGGTATCTCTGCGCCGTATTCCGCCATGTACTCGTCTGCGTCTCTCTTGTCGTTGAAATGGAGTACTCGGATTTTGCCCATGGCGTCCGGGTTTACAATTCCGGGGGCGGTGTAGATGTCGTTCCGCCGGTCTGGGTTTTCGCAAGTGGGAGTGACGAATTTTGCGCCATGGTTGCGGAGCCCGTATATGAGGTTCTTTATAATGGGCGGGAAATTCTCTGGATTGAGAAAGAGTTCTATCTCGTAGTCAGCAAAGAAATTGTCATCTTTACTCTCTACCCAACGTGTCGCACGGGTGATTCGGAATGCGCCATCCATCTCGGCGTAGCGCCCATAGGATTCCGTGAATACCTTGTCTATCTGGTTGATCTCCGTGATGCGTCGGCTTACGTCGTCCTTGTCGAACGTGTAACCCACCAATGCGAGTTCCTCTTTCCAACTGAGAATCTCGCTCGCTGTGCTGACTTCCGACAGTTCAAAAGATTTGCGGAAAATGGAATCGGGAGTGTTGTTCACGTGCCACCTTATGGCACTGCAATATGCCACGAGCTTCTCGCCGTACGAATTCTCGCAAGGCTTCAGTCCCATGCGACTCTCGATGTGCGCAACAAGAGTCAAGACGCTCATTGCGGCGTAGTCGAGCCCCTGGCGTTTATATACGTAGCCTGAGAAAGCAGGCGAGAAGACAATATGCATATACTGTTTGTGTTTTTTCAACTTCGCGTGAGAGATGCGAAATTTAGCAAAAATAACTATTTCGCTGTCAAATCGCAAAGGGGGCGTATGTGGCAATGCAATTTTGTCGCTCTCACTTTTTAATGTTATTTCATATTGCGACCTTGTTGGTTAAGCGTTTCCCTCTTTCTCTACTCACTTGACTGTGCTAACTTTGTATTCAATATCTTACATCTCCATTCTACCGTGGATCGCATAATATCTTTCCTCCGCAACTGGACTTTGCCCGTTGCCATGCTTGCTGGCGTGCTCGTCTACGCCGCTTTCCATAACTTCTCTTTCCTCCAGCCTCTCCATGCCGGCGTGTGGGCCGTGGATGCCTACCTCACCCCGATGCTTATCTTTTGCCAGTTGCTGCTGACCTTTTGCCGCGTCAACCCTCGCGAGTTCCGTCTGCGCAGGTGGCATCTCTGGTTACTGCTTTTCCAAGTTATTGGCGCATCAGTTGCATATCTGTGCCTCGCCCCAATGTCGCCAATCCTTGCGCAAGGTGCCATGGTCTGCCTTATTTGCCCTACGGCTACGGCTGCCGCCGTCATCACGCACAAACTTGGTGGCTCGGCCGAGACACTCATAACGTTTACACTTCTCGATAATATTATGGCGGCCATCTATGTGCCGTTGGTCTTCCCGCTCGTCTATGCCCAGTCTGGCGGCCTGGAGTTCTTCGATGCCTTTGTCCTTATCCTTGGCAAGGTTTTCCCTCTGCTTATCTTCCCGTTCCTCCTTGCGCAGATCCTTCGTTTCTGCCTTCCTAAGGCACATGCCTGGCTTCGCGATAATTCGGGCATCGCTTTCTATATCTGGGCTTTGGCTCTTGCTCTCGTGATGGGCAAGACGGCCAAGAGTGTTGTGGACGACTCGGATGAGATGATGGTTGTAGTCTCCCTCGCGCTCGTTGCCGTGGCTGCTTGCGCTGTGCAATTCCTTTTCGGAAAAATTACAGGCGGGCATTATGGTGACCGTATAAGTGGCGGCCAGGCTCTCGGTCAAAAAAACACAGTACTCGCCATTTGGATGTCGCAAACATACCTCAATCCGCTCTCGTGCGTCGCTCCCGGTGCCTACGTCCTATGGCAGAATATAGTCAACAGCTATCAACTTTGGAAAAAACGCCACAAGGAGGCGCAGCAAGACAAATAGCAGCCATGCAAATCCGCCAAGCCACAATAGCCGATGCCCGCCAACTTCTGGACATCTACGCCCCCTACGTCCGCGAGACCGCCATCACCTTCGAGTACGATGTGCCCACGCTCGCCGAGTTTGAGTCCCGCATCTCGCATGCCCTCGCTGCCTACCCATAT
>CAVILU010000010.1:0-28745 GCA_963643535.1 bacterium | reverse complement strand
CCGACTTCATCCTCAAGGCTATCGACAACCTCAAGGAGACCCTCTTCTACGCCCTCCTCTTCGTCGTCATCGTCGTCTTCGTCTTCCTGGGTCGTTGGCGCTCTACCTTCGTCATTGCGCTCACAATTCCTATCTCGCTCATCGTGGCGTTCATCTACCTCGCTGTGGCCGACGGCTCACTGAACACCATCACCCTTATGTCACTCTCCATCGCCATCGGTATGGTCGTGGACGATGCCATTGTGGTGCTCGAGAACGTCACTAAGCACGTAGACCGTGGCTCTCGCCCCAAGGAGGCCGCTAAGTATGGCACCAATGAGGTGTGGACCTCCGTCATTGTGACCACTCTCGTCACCATCGCCGTGTTCTTCCCCCTCACCATGATCCCTGGCATCATGGGTATCTTCTTCAAGCCCCTTGGCTGGATTATCTGTATATGTGTGAGCACATCTACCCTTACGGCTATCTCGCTCACGCCTATGCTCTGCTCCAAGTTCCTCAAGCTCCGCGACGCTGAGGAGGATGCGAAGGACACACGTTTCAGTTTCTACCGTTGGAGCCAGAAGTGGCTTGAGAAGATGGATGCTGGCTATGAGCGCATCATCCGTTGGGTGCTCGGCCACCGCGCCATCACCATCGTTTCGATGCTCGGCCTCTTCTTCCTCTCGCTCTTCCTCACTCCTTACCTCCACACCGAGTTCTTCCCCCAGAACGACCAGAACAACATCAACGTCTACGCCAAGATGCAGCAAGGCCAGCGTGTTGAGGTCACCAAGGAGCTCGCCATGAAGGTCGATTCTGCCATCCGAGTCAAGATCCCCGAGATTACTATCATCACCGCATCTTACGGTTCTGAGGAGGAGGCTTCTTTCTCTTCTATGATGAGCACAACGGGCAACAACGTCTTCAATATGCGTCTGCGTACCGTAGACATGAAGGACCGCGACCGCTCCGTATTCGTCATGGCGGACTCCATCCGTGCCATTGTTAAAACCTTCCCTGAAATCCTCGACTACGAGGTGACCACAGGTCAGAATGGCTCTACTGGCAACACTGTAGACATCGAGATTTTCGGCCACGACTTCCCTGGCACCAGCCGTTTCGCTGCCGAGCTCAAGGATAGGCTCAAGAGTGTCCCCGGTGCTGAGGATATCCTCATCAGCCGTGGTGACGACAAGACCGAGCTCCAGGTCTTCCTCGACCGTGAGAAGCTCGCCCGCCATGGTCTTACCACCTCTGGCGTCGGTGCCCTCGTTCGTACGTATGTCTATGGCAACCGTAACTCCAAGTTCAAGGAGGAGGGTGAGGAGTATGATATCATCGTCCGCCTTGAGGAGAAATATCGCTCCAAGATTGCCGACATCGAGAATATGCTCATCACCGACGGCTATGGCCAGAAGGTCCGCCTCAAAGAGCTTGGCGAAATCGTCGAGGGCTACAACCCGCCTTCTATCGAGCGCAAGAGTAAGCAGCGTATGCTCAAGGTTTCCGTCACCCCGGCTTCGGGCTATGCGATGGGCGATATCGCCGTCGAGTGTCAGAAGGTCATCGACACGATGGATGTCCCCTCTGAGTACTCTACTTACATCGGTGGCTCATATGAGGATCAGCAAGAGTCGTTCGGCGCTCTCGGTCTTCTTGTCATCCTCTCTCTTCTTCTCGTCTACCTCGTCATGGCGGCCGAGTTCGAGAGCTTCGTGATGCCTGGCATCATCATGCTTGCCATTCCGTTTGCGTTCACGGGCGTTATCCTCGCCCTCCTTATTTGCAATGTCAACCTCTCCGTCGTGGCGGCTCTCGGTGCAATGATGCTTATCGGTATCGTTACAAAGAACGGTATCGTGCTCATCGACTACATCAACCTTATGCGTGAGCGTGGCGTCAACCTCTTCGATGCCATTGCGCTCTCCTGCCGCAGCCGTCTCCGCCCTGTGCTTATGACCTCTCTCACCACTATGCTCGGTATGCTTCCTATGGCACTCTCGACGAGTGAGGGTTCAGAGACTTGGCAGCCTATGGGTGTCGCCGTCATCGGCGGTATGGTCTTCTCGACCATCATCACCATGCTCATCGTCCCCGCTGTCTACGCTTCTGTAGATAAGAGCGGCAGCCGCAACAAGAAGAAGGCTGAGCAAAAGGAGTACCGCTTCATGGCCGACTTCGACCCCGAGCGAGACCTCCCCGCCAGCCGTCGCCAGCAAATTGGCGAGAGCAAGTAAGCTAAATACTGAATAAGATTGCGGGGGCTCCTGCTCCCCCCCCCTGCTGACAGGAAAGTCATGAGCCCCCGCAACCTTTTAATTACCAAGGATAATGAAAGCAGTATTCATAACATACAACCAGGCGCTCACCGAACGACTGGAATACATCTTCGACCAGCTTAAGATTACGGGCTTCACCAAGTTCCCCCTTGTCTATGGCCGCGGCACCAATGGTGGCGAGCCTCGTATGGCAAGCCACGCTTGGCCCGAGATGAATAGCTCGGTTATTACCATTGTGGACGACGACATCGTGCCTCTCCTCCTCAAGTATATCGAGAAGCTCGACCACGTCAACCTCGAAAACGGTATCCGTGCCTTCGTCTGGAACATCGAGCAGATGTACTAAGACACCTTTACGCTGTGTCTAAACAACGCAATCCTTAACGAGCCGAAATAGGCAACAACAGAAATAGCAGCGGTTCTTCAACACCCTGCACCGACAACAACAGACACATCTGAATAGTTTGGTTTTTGATTAGTGAGAAAAGCGAACCCCGCGCACGCCTTGGTGGCGACGCGGGGCGCTTTTTTTTATGTATGTCTGTAGAATTCTCCGTTATAACTCACATCCTATCTCATACTTGACGCCTGCACGGAATGCAAAGCTGTGGTACAAGTCGCCAAAGTCATACGTGAAATTGGTGCAAACGCTCAGCCCGTGGTTGAGTGCGAGGTTGAGGTTGAGTTTGGTATACGTCTCGTTCTTGGGTGTGGAGTAGAAGTAATTGGGCAATTCGTCCCAGCTGAGGTTGTGGTTTCCTGTATATTTCTCGCAGAAATTGCCGTAGTTGCGCGATATCGTTGCGCGGAAGATATAAGACAGGCGGTCTTTCAGAATGTCGCCTGCCACGCCAATATTTACGGCTCGGATGCGGGTGTTGGCAAAGGTGTTGTTGAGCATCATGGTGCCTTCGGGGGCGTATCGGCTTACGGTCTCCTTTGTGTGGAAGAGCGCATTACCCATGGAGAGGCCGCCGCGTGTCCATCCTTGCTCAATGCAATAGTTATATAGGTATTTCATTCGGCCGCCATAGCTAAAGCCTTTGTTGTACATATCGCCGCAGAAGGCGTAGAACGTGCTGTTGTCCACAATTTTCCGCCCCGTCTTCGCTTCCCACTCCTCTACGTCGGCCTCCACGAATACGTTGTCTCGCAGATATTGCGCATTAGACTCATTGACATCTCCTGGCCAATAGAGCCCCATGCCGCCGTCGCGTGTTGGCAAATAAGGGTCCGGCAATCCCTCGCCTCCCTGCCAATCCGTCTTGACAAATTCGAGTGATGCCTCTTTAATATGCGTGCACTTCTTAAATTGGACTTGCAGGCCAAGTGAGAAGTCGTCCCACATATGTGAGTTGAATTTCTTGCCAATGGCATCCGTGAAGAGCTTCTGATGATAAATCTTTCCGCCTATGCCCGCTGCTGGGATGTCGAAATCAAAGCCGCAATCCCACATGCCTTGGTGACCTCCTGCCGCATTGGTGGTCTCGCCGCGGAATGCCTCGCCAAAGACCTCAATGTCTCCATGCCGTCCGAGGATGGAGTTCAACAGGTCGATAGGTATCTCTGTGCCGTCGGATAGCGTTCCGCCCATAACTACGCTATGGCACAGTCCGATGTATGGCTTTAAGTGCCAAAGTCCGAGTCGCCCGTAGGCATACTTCTCGTGGTAGAGGACGTTGTCCGTGTACTCTGCCTTGCCCTCGTCGTCGATTCTTCCAAAGGATATTCCTCCCCTTATCTGGATAGCGTCTTTCAGGTATGAGGCGAACGAGAATGGCAACTTGTCCAGTGGTATTGACCAGTAGTCCAATATTCCAAACCATCCGCGCGGAATGGGCCGTGCGTTGTTGCTCATGATGTATGAGCCTACAGAGGTGGCCGTGTTGCTCTCCACGGGCGTGTAGTTCTCCATTCCCATGCGGATGTCGAACATCCAGAGGTCGAAGTCGGCATACAGTTCACTGAGTTGTGTGCGGTCGCCGTCCGATGATAGTTGCCCCGTGATGCCTGCACGAAATGCCAATCGCGGGTTGCGGAACGTGTGCGTGTATGCCACTGCCGCGCCTATGCCTCCCTCACCTTGGTCATATTGGGTGTACTTGCCCCACTCGTTGCTGTAGCTCAGCAATGGGCGCAACTCGCTATTCGTGGCCACTGACGCCCATGCCGAGGCCGAAGCCTTCAGCGTGCTGCGGCTCTCCTGCGCTAATGTCATGTTTGAGGCAGCTATTGCCGCCAATGAGGTTGCAAGTGCTGTCGCTATTGCTCTTTTCATCTTGGTTGTTATTTACGCATCGGCCGATGTTGGCGACACGTTGTCATACAGTGCTTGGCGGAATTTTGGTTTGGGAGGCCAAGTCTGCATAGCCTTAGTATGTTTTAGCTTATTTGCCAATTCGCACAAATATAATGCTTTTTCTGTTGCGTGACCTATGGAGGCCATCCCTCTCTCAGCCGCGTTTCCCGAAAATTGCCTATCTTTGGCCCTACTAACGGAAACCAAGCTAAATGAACGAGTCCACCTCGAAAGTCCTGACAGTTATAGTCCCCACATATAATATGGAACGTTATCTGACTCAATGCCTTGAGTCTATCACTTCCATCAGCAATGTGGCCGACATCGATTTGGTAGTCGTAAACGACGGGTCCACGGACCGCAGTTCCGAGATCGCTCACACCTTCGAGTCCCGTTTCCCCGGCTCCGTTTCCGTAATCGACAAGGTCAATGGACACTACGGATCTTGCGTCAATGCTGGGCTCGCCGTAGCATGCGGCAAGTACGTCAAGGTCGTCGATGCCGATGATTGGGTGGACTCTGCTAATTTTCAGAAGTCGGTTGGGGAGTTGAAAAGTTGCGATGACGATCTTGTAATTTGCCAGTATATGGATTACTATGACGATGACAACGGTAAGTGTGTGCTTCGCGATAAAGTAAAGATTAAAAAGGCTAGGTTGTCGTTGTCTGAGATTGTCAAGCTTAAGTCCTGTCGCCCACCTCTTTTCCATGCTTCAATCCTTTATAAGACGAGTCTCCTGAAGGCGATTGGTTACAAGCAAGTCGAAGGTCGTTTGTATACGGATATGCAATGGGCCTCTGTGCCAATGGCTAATGTCACGGGGGCAGCCTACTTCGGCTATCCTGTGTATGTGTATAGGAAAGGACGTTCAGGCCAGTCTCTGTCTACTGAGGTGAGAAGTGCAAACCATGGCGATGAACTCTTTGTCCGTAAGGAGATTGCTCGTGAGTTCGCCAAGGGCAATTTCGTTAGCGACGGTAATAAGGCTCTTTGCGAAAAGCTGATATGTAGGCTCGTGGCTCAGATGTATCGAGATGCTCTTGTCAAGAAGGAGATCGCCATCGACATGATAAAGGAGTTCGACGATGACCTGCGCTCCATAAATTCATTCGTTTACAAGAGAATGAATCGAGAACTAGCCTATGACGCATTATGTGTGCCGTACGTCTGGCTTTGGCGCCATGGATGGAATGGTGTCCTCGATGCGGCCTTGGCTGTGAGGTCGCTATTCCGTGGGAAGAAAAATTAAAGGGACCTGTCAGTAAGGTGACGTTTCGGAACAAATAATTTTTTGTCCAGCATAGGATTTCGAAAATAAGACAATCCCCCTCATTGCTCATTTTCCTATTGTGAGCTATGAGGGGGATTTTTATAGTATGGGAAAATCCTATTGTTTGCGCTGCGTTACCATCTCTTGCAAGGTGGTTCCCGGAGTCCTTATTGCTCCTTGACTATGCCATTAGGAGTGCGTGTGATGTGCGCCTCGACGGTGTGGCGCCTTGTGCGCTTGTTGGCCTCGACGCTTTCGGGGGTCTTGTAGGGGCGCGCATGGTCAAGATGGAGCGCTATTGCGCTGAATGCTATTTGCTTGGGCTTGATGCCGCTGTTGGAGAGTCTCAGGCCGAACTCACGGTCTTGTCCGCCATAGTGGAGGCTCTCGTCATATCCGTTGACTGCAATAGCGTCTTTCCTCCAACAAGATGAGTTGCATCCGTTGAAAGTCTTTGCCCTGGGCGAAATTGCGTTCATGATTTTGGCAATCACGGTGTTGCGCGTCAGCCTTATGTTCTTTATGAAGTTTTTGAGGCTGCTGTTCTGCCCATGCTCCTTAAGCCACGAGAATTTGAATGCGTCTCCACTGCTGATGTCGTCGGGCGTGATGGCCTCGCTGGCGTCCATGCTTAGTTTATACACTCCGCCAGAGAGGAACTGACCCTGTTTTGCCAAGGCCTGGTGTACGGCTACAAAGTCGTTGCGTGGGATGCAATCTTGGTCCGTGAATATCAGGTAGTCCGCCTCTGACGCCATGATGGCCTTGTTTAAGATCTCTGATTTCTGAAATCCGCGGTCCTCATGCCACACGTGGCGTATGGGGAGTTTATCTCTGAAACTGTCAATCAATATCTTGGTCTCCTCGCCAGAACCGTCGTCAGCTACAATCACTTCGTCCGGACGTACAGTCTGGAGAGTGTAACCCGCCAATGTTTTGGCCAGCCATTTTGGGTTGTTGTAGGTTGATATTATTACGCCTATTTTCATCCTATTTGCGCATTAGATTATGATGCTGCAAAGTTACGAACAAGAGGTTGATGCTTGAAATTTTTTTCATACGAATGTTTGTTAATGGACAAAATATGACCTATGTTTGTGACTAAATAAGCAATAATGAACATCCTCATAATAGCCGAAAAGGCACACCTCCCGGCCAATGGCTACGGTGGTCTCCATCGTATGGCTTGGGGTCTCGGCAAAGCCCTCAACACTCTCGGCCATAAAGTATATATCCTCTGTGCCCCGGGGTCGTCATGCCCTTTTGCCACTGTCATCTATCGCGACGCCACTCTCCCTCTGACAAGCCAGATCCCCGAGGATGTAGATATCGTCCACTTCAACTCCGCCCCACCCGAGGATTTCAACCGCCCCTACGTCGAGACCATCCACGGCAATTTCAATAAGTCATTCAGCCCCAACTCGATATTCGTTTCGGCCGACCATGCCCGTCGCCACGGTAGCACCCAGTTTGTCTACAACGGCATTGATTGGGACGACCCTGAGTATGCCAACCCGAACCTTGAGCGTCGCGCCGACCATCGCTACCATTTTCTCGCTAAGGCGGATTGGAAGGTGAAAAACCTCCGCGGTGCAATACGTGTGGCCAAGGCTCTCCCCTGTGGCTACAAGATGGATGTGCTCGGCGGAAACCGTTTCAGTTGGCATATGGGTTTGCGTCTTACGCTCTCCCCTCGCATATCTTTCCATGGCATGGTGGCTGGCGAGAGCAAGATGGAGCTTCTGCGTACGTCTTCGGGACTCATCTTCCCCGTGATTTGGCATGAGCCGTTTGGGCTTGCCGTCATCGAGAGTCTCTATATGGGTACGCCTGTTTTCTGTACACCCTATGGTGCTATGCCTGAGATTGTCACAAAGGAAGTTGGCTTGATGTCGAACTCTGTCTCGCAAATGGCATATGATATAACTCATTCCGACTTCGATCCACGCATTTGCCATGAGTATGCAAGGGATACTTTCTCGTCCCTTCAGATGGCAAAAGGTTACGTTGAGAAATACGAAATGGTTCTCAACGGCCAGACCCTTAATGCCGTAAGTCCAGTAATTAAACAAGACCAGACAGCAACCACTTGGATAAATGACTGACGAAATCCGTGTCCTTATTGTAACTGGGGGCACTCCTATCAGCTCTCGACAACTGCCCGAAGGAAAGCCTTTCTTGTCATCGGGCAGCCGGTTATATCATTTCTTTTTCAATGAGATGCCTGATGGTGTAGATCCCGACATTGTGGTTGTGCGCAACAAGAATATACGCCAGACAACCCATTTTAATGTCTCGCCAGACAACACCCTCCTTATGCTCAGCGAGCCCCCTGAGGTCTGCCATTTCCCAAAGTCTTACACAAGTCAGTTTGCGCGCCTCCACACATGTCAGGCCAGTATGCATAGGGACAACGCCACGTTCGGTCCCGCTGCCTTACCTTGGTTCGTAGGTTTTGGAAAGCAAGAGGGGCAAAACACCAAGTATAGCTTCTCCTACGACGATTTGGCCGAGAAACCTCTTCCCGCCAAGAGCCGTCGCATATCGCTCATAACGAGCAATAAGTGCTTTACCCGCGGCCACATTGCGCGCCTTCGGTTCACTAAGCAACTTCTTGAGGCTTTCCCGGGGCAGATTGACGTCTTTGGCCACGGTTTCAACCCCATTGACGACAAGTGGGATGCTTTGGCTCCATATCGCTATACCATCTCCATTGAGAACAGTCGAGCAGACCATTACTGGACCGAGAAACTGTCCGATGCCATGCTTGCCGGGTGCCACGTCATATATTCTGGAGCACCAAACGTGGGCTCTTATTTTCCCTCGGCACCTGTCACGACTATTGATATTGACGATTTTGAGTCAGCCCGAAAGACGATAGAGTCGCTTCTGTCGTCGGATCCTTATGATGCGGAGACGGATGCCCTAATGGCAGCTCGTCGTGATGTCCTCGACAAGTATAACATTTTCCGTCTGATTGCCAATTATTGTGACGCTATGGATCCTGCCGCACCACGAGGAACTGGTGTGACGCTACGCCCGATGGGTACGGATCTCCACAATGCGTTCAATCATCTCGTTTCTTGGCCTTTCTGTCGAACCATCTATCGTCTGATAGGGTAGCGGTGCTCCTATACGACGTCCACCCGCCATTAGCCGTCTCAAGCTCAGTCATATCGCAAATTTATCGACGAGGAAAGTTGGTGAGCCACTTTCATACCAGTAAGAACCGAATTTCTTGCAGGATAAGGCAGAAATGAGACTGAAGGGGTTGTATGCCCCTGCCATATCGCTTGCGAAGTGGTATCCGTCATATTGCTTGCGAAGCCTCTCGATACAATCTGCCGTGCTTATCTTGTTACTCTCGGCCATAGCCTCAATCTTTGGCCAGAGGTCTTCGCGCAACTCGTCCTTTGTTATTCCGCAAATCGTTGAGTATTCGCGGGGCATCGATATGTCTGTCAAGCTGTTGAGTTCGCTGAATATCGATACCTTGGTGAATTTTGTTACGCCCGTGAAGAATGCTAGGCGGATGTCGTCGGCGCGGTCTTTTGTCGTACCATAGAAACTCTAACAAACTTCTTTCCACCCAGTCATTCCTTTCCCGAGGTCGTCGAGCTCAATGGCAACGCCAAGAACCTTGCGCTGCGTTCCACGGAAAGGCTCAAGGTAATGGTTCTCCTTTATCTGCTTTGCGGCGGCTTCCGCCCCTCCATTGTTTTGCAGTTTGAGCTCCATAACGTAGGTGAATTGGGAAGCGTAGGCAACCACGTCAATACGGCCGCAGGCGAGCATATGTTCAACCTCGACGTTGAGGCCAATGGCATTGAGTATGGTGCTTATGATGAGTCGATAGCGCTCTTCCATATCCATACTGGCCAACTTCTTGTTGCTGTACGGCACGTCGGCGATTAGGGCTTTGAGCGCGTCCATGGCCTCGGGCAGCATGCCGTCCATAAGCTCCTGCTTTAGCACTCCTTGCGCATTCAACATGTTGTTCTCGACTCGCATCGACAATATTGGGAGGACGATTTCATAAAGAGTCTGACGAACCTCGGCGTTGGGAAAGCCAAGCGTATAGACTTCATTTTTGAAATTCTTAATTGTCAGATAGCCCGACTGGTATAGGAATAGTTCCGGACCTCCATCCCCGACATCAGAAGTCTCGAAGACGTTGGCGTTAACTCGGCATCCGTCAAATTCTCGCAGGCGTATTTCTGCATCTTTTACAAACTTTGTAATAAGCGTGTTAGAACCAGATGATGCCCAATAGCACCCAAGTCTCTTTTTAGCAAGTGCATTTATGAGGCAGAACGGGTTGTATATGTCCACCGTCATATCAGGACTAAAGTGGTAGCCGTCATATAAGCTTTTCAATCTCGCTATGGCTTCTTCTGTATCAAGTGAGTTCCTATTGGCCATCGCCTCAATTTCCGGCATAAGATAACTTCGCATCTCTTGCTCGGAAATCCCACAAATACTTTCGACTTCCGCATCGAGACTGATATTGGAGAGGTTGTTGAGTGCCGAGAATAGTGATATTTGCGTGAACTTGGTGACGCCTGTTATGAAGACAAATCGTATGTGCTCGTCGTCTGCTTTGAGAATTGTAAAGGCCTCACGGTATGCGGCTGCGCATTTCTCATGCTCGGGCGTGCCCCACGAATGTTGGAGCGGAAAGTCATATTCGTCGATAAGTACCGCTACCTTCTGACCTGCGCTTTCGTGCGCCGTGGCTATGATGTTATGCAGTCTGGTCTGGAAGGTTGAGCCGTTCTCTATGAGAACCTTGAACTTTTTTTCGTAGTCTCCGAACGCCTGGTTTAGGTATGATTTGAGCGAAGCGAGTGTTTCTCCCGCCTGGCTCATATCCAATCGGATGACGGGGCGGACGGTCCACTCCGTCTCCATCTCCATTATCTTCAGTCCCTCAAAGAGTTCCTTGCGTCCCTCGAAATATGCCTGAAGTGTTGTTACGAGTAGTGATTTCCCAAATCTGCGTGGGCGGCTTAGGTAGTTATATTTAGCTCCTTTGTTTGCCAAATCCCACATCAAGTCAGTCTTGTCTATATACACGTACCCTCCTTCTCTGATTTCAGAAAAGGTCTGAATGCCCACCGGCAATCTTCTATATGTTGCCTGCATAAGTCTTATTCGTTTTCTCTCTCCTAAAATGACAACTCAACCTCTCTCTCTCGAATCACTTCTCGTCTGGGAAATCCTCGTGCTTGTGCTTCCACCTCTTGTGGCTCCATAGCCAAAGCTCGGGCTTGCGACGCAAATCCTCCTCAAGATATGATGCGAAACGCTTGGTGCACTCCTTCTCTGGCAACTCTGCCGGATTTTCGGTGATGAGGCGGAACTCCACCTCGTAGTGTCCGCGCTTATATCCTACAAACGACGGGTAAACGAGAGCAATGCCAAGCTTGCGCGCAATGTGCTCGGGACCAACGAGGAAAGCCGTGTCGCGCCCGCAGAAAGGTATCCACATCTTTTGCGCTCCTCTGTGTGGACTTTGGTCGCCAATAATGAGGGTGGTGCTTACAATGCCCTCCTTCATACTTTGGAAGGTGTAGCGGAAGCCGCGGTGGCTCTCGGCGGCTATGATGCCGCGGCGAGTGCGAGTCTCGACGGTTATGTAGTTCGCAAACTTATTGCCTTGCGCTTGGTAGAAGCAATGTACCTCGAACTCTTTGTCGAAGAGGAGGGGCCATACGGTGAACCACTCCCAGTTGCCAAGGTGCGCCGCATAGATAAACACGTTTTTGCCCTTTTTCATGAGGTCGTTCACCAATTCCGAATTGCGGAATACTATGCGCCTCTTGAGCTCCTCGTCCGAGATGGTGAGAGCCTTGATGGTCTCGAAGAAGTAGTCGCAAAGGTGATGGTAGAATTTGCGTTCGATATCTTTGCGCTCCTTGTCTGTCTTCTCGGGGAATACAATGAGCAGGTTCCCGCGCACAACCTTTACGCGGTAGCGCAGGACAATGTAGAGTACGAAATAAGTGATGTCGGCGAATACGTAGAGCACGCGCAGCGGGAGGTGCGAGAACGCCCTGATGCACTTGCGGCCAATGCGTCCGAAGAAGCCGAGCTCGCCTATGTTTTTCCCGTTCTGGCTCACGCCCGCGGGCAGTTTCTTTTCTTCTTGTGTTTCCATAATTGCGAAGATAGCAAATTTTCGGGCATGTTAGTCTTGCCTTGTCCCTTTACCCTTCCATTGCTCCTTGATTATGCCGTCAGGAGTGCGGGTGGCGTGTGTCTCTATCGTATGACGCTTGGCCCTTTTGCAAACTCACGGCGCGCCTCGAAGACCTTAATTGCGAAAAATTGTAACTACTTACACCGATATTAATGATATTCATTACATTTTTTGGCTAAATTTGCGCTTTACAAGAAAATACGTAGGGGTGGGGTGCCCTTCTCTGTCGTTCGCTGAGCACTTCGCCTTTTATCGTTTTTACTGAACAACACTATCCTATTTCTATGAAGAAGGCATTCTTAGCTTTGGCGGCGCTGCTCGGCGCAACCACGAGCGCTCTGGCTGACGAGGGCATGTGGATCCTCAGCCTCCTCAGCAAACACAACATCGACGTCATGAAGCAGGAAGGCTGCCGACTGACGCCCGAGCAGATCTATAGCGTCAATCATGGCTCCATCAAGGATGCCGTCATCATCTTCGGCGGCGGCTGCACCGGTGAGATTGTTTCCGACAACGGCCTCATCTTCACCAACCACCACTGCGGCTACTCGTCTATCCAGCAGCTCTCTTCTGTTGAGCACAACTATCTCCACGACGGTTTCTGGTCCGGCTCTTTCGCC
Organism: bacterium; assembly: GCA_963643535.1. Classification (GTDB taxonomy): domain Bacteria; phylum Bacteroidota; class Bacteroidia; order Bacteroidales; family Marinilabiliaceae; genus W3P20-009. The sequence continues at coordinate 16,092 of CAVILU010000010.1, read as the reverse complement.
GAGGACCTCCCCGTTGATGGTCTTCAAGTTCGCTTCCTCAAGTCTTTTGAGGACGTCACCGCCAAGGTCATGGCGGGCGTCACCGATGATCTCACCCCCGAGGCTCGCGTCAACCTCATCAAGCAGCATATGAAGGATGTAGAGCGCGAGAATGGTGAGTCAGATAAGTTTGTAGAGGTCTCAGTTGAGAGTTTCTTCGGTGGCAATCAGTATTTCCTCATCAAGTATAATGTCTTCTCCGATGTCCGTCTCGTGGGCACTCCCCCCGAGAGCATCGGCAAGTTCGGCCATGACACCGATAACTGGCAGTGGCCGCGCCACACGGGCGACTTCTCCATCTTCCGCGTCTACGCTGACAAGAACAATAACCCCGCACGTTACTCTCCCGACAATAAGCCCTATAAGCCAGTTCATTACCTTCCCGTCTCCATTAAGGGTATGCAGCCCGGCGACTTCGCTATGACCATCGGCTTCCCGGGCTCCACCGACCGCTACGTCTCCTCTTGGGAGGTCGTACAGCGTCGCGACATTGAGAACGCCAGCCGCATCGAGCCCCGCGACATCAAGCAGCAGATCTGGCTCAAGGATATGCTCGCCGACCAGTCTATCTATATCAAGTACGCTAGCAAATACTCCCGCTCCACCAACTACTACAAGAACAGCATCGGTATGAACCGAGGCATCAACAACCTCAATGTAGTCGGTCGCAAGCAGCAGGAGGAGAAAGCCTACGCCAAGTGGGCCAAGAAGAACGGCACCGACCTCCAAAAGAGCTGCCTCGGGAATATCAAGAAGCTGACCGCAAAGATGGAACCCTACACCACGGCCCAGTGCTATTGGCAGGAGTGCCTCTGGGGTGGCCCCGAGCTTTTCCGTTTCGCTTCCGGTGTCTACAGACTCGCCTTGCAAGATGATGGCTACACTATCGTCGAGCGCACTCGCAACTTCTACAAGGATTATAGCGCAAAGACCGATCGCAAGGCTACCGCTGCTCTCCTCGACTACTATTCCACCCACATCGACAAGGATTTCCATCCCGCGTTCTTCAAGGATGTCAAGGGTGAGGCCGCTTTTGCTGCCTTCATCGAGGATAACTATAACAATAGCATCATTGCCGACTCCACTAAGCTCATCGAGGCCGCCCAGAAACGTCAGTTCACTCTTATCATCAACGACCCCGTAGTCAAACTTGCGCGGGATATTGTTGATGTCTATTCCAGTAAGATTGTGAAAGAGTCTGGCTCTCTCCCCGAAAAACTCTCAGACGCCACACGTGTCTACCTCGACGGCCGTATGAAGATGCAGCCCGAGCGCGCATTCTACTCCGACGCCAACTTCACCATGCGTCTCAGCTATGGCCAGGTGGGCGGTTACTCTACTGCCGACACAACCTATCGCTACTTCACCGACCTCGACGGCGTAATGGCAAAAGAGGACCCCACCAACTGGGAGTTTGTCGTAGACCCCAAGCTCAAGAGCCTCTACAATGCCAAGGACTATGGTCGCTACGCCGATAAGGACGGCCTCATGCACGTCTGCTTCATCACCAACAACGACATCACTGGCGGCAACTCCGGCAGCCCCGTCATCAATGGCGATGGAGAGCTCCTCGGTCTCGCTTTCGACGGCAACTGGGAGGCTATGAGTGGCGACATTATCTTCGAGCCCTCCGTTCAGCGCACCATCTGCGTAGACATCCGCTACGTACTCTTCATCATCGACAAGGTCGGCGGTGCGCAGAACATTATCAACGAGCTCAATATCAAAGATTAATCTTTCCTTAAGATAAAAATTCCTTATGGCCTCTTTCACAGCTCATACGCCCGAGGAGATGGAGCTTATCGCCCCGGACGTCATCAAAGCTCTCGGCTCCTCGCGTGTCGTGGCTATGGACGCCCCCATGGGCGCGGGTAAAACCACCCTCGTGAAGGCCATCTGCCAAGCCCTTGGCTCCACAAGCGTGGTCAATAGCCCGACCTTCGCCATCATCAACGACTACGAGTTGCCCGACGGACGCGCTTTCTACCACTTCGACCTCTATCGCCTCAAGAATATTGCCGAGGCCTTCAATATGGGTTTCGACGAGTATTTCTACTCCGGTAATTACTGCTTCGTCGAGTGGCCCGCCATTGCGGAGGATATCCTCCCCGAGGATACCAAGGTGCTCACTATCACCGTCAACCCCGACGGCTCGCGTACCATAGAAATTAAATAAGGCACGCTCTCTACTATGGATTTCCAACTCACGCCCTGCGAGGAGAGACTGGTTGTCTCGCAATCCCGACGCTCACTCTTTATCGGCATTCCTGCCGAAGATGGCGCCGAGGAGACGCGAGTGCCGCTCACCCCGCAGGGCGTTGAGATTCTTGTGGCGCAAGGGCATCGCGTTGTCATCCAACGCTCTACGGGTGCCTCGGCTCGCTTCTCCGATGAGAGCTATTCCGCTGTAGGTGCCGAGATAGAGGATTCGCAGGAGCGCGTCTTCGCTGCAGACATTGTTCTCAAAGTCTCGCCTCCCACGCCTGAGCAAGCCAACCTTATGCGCAGCGGCCAGACTCTCGTCTGCCTCATTGGCCGCAATATGCGCGATAAGAAGGCATTTGCCATCCTCGCCGAGAAAAAGGTCAATATTGTGGCTGCCGATGCCATGACGGATGGCGAGAGTTCCGAACCCGTGCTCGTCCGTAGCCTTGGCGAGATGGAAGGTATGATGGCTGTCACCACGGCCGCCCATTTGCTTGAGCAGAGCGGTGGTGGCAAGGGCATCATAATTGGTGGTGTCACTGGTGTACCACCAACAGAGATTGTCATAGTAGGTGCAGATGCCGCGGCTCTCTCCGCTGCCCGTGTGGCTGTGGCTTTCGGCTCTAACGTGAAGATCTTCGACACCATCCATTCGCGATTGCAAAGACTCGAGTGGCAGATGCCTCATCATGTCTTCACTTCCGTCCTCCACCCGCAGGCCCTTATGAAGGCTCTCAAGTCGGCCGATGTCGTCATCTGCACGCGTCGCGTGGGGCCTGAGCAAAGTTTCGTTATCCCGGCTGAGTATCTTGCCACTGTCAAGCACGATGCTGTTGTTGTCGACCTCGATGTCGTGGCTGGCGGACGCACGGATGTCTCTCGCCCTACTACGCTCGCCGAGCCTGTTTTCCGCTATGGCGATCTGTTTATCCATAGCCTTCCGGACATAACATCCCTTGCGCCTCATTCGGCTTCGATTATCCTCAGCGATATCATTACTCCCGTCATCTCCACCATAGCCCGCGAGGGTGGTGTGGAGCAAGCCGCAAGGTCCGATAAGTCTGTGGCTTCGGCCGTGGCTATGTTTCGTGGTACGGTTACGAGCAAACAACTCGCGCGTCGCTCGGGACTTGAGTATTTCGACCTTAGGCTATTGCTTATTTAAGCCATGTCATAAGCCATTCCGACTGGTCATTTCCCCTTACGGATACCCAATAAATACCCTATAAAGAAAGCAAAAAGTGGGCGTACAGTCCGCTTTTTGCTTTTTCTTGTTTTTTAACAATTTTGCCGCTAATCAACATTTTTATGCGTCTCGTCAATCCTCTACAGCCCTTCTCTACCCCTTTTATCATAATATTAACTTAATTCTAACGGGAAGCACGGCCGAACGCAAGTCGAACACTCCGTACACACTGCAACATTTGTCCGAACTCGCCGTTTAAGACCCTTGAAAGCGGAACAGAAATGAGCCGCAATCCTAAACCAAGAAGTTTCTGACAAATCAAAACATACACGTAAAAATTATGAAGACTCTCGCAGTAACCTTTTTCACGGCAATCGCAATTGTTTGTGTAGCTATAGTTTGTGATATGGCATCCGGCCGCAACACCACCGAGGATTCAGGCCTCGTCGGCAAGACCATCCTTACCCACGACTCTGAGGGCCGCGTGACCAGCGAGCTCACCATCGCCATCAATGGCAAGGAGTGGCAGGAGACCTCGATGAAGCAGCTCTGCTACTACGACAACAAGATTGAGGCCGTTACCTACAACAAGGTCAATGGAGCTTGGTCAGCAGCCTCTAAGGTTGTTACCGAGTCCGTTAATGGCGAGCCCGCCAACTCTACTTTCTACGAGGCTGATCCCTCTGGCAGGTGGGTTGCAGTGGCCGAACAGAAAGGCACAGACCTCAGCGACGACGAGGTCGTTGATGATATGGTCTTCGACGCTGAGGGTAACCTCGTTATGAAGGCAACCTACGTATACAAGGGTGAGAACAAGGTCGGTATCTCCAAAGAGGAGTATGGCTATGAGGGCTCAACCCAGAAGACCCGCATCAGCTACGCGTGGGTTGGCAACGCTTGGAACAAGACTGTCTCCGCTAAGCTTATCGCTGAGTAAAATTTAGTCTGGCGAAGCTAAAATTCAGAGACTTACAATAGACGACAATTACTGCGGCAACCCCTTCCGCAAGATAAATGGGGGCGAGTAGTTCTTCACTATCATATGCGAGCGTGCGAAACACAAAATGTTTCGTACGCTCTTTTTTTACTACATATTCAATACGAACAATTAAAAGTTATTTTGCAAGGTTGAGTTTTTACAATTTTTTTGTTATGTTTGTACCACAGCGACGGGCAATCCTCCCCCACTGCCTGTCTGAACTGATCCGCAAAGCGCCCGACTGGGCCTGTGGCTCCCGCCTCTGACGACGTCTGCCGCATCCCATCCGAGGGCCTTTTTCTCTGACACGAAGGAATTAATGGTATGAATTACATTCAGTTTGATGGCACTTTGCTCCCCAACTTGGAGTACTCGCTCTTCAGGGAGATTCTGCAGACGAATAGGGCTGGTGGTTACTTGAGCACGACGCTCGTCGGGTGCAACACCCGTAAGTACCACGGTCTCCTCGTCTGCCCGATCAAGGAGTTCGGGGGAGCTCCGTATGTCATGCTCTCCGCCATGCATTGCAGCATAGCTACTGGCGAGAAGCCTTTCAATCTTGGAGTCCAAGAGTACAAGGGGGACTATTTTGAGCCCAAGGGTCATAAGTACATGATCGGTTATGAGGCCGCCCCGACTTCGACTTTCACCTACCGCGTGGGTGCTGTGGTCATCAAGAAGCAGTTGGTCCTCGTCGAGAACGAGAGCCAGACGCTCATCCGCTACACGGTAGTCGAGGCCCCCGAGAAGTTCAAGATGCGCCTCCGCCCGTTCTTGGCTTTCCGCAGCGTCCACGAGCTCACGCATGAGAATATGGACATCGACACTCATTACACCGAGGTCGATGGTGGCGTGGCGTTCTGCCTCTACAAGGGCTTCCCCAATCTTTATATCCAAAGTAGCAAACCTATGGACTACGTCGCGATGCCGGACTGGTACCGCGACGTCGAGTATATGCAAGAGCGTTACCGCGGCTACGGTTTCCGCGAGGACCTCTATGTGCCTGGTTATTTCGAGACCACCGTCCAGCAGGGCGATTCGTTCGTGGTCTCCGCTTCTCTGACGCCTGCTTCTCCCAAAAATCTCAAGGCTAAGTTTACTCGCGAGGAGAAATCCCGCCTCCCAAAGGATTGCCTCAAGAACGTCCTCATCAATGCTGCCCAGCAGTTCACCGAGCGTGAGCCCGATGGCAGCCTTATGCTCAAGGCCGGTTTCCACTGGAAGAGTCCGCAGCTCCGCGATATGTTTATCGCCCTCCCTGGTCTCGCCATTTTCCAGAAGGATACCAAGTCGGTTGATGAAATTCTCTGCACCAGCATACCTAACCTCATTCGTCTCTACGTTGAGCAGGCGTCGATCAACAATACGTCTATCGACATCCCTCTATGGTTCTTCTATTGCCTCAACGAGATGGAGCGTTTCCGTGGCGATGACTTCAAGGTCTCCGATTACTACGACACAATGAAGCTTCTCCTCGACCACTATTGGGTCGGCGTGGCTGGCAAGATGCATCGTCTCCCAAATGGCCTTATTTATGCGCGCAACGAGGGTCACCCTCAGCAGTGGATGAACGCCCAGACCACCTACGGCCACATGGTGACGCCACGCTACGGCAGCTGTGTCGAGGTCAACGCCCTTTGGTACAACGCCATCGCCACGACCCTCGCCGTCGCCAAGGAACTCGACGATCAGGAGATTATCGACACCTGGACACCGCGCCTCGATCAGATTGGCAAAGCTTTCCTCGAAACTTTCCTCCGCCCCGACGGAACACTATACGACCGCGTCGACGACGAATACCGCTCGCCCAAGATTCGCCCGAATCAGGTAATCGCCGCAGGCCTCAAGTTCTCGCCTCTCTCGCGCGAGAACAAAAAGGCTATCATCGACGTCGCTACCTCCAAACTCCTCATCCCCTACGGCCTCCGCACCATCTCGCCCGAGAGCGAGGATTACCACGGTGCTATCGTGGGCAACGAGGACGAGCGCGCCATTTGTGCGCATCAGGGTGCCGCATTCCCTTGGCTTCTCGGCTTCTATGCCGATGCACTTATCGACGTCCACCGCAACTCCTGCATGGCGCAACTCCGCCGTCTTGTCGATGGCTTCAACGAGGTCATCAAAGATCACGGCATCGGCTCCATCAGCGAGTGCTACAATGGCAACCCGCCTTACAAAGCCGACGGTGCCATATCTATGGCTTGCAGCGTGGCCGCAATTCTGAAACTAATCAAACTCATCGAATCTAAATAGCTCCCTATGAAAGTATTAATGTTTGGATGGGAGTTCCCACCTCACATTAGCGGTGGACTCGGCACCGCGTGCTATGGCATCACCCGTGGTCTAGCTACCATCCCCGACCTCAAGGTCCTTTTCGTCGTCCCTAAGGCTTTTGGCGACGAGGACAAGAGCAAGGTGGAGGATATCATTGGTGCCAACACGGTGTCAATCATAAATAAGCATATTCGCTACAGTCAGCAAAGCAAGCAACTCGATTATATCGAGGTCGACTCTAAGCTCGTCCCCTATACCGACCCCGAGGAGTATTACAAACTCCGCACCCTCAATGTGGGCGACGGCTTCAAGTATTTCCAGACCGACGAGCAAGGCAAGTTCCACTTCGCAGGTGGCTATGGTGCCGACCTCATGAATGAGATCCGCAACTACGCCATCATCGGCAACATCATTGCCCAGGAGAACTCTTTCGATGTCATCCATGCGCACGATTGGCTCACATATCCCGCAGGAATTGCTGCTAAGGAGGCCACTGGCAAGCCTCTCGTCGTCCACGTCCACGCTACCGACTTCGACCGCTCCGGCGGACGCGTCAACCCAGTGGTCTACGACATCGAGAAGCGAGGCATGGAGGCTGCCGACAAGGTCATTACGGTATCTAACCTCACTCGTAATACCGTCATCGAGAAGTACGGCATCCCCGCCGAAAAGGTCGTGACCGTCTACAACGCCGTGGACCCCATCCGCAGCGATTACAACAACTACGCTCGCAAGGGTGTCAACGAGAAGATTGTAACATTCCTTGGCCGCATCACTATGCAGAAGGGCCCCGAGTACTTCATCGAGGCCGCGCATAAGGTGCTCCAGAAGATGGATAACGTCCGCTTCGTCATGGCCGGCAATGGTGACATGATGGAGAAGATGGTCCGCCGCGCCGCGAGCCTCAAGATTATGGACCACTTCAGCTTCACGGGCTTCCTCCGCGGACAGGATGTTTACTCTATGCTCCGCATGAGCGACCTCTACGTCATGCCTTCCGTCTCTGAGCCTTTCGGCATCTCGCCACTTGAGGCTATGCAGAGCAACGTCCCGGTCCTCATCTCCTATCAGAGCGGCGTCGCCGAAATCCTTACCTACGCCATCAAGACAGACTTCTGGGATGTCGATGCAATGGCCGACGCCATGTATGGCGTTCTCAACTATCCGTCGCTCGGCAAGATGTTTGCCAAGTACGGTATGGAGGAGGTCAACTCCCTCAAGTGGGAGAACTCCGCTAAGCAGATTAAAAGGGTCTACGACTCGGTTGTTTAATTGTGAATGTACGTATCATGAAAAATATTTGCCTGTATTTCCAGCTCCATCAGCCAGTAAAGCTCCGTCGGTATAGATTCTTCGACATCGGCAACGATCATTATTACTATGATGACTACGCCAACGAGAGCAACATCAACAAGTTGGCTCACACGTGCTATCTGCCCACCAACAAGATTATCCTCGACCTCATCAAGAAGTTCAAGGGTAAGTTCAGCGTGGCGTTCTCCATCTCCGGCACTATGATAGATCAGCTCAAGATCTACGCCCCCGAGGTGCTCGAGAGCTTCAAGGCTATGGCCAAGACCGGCCAGGTTGAGTTCCTAGCCGAGACCGACAGCCATTCTCTTGCCTCGACTCGCAATTTCGATGAGTTCAAGCGTCAGGTTGCCGCCCATGTCAAGCTCATCGAGGAGACTTTTGGACAGGTGCCCGTCTCGTTCCGCAATACGGACCTCATCTACTCCGACGAGATTGGTGAGTGCGTAGCGGGTATGGGCTTCAAGGTCATGCTCGCCGAGGGCGCAAAGCAGACTCTCGGTTGGAAGAGCCCCAACTATATGTACTGCAACGCAATCGAGCCCCGTCTCAAGGTGCTCGCTCGCAACTACCATATGAGCGACGACATCACTCTCCGCTTCTCTAACCAGACGTGGAGCGAGTGGCCTCTCACTGCGCAGAAGTTCAAAGGCTGGTGCGATGGTCTCGACCAGAAGGAGGAGGTTATCAACCTCTTTATGAACTATGAGACCTTTGGCGCTTCTCATCCTGCCGAGAGCGGTATCCAGGATTTCCTCGCCGCTCTGCCTACCGTCTTCCTCTCCGACCCCAACTACGCTTTCGTGACGCCCGCAAATGCCGCTCAGAAGCTCCAGTCGGCTTCCGCAATCCACGTTCCCTCCGCCACCAGCTGGCTCGACGAGGAGCGCGACCTTACCGCATGGCTCGGCAATGAGATGCAGGTTGAGGCTGTTGACAAACTCTACGCCCTCGCTCCAAAGGTTGCCAAGTGCACCGACGAGGCTATCCTCAAGGATTGGCAGTACCTCCAGTCGGCCGACAATTTCTACTACATGGGCACCAAGTTCTTCGCCAACGGTGCCAACCGCGCCTTCTTCTCCCCCTACGCCACCCCCTACGAGGCTTTCATCAACTACATGAATATCCTCACCGATTTCGCCGAGCGTCTCAAGGCCGCAGTGCCCGACGACGACAATGCCGAGGTCGAGGCCCTCAAGGCCGAGAACGCTAAGCTCCTTAGCGATGTCTCTACCCTTGAGAAGCAATTGGTTAAGGCTGGCGTGGAGCCCGAAGTCTCTGCAAAGAAGAAGCCGGCAGCACGCAAGACTGCAACCAAGTCGACGGCCAAGTCTACCGTCAAGAAGACCACTAAGGCAAAAGTTGAAGACTCTGAAAAAAACGTAAAGAAGCCTACAACTAAGAAAAAGGCCGAACAGAAAGAGTAATATTGCGTAAAAACCAACGTAACCTAATCAACGTGCCTCTGTATGTGACGACTGCCCCCTGACGCATGCCAAAGGGGCGACGACCATGACTTTGGTCCCCACGCCCTCGCAGAATACGGCCCCCCGCGCCGGTTGGCCCAGGCACAGACAGCGCAACATACATTAAATAATCATCTGAACCGAACAATGGACATTAAGACAAATTTCGCACCTTCCGCCGAGCCCATGTGGAAGTCGATTATCGTCAAGTCGAAACTTCCCGCCGAGCTCGCATGCCTTCACGAGATTTCGCGCAACATCTGGTGGGTGTGGAACTATGAGGCTACTGAGCTCTTCAACGAGATTGACACCAATCTCTGGCACGAGGTGGAGAAGAACCCCATCCTCCTGCTCGAGCGCGTCTCCTACACTCGTCTCAATGAGTTGGCCAAGAACGTAGAGTTCGTTAGCCGTCTCAATGGCATCTACGCTAAGTTCAAGTCTTACCTTGAGCAGCCGTTTGCCTACGAGCCCTCCGTCGCTTACTTCAGCATGGAGTACGGCCTCTCCAACATTCTCAAGATCTATTCTGGTGGCCTCGGCATCCTCGCCGGTGACTACCTTAAGGAGGCTTCTGATAGCCGCGTCAACATGACCGCTGTCGGCCTTCTCTATCGCTACGGCTACTTCAAGCAGAGCCTCTCTATCAACGGTGAGCAGCAGGCCATCTACGAGGCCCAGGAGTTCCAGAGCCTCCCTATTGACGAGGTCCGCACCGCCGATGGCAAGCAGGTCTACGTGCCTATCAACTTCCCTGGCCGTCAGGTTCAGCTCAAGGTCTGGAAGGTCAGCGTAGGTCGCATCTCCCTCTACCTCCTCGATGCTGATCATCCTCTCAACAATGCAGAGGACCGCACTCTCACCCACACCCTCTATGGTGGCGACTGGGAGAACCGTCTCAAGCAGGAGATCATCCTCGGCATGGGTGGCGTCCGCCTTCTCAACCAGCTTGGCATCCAGGCCGATGTCTACCATTGCAATGAGGGCCATGCCGCGCTCCTCAACATCCAGCGCCTCATCGACCTCACCGACAAGGGTCTCCACTTCTCTGAGGCTCTCGAGGTTGTCCGCGCCTCTTCTCTCTTCACCACCCATACCCCTGTGCCCGCAGGCCACGACAAGTTCGACGAGGGTCTCGTCGGCAAGTATCTCGGCCACGTACCCGAGCTCCTCGGTATCTCTTGGGAAGAGTTCATCAAGCTCGGTCGCGAGAACGATGGTAAGTTCTCTATGAGCGTCCTCGCAGCCTACACCTCTCAGGAGATGAACGGCGTTAGCTGGCTCCACGGCGAGGTTACCAAGAACATGTTCAAGCACCTCTGGCCCGGCTTCACCGCCGACGAGCTCCATATCAACTATGTCACCAACGGTGTACACTATGGCACCTGGACCTCTAGTGAGATGCAGCGTTTCTACAAGAAGGTGCTCGATCCCGATATGCTCAAGGATGTCTCCAACCACTCTTATTGGGACAAGATCCAGAGCGTAGACGACGCCGACATTTGGGAGGTTCGCCGTCAGCTCAAGAAGAAGCTCTTCGACTACGTCCATGATCGTAAGGTCAGCACTCTCTACGCTACCAACGACCCCAGCCGTGCGCTCGACGTGCTCGAGGGTATCAAGCCCAACGCCCTCACCATCGGCTTCGCTCGCCGCTTCGCTACCTACAAGCGTGCGCACCTCCTCTTCTCTGATCTCGACCGCCTCGCTAAGATTGTCAACAATCCCGAGCGTCCCGTTCAGTTCATCTTCGCCGGCAAGGCTCACCCCGCCGACCAGGGTGGTCAGAACCTCATCAAGAACATCGTCGAGATTTCACATCGCCCTGAGTTCATCGGCAAGATTATCTTCCTCGAGAACTACGATATGGAGCTCGCTCATCGCCTCGTCTCTGGTGTAGACGTCTGGATGAACATGCCTACCCGTCCTCTTGAGGCTTCCGGTACTTCTGGCCAGAAGGCTGAGCTCAATGGTGTCCTCAACTTCTCCGTCCTCGATGGTTGGTGGTATGAGGGTTACAAGCAGGGCGCCGGCTGGTGCCTTACCGACAAGGTCACCTATCAGGATACTGCTTACCAGGATGAGCTCGATGCCAGCACCATCTACTACATGCTCGAGCAGGAGATCATACCTCTCTACTACGACCAGCAGGATGAGATCCCTCACAAGTGGATCCAGTACATCAAGAACTCCCTCTGCCAGATCGCGCCTGAGTTCACCACCAAGCGTATGATCACCGACTACCTCAACCGTTTCTACATCCCGCAGTCTAAGCGTGGTGCCGTCCTCAAGGCCGACAACTACAAGAATGCCAAGGATCTCACGGCTTGGAAGTCTAAGGTCTACAACATTTGGGACAAGATCCAGGTTGTCAATGTCGATATGCCCGACATCGCCAAGGAGCAACTCGGCATCGGTCAGGTTTACCCCATCGCTGTAACACTCGACAAGGTCGATCCCGATGTAGAACTCGGTCTCGAGCTCGTCTTCGCAAGCGGTGCCGACGAGAACAACATGAAGATTGTTCACGCTGAGCCTTTCCAGGTCGCAGAGCGCAATGGTTCGCAGGTTACTTACAAGGTCTCCCTCTCGCTCAACTACCCGGGCGTCTTCCGTTTCGGCCTTCGTATCTATCCCTCGAATCCACTCCTCCCCCACAAGCAGGATTTCCCCCTCCTCAAGTGGATCTAAACCTCAGAACTGTAGCTTAGCCGCCTGATAAGCGCTAAGTACAAACTCATAAATTGATAGCCCCCGAAGCCTTGTCTAAAGGCTTCGGGGGCTTTTCTGTATGAGGATATTTGCATGAGGATAATTAGGTGCTGCTGTTTTTGCGAGGATATCTGTAATGCGAATTTGGAGCCCCAAAGGGGCGTTGTAAGCTAGCCCAGGGCGCAAGCCCTAGGGCAAACACAAAAATCCCCGCAACGGCAAGCCAAGCAAAAGGCAAGGCTCCGTTGCGGGGATTCAATAGTAGATATGCTCTCTTCTAAAAAGCGGAGAGATGATAAATAGGTAGTTATTCAGCTGCGGGGGCAACAACGTTAACGCTGTCTGCTGCCACCTTTGCGGGGTCAGTAAGCGAGATCTCGCTGATAATCTCGGCAAGACCCGAACCCTCGTATGGCAGACCTACGATGCGCAGCACGTTGTTGAAATAGAGAAAGGCGAAGAGTATTGCGATGATGACGACAATCGTCAGCGCAATCTTCCACTTCGGCACACCCTTGTCGGCAAACGGATCGGTGATGGTCAAGACGGGGAAGTCCGCCATCTTAGTGAGCGTCGCGCCAAAGACAATGTTGACGTAAGCCTGAGCATTCACTGCCCAGCCGTTAGCATTGAGCAGTGGAGATAAATTGCGCTTGCGCAAACTCATCCACGCCAGGAGCATCGATGGACCCGAGATGATAAGTATAAGGCCAATAATAGCCAATATCATACCCACGGTGGTGAGTGAGATAAATCCCTCCCAAATGCTGACGAGGAAGCCGCCAATGTAGCCAACAGCCAAGCCAATGGCCGCAAAGATACCGCAGTACTTGGCAATGTCGAACTTCTCGGTCTTCTCGGCTGCGGCTTCCTGCGCTGGTGCTGTTGTGAGCTTCGTGCCGCCTTCGGATATCTTGCCCATGGCCTCCTCGCTCATCTTGCTGTCCTTCTCCTGTGCGAACTTGCTAATCTGCTCATTGATGAACTTGCCCATCTTGCGGTAGGGCGACCAGAAAGCTTGGCGGATGCTGATAGGGTTGTCTACAATCTTCGTGACAGTTGCGTCCCAGTCGAGGCCATTGCGGTCGTAGAAAATGGCGTTCTTGCCTACCGTGAGGTTGTCCACGTCGCCATCGGTCATGACGGCCACAATCTTCATCTTCTCATTCTTGACCTTCGATGTGCAGTCGCAGTAAATGAGGAACATGCAGCTGGCGGAGGCCATGGCATCGTGCTTTGCCATGTCTGCCACCTTCATGCAGAGGTCGCAACTGCGCTGGTCGATATAGAGTGTGCCGGCCTGGAAAATGGCCTTCAAGCTACGGTCGCTGGAGTAGAAATCCGAGAAGGTCACGAAGTTGCGAAGGAAGAGGTAGATGTTCTTGTAGAGGAGCATCATCTTGTCCACTTGCGCAATCTCTTGAGCCTCGTCCGTCAAAGCATTGTCTTGCTCTATGAGTGCCAAAAGTTCGGCCTTGCGGTTGTTCTCCAAGAGAGCCTTGATGGCATCAATGCCAACGGACTCGACTTCCGCGCCAGCCTTCTCGCCCATCCATTTCTGGTAAGCGCCAAAACTTGCGCCAATCTCATTCCACTCGGCCTCGGTCATCCTCTCTTTGCCTGCGCAGCGAGCGTCGAAAACGAGTGCCTTGAAAGCTGCGACCTTGCCCTGCCATGCGGGGTTGACAGTCGAGTCGAAAGGTACGGTGCACTCCGCGGATATGCGTGCGAGAGGGTATTTTGCCAACTCGTCGATGCTGGTCGAGAGGTTCTTGTCGCTGAGAGCGGCGAGTTGGTCGGCCGTCATCTCGAGTGCCTGGCTCTGCTCTGCATTGAAGGCGGCGAGTTTGCAGCGAACGAAGTAGTCGTCCACCTTTGCCTTTATTGCCGTGTAGGCGTCGAAGGCTGCCGCTGTATTGTCGCCGTAGGGTAGGGTGGTGGCGTCGGCTTTAGCCTGCCACTGCGCATACTCGTCGGCTGCCTTGTAGAAGGCCTCAATCTGATCGACGTTGATGCCGGGGTCGCCACTGCGGTCGGCTTGTGAGCCTATTTTCTCAATTATGAGTTTTATGATGCCTTGCAAGTCGGCGTCGTCGGCGCTCTGCTCGGTTATGATGCCGTCGCCGTTGAACTTAGTCTTGGCGAATATCTTGGTGCTGTCGGCTGTGTCGGCCAGCGAGATTGTCTGCTTGTCGAGGCCGAGGTTTGCCAAGATTTGCTTTGCGCTGTTGTATAATTTCTTGCCGTCCTCGTTCTCTTGGTTGATGGCGTCGAGTGGCAACTCGTCCTGAGGATTGAGCAGGGTGTCTGGGTCTTTGATGACTGAGGTTATCCACTTCGCGGCATCCACAACCTCGTTGACGCGGATCTTGCCGTCTCCGTCGAGGTCCATCAGTTTCATTGTGCGCTCGTCGAATTCGAGGCCTGTCGTGGGGCAGCTGAGCACTGTCCACATCTTCTGGTCGAGCTCGTCGAGGTGGGCTATGTCGTTTCCGCTCTCGATGCTGATGCGTGTCACGCCTCCCAGCTTGGTGAATTTCCAGTTGTAAGGTGTATTCTTTTCCATTGGATGGGTCTGTTTTTTATCGCTCGTGATATACGAATTTTTGCAGATTTTGTTGTGCAAAAAATATGCCGCGGGGAGACGGCGCTTGTCGTCTTCCCGCGGCATTTCCATTCTATGCGTTTAGCCCCCTACATCTGTGTGTAAAGGTCCATAGCCTCTTTGTGTAACTCCCGCACCTGGTCCGCAAGCCAAATCGGTTCGAGAACCTTGACGGCAGTGCCTCGCCCGACAAGGTAGGTCACGAAGTCGCCTGTGGGGCGCAATGTGATTTCGTAATCGGCATAGGCCTCAGTCGAGCCAGGCAACTCCTGCTGACTGCTATGGATTGGCAGGTCGCGCATCTGCTTGGCCTCGACTCCGAACGCCCTTATGACGATGCGCTCGAGCTCTGTGTCGGGGTCGTGCACGATGCCGAAACTGTCGCGGTAGAACTCCTCGGCCGAGAAGTTTGGTGCCAACACAAAGTGGTCTTGCGTCTTGTCGACCGAAAGTATCCTGTCCAAGGAGAATGTGCGGAACTCTTTCTCGGGCAACTTTATGCCGAGCATATACCATCGGCGTCTGAAAAGCTTTATGCAATAAGGCTCTACAGTGTATGTCTTGGCTTCCGATGATCGATATTTCTTGTAGTTGAGACTCAGAACTGTGCTGCTCTTCATGGACTCTATGATCGTAGAGAGCCAAGTCGACGATGGTATCGACTCAATCAGTATGCGCTCCGAAAGAGACAGTCCCTCGCAAAGCACGTTGTTGACCGAGAGCGTCGATATCATCCAGTTCTGAACCGTGTCGCGCTTGAATATCTCTCGGTCGTCGAGGTAATACTTATACCCGTTGTCCCTGACACACACTATGTTGATGCCGAAGATGTCGGCTATCTCCTCCTTGTGGCGCATGAATGATGATCGCGAGAGTGGCTTGCCGTCACCAATCTCCGTATGAGTCCACATCCTGTTTATCTCTTCCAGTGAGATGCCGTTCGACTTGCGGATTACGTCTACCAGCCAAATGTATAGCTTGAAAAGGTCGGGGAATGTCATGCGTGCTCTTGCGTTTTGTTTCTTTTGTGGAAGTCTCTGTTTGTGAATACAAATTTAGCTCTTTGGTGTCCCATAACGTGACGCACCTGTATTGTTTTTTGCTACATCATACTTCTCCCTTGCCGCAATCCTTTGCCTAAAAATGACTATCCGACCACAATAATCAAGAAAATTCAAAAATTTGACGACTTGGGGTTGCATTGTAAATAAATATCACTAACTTTGCATCGCATTTGAGAAAGAACCGATTGGTGAAAATATATTGCGGGATGGAGCAGTGGCAGCTCGTTGGGCTCATAACCCAAAGGTCAGTC
>CAVILU010000009.1:0-31375 GCA_963643535.1 bacterium | reverse complement strand
GTCAACGGTCAACTACGGTAATCAAAGCTAAGCTGTTAATATTAATGGTGCTGTAAGCAATCAAGTATCCAACACCAAAACAATCCACGGAATTGTCAATTGTCAATTGTAAATTGTTAATTGTCAATTGTAACCCCTCCCTCGACAATCCCAATCGAGAAGAGCGCAAAATCATACCGCACAGGATCTTCGGGGTTCATCTCCGCAAGTGCGGCAGTGAGCTCTGTCGCAGCCCGCCAATCACTCAGAGATCGGCTGATAAGGCCAAGCGAACGTGCCGTGCGCCCAGTGTGTACATCCAGCGGTATTATGAGTTGCGACGGGCGGATGCTCTTCCAAAGTCCGAAGTCCACGCCCCGGGCGTTGGACCTTGTCATCCATCGGGCGAACATGCAGAGGCGTTTTGCCGCAGCTCCCTTTGCAGCGTCGGCTATGTGCTTGCGTGTGCGGTCCGCGATATGCGGCAACATTGCGTTGCGAAATCTGATAAGTCCCTCGCGCAGAGTCTCTCCCTCCTGTGGCGCAAAGAGGCGCTCAAGCCCCATCTCGGGGTCGGCCGCGTATATGGCTCTCAGTCCACGGACCATCGACGGCAGATCCTCCTTCTGGAACGTCCGGTAAACAAACGTCCCGAGTGCCTCTATCTGCTCCTCGCTGGCCGACATCACGAAGTCGAACGGGTCGGCCCCAAGCCGGTCGGCCATCTCCCCCGCGCTCCTGACTATCGCTTTCCTGTTCCCCCATGCGATGGTTGAGGCCAGGATCCCCGTTATCTCAATATCCTGCCGATGGCTATACCTGTGGGGAATAGAGATAGGATCCGGCTCGATGAATTCCGGCCGCTCATACTGATCCACTTTCTGGTCCAGCAAGCTCTTCAGTTCACAGTTCACAACTTATATCAGTTAACAGTTAACAGTTATCAGTTAACAGTTTTGCGGTTCTCCGTCCGCAGTTTGCAGTTTATACCAGTCCACAGTTCACAGTCCACAGTTCACAGTTTTCTGTTCACAGTTCTCTGCATCCCCAAAACACACCCAGCTGGGCTACCGTAATTGTCAATTGTCAACTGTCAATTGTCAATTAAATTGTTAATTGCCAATAGTTCCGTCCTTCATTGTTATCATCCTGTCGCAGGTTTGCGCAAGACGCATGTCGTGGGTCACAATGACGAATGTCTGCCCATAGCGTTCGCGGAGCGAGAAGAAGAGGCTCTGCAGCTCGTCCGCATTGTGTGAGTCGAGGTTGCCGGATGGCTCGTCGGCAAAGACTACGGCGGGATTGTTGACCAGTGCCCTGGCTATGGCCGCGCGTTGCTTCTCGCCTCCGCTCATCTCGTTGGGCTTGTGTGTGGCTCTGTGACTGAGGTTGAGGAAGTCGAGTAGCTCGGCGGCTTTGGCTTCGGCCTCGTGACGACTCTTGCCGCCTATGAGGGCGGGCATCATGACGTTCTCTATGGCTGTGAACTCAGGCAGCAACTGGTGGAACTGGAATACGAAGCCTATCTTCTGGTTGCGGAAATTGGCGAGGGGCTTCTCCGCCAGGTGCGATACGTCCGTCCCGTCTATTACGACGGAACCTGTTGTAGGTCTGTCGAGAGTGCCAAGTATCTGCAGCAGAGTTGTTTTGCCAGCTCCGCTCGCTCCTGTTATCGACACCACTTCGCCTGCCCCTATGGCCAGGTCGATGCCCTTCAGCACCTCCAGCTCGCCAAACTTCTTCGTCAGGCCGCGAGCCTCTACCATCGTCTCCATATTATTTTCAGTTCACAGTTCCTCAGTATGATAAATATGATTTAGCCTCAACTGTGTGAGAGCTAAAAGCCTAACACAAAACTGTTAACTATTAGGCTTCTTGCGTGGCAACTTTCATCTTGCCCTGCGCAATCACCTCGTCGCCGACGCGTACCGTGATGCCTACGAGCGAGACGTCGCCAATGCGCGCCTCCATCTTGATGTTGGTGCGGATGCTCTCGCCTACGAGCGGCAGACGGTGGATCTCGTACTTGTTGATGGAGCCGATGAGGCCAATGGGCACCTTGAGGCCGCGGCTGATGAAGTCGTAGCCAATGTGGAGGGCGCCGCTTTGGGCCGTGTGCTCTATGAGGGCCCCGTCCATGAGGTGTCCGTCGGTCACGAAGATGCTCGAGCCGTCTATCGTAAGGCCTGTCTCGCTCTCCTCGTCGGAGAACGAGTATAGCTTGTCTACCATCACGATGGGGTCGCGCTGCGGGATGTAGCCGCAAATGGCCTCTTTGCCGTCGAGTAAAATTTCCATTTCTCTTATCCTTGTTTTTAAGCAATGAGAGCCACGCGGCGGGTGTTGCTCCGCGGCGTGGCTCGCATGACTTTTGTCTTTATTTCTTTTTATTGAAGCTTCGAGGCCACGAGGTCCGTCAGTTTGCCGAATGTCTTGGCCTCCATGAGCTCCTCTCGCGTCAGCTTGACTCCGAACAAGTTGTCCACCATCACGACGACGTCCACCATGTCCAGACTGTCGAGCCCAATGTCGCCCACGAGGTTCGCATCGGCCTCTATCAGGCTCTCCTCGACCTCGAAGTCATTCACCAGCCCTCCGCGCAGCCTTTCTGCTATCTCTTCTGTCTTCAAAACTTATAGCCTTGATGCCTAATAACAAAGGGCGTGAGAACCCTTCGCCAGGCCTTGGTTTGTCAATCGCGAATGATATTATGAGTGGCAGCAGTCCCGCCCTCAGAAACCTCTAAAAAGTAGCCTCGCCACAGCCCAATCTACAGCCAACAGTGAGCAAAAAGTTAGCCCAATATTCTCAAGGAGAAATCCCAGGACAACTGTTAACTGTTAACTGTAAACTGTTAACTGAATACTAGGTGTAGAGTCCGCCGTTGATGGAGATCACCTCGCCGGTAATGTAGCTTGCCTTGTTGGAGGCGAGGAAGGCTACGAGGTCGGCAACCTCCTCGGGCTCGCCGAAGCGGTTGGCGGGGATGGTCTTCTTCAGGCTTGCCTCGTCGAGGTCCTTAGTCATATCGGAGTGGATGAATCCCGGGGCTACGGCATTGACGGTGACACCCTTGCGGGCTACCTCCTGCGCGAGGGCCTTGGTTGCTGCCATGAGGCCACCCTTAGATGCGGAGTAGTTGGTTTGGCCGGGGAGACCCTTGAGACCACTGAGGGATACCATGTTGACGATGCGGCCCCACTTCTTCACCAGCATAGGCTGGAGCAGTGGCTGAGTGACGTTATAGAAACCGTCGAGGGTGATGCGGAGCACCTGGCTCCAGTCCTCGTAGGGCATGAATACCATGAGGTTGTCGCGGCGGATGCCTGCGTTGTTCACTACTACCGCGATGTACTCGCCCGCGTGTGCTGCCTGCCAGCCCTCGATGGCCTTCTGGGCCTCTTCGCGGTTGGCTACGTCGAAAGGCAGAAGCTCGCCGTCCGAACCAGCCTCGCGTACCATTGCGAGGGTCTCTTCGGCCTCTGCCTGACCCTTGCGGTAGTTGATTATTATGGTGTAACCCTCTTTTGCAAGAGCTACACTGACAGCTCGGCCAAGACCGCGGCTGCCGCCTGTTACCAGTGCGTACATATTGTTTATCAGTCTGTTATCTTTATTTGGAGGTGAAGCACGCTTCACTTGGGATTGCGAAGTTACTAAGATTTCCTCTAAAATCTTCATTCCCCGACCATTCGGCTGAAATTGAGCACCCCGAAATCATAGATGTTCTACGCTAATACGACGGTCGGAAAACCAACGCCTCTAAGGGAAAATCATAGCTACGCAAGAATAATCCTCGCAAAAAATTACCACTAAAAAATTACGAAGAGAAATATCCAAAGTGGCAAGTCTCAAAACTCCGCCCTGCGAACTATTCAATCAGCCCTCGCGAAGCCGATACCGAAATAATGCTGTCCACGACGTATGTGCTCACGCCACGCCAAGGCAGAGCTCCCTTATACTCCTTATAATGAAGCTCAAGAGTCTTGCCCGAGCAGCGCATCAGAGAATCCGCCACAGCCTTGTTCTCGACCGAGAACTCAAACTCGTTGGAGTAAATCCCGCCGTTCTCGCCAGTCTTCTGAGCCCCGCGCACGCCACTCTGGATCAACTTGCCCTCATAGGTCTTGAATATGTACCCCTTGTGGGTTATGTAGTTGAGCTCGCCGCACTTCACGCCGTCGGCAAAGACCCAATAGAATCGGAAGAAGATTACGCCGGCCACAATCAGCACGGCCGCAAGGGCTGCTCCACAGCCAATTTTCTTTATCATAGTGTAAATAGCTAAACTGCTAACTGTTAACTGTTAAGGTATCTCATAAGTGAGTCATAGTTCCGCCTCAGCGAGTCGTCCTCCTCTGCCATGCTGTAGCTCCCCGTGAAGGTCAGAGTCTCGTACCCATGGCGTTCGAGAGAGTCGATTACGGGGTATGGGTCCTGCTGAGCAATCTTTACGTAGACTGTGGCCATCTCCGCGTCCGCGTCCGACAGCAGACTCAAGATCCGAGCCCCCGTCATCTCCACAATCGTCGCAAGGCGGCCAACCTGATAGTCCACAGCGCGCATCCTCACTGCTATGGTAGCCCCGGGTGCGTCGGCCCCTGTCAAAGAAGACATCAGGCGGAGCGTTTGCCCCCTGTCCGCCATCCCGACCAGGCGACCGCCATTGTCCACCACGGCCACGGTGTCCCGCCCCTGCTCCGAGAATATTCTCAGCAAGTTGGTGGGCGAGTCGGCCGCACGCAGTGGCTCGGCACGCTCGGCGCTCGCAGCGCACTTCTCGCCCGCCTCGGCGTAGGTGTCGGAGTCCAACATGCCCACGTAGTTGCCGCCGGCATCCCTCACCGGAAGACTCTCGCGCCCGCTCTCGCGGATTCGCTCAAGCCCCGCCAGAGTGTCGCTCTCGGCCGCTAAGGCATCGGTTTCTACCATAACACTGTCTAAGGTTTGCATGCTTTTTTTATTCTTTTTGAAGAATAAACTATATTTGCACTTTCTATTGGCCGCTCTATTTTGCCACGCAATTTTACCTTTTTATTGCCGATTGGACAAATAGAATGGTGCTTTTTTGCACCGACAAGCCTTTTTTATAAGACAACAGACAGATGACAAAGCTTAGCGTTAACATTAACAAGATTGCCACCATCCGCAATGCGCGCGGCGGCAATTCGCCCGATGTGGTCAAGGCCGCTCTCGACATCGAGAAATTCGGAGCCGACGGCATTACCGTTCACCCAAGGCCCGATGAGCGACACATCCGCTACGCCGACGTCCTCAACCTCAAGCCTGTCCTCTCGACCGAGTTCAATATCGAGGGCAACCCGGCACCCAAGTTCATGGACCTCGTCCTCGCCGTCCGCCCCACACAGGTGACTCTCGTCCCCGATGCTCCAGACGCCCTCACCAGTAGTGCTGGTTGGGACACCAAGACCCATCTCGACGAGCTTACCGACATCGTCTCGCGCCTCAAGGATGCCGGCATCCGCACTTCCATCTTTGTCGATCCCGACCCCGAGATGGTGCGCTATGCCGCCAAGACTGGCACCGACCGCGTCGAGCTCTACACCGAGCCCTACGCCTCGGCCTACCCCACCGACCCCGAGGCTGCCGTTGCCCCCTTCGTCGAGGCTGCTCTCGAAGCTAAACGCCTTGGCCTCCAAGTAAATGCAGGCCACGACCTCAGCCTCGTAAACCTCGAGTTCTTCCTCCAGAAAATACCCTTCGTCAAGGAGGTCTCCATAGGCCACCAGCTTATCTGCGACGCACTCTACCTCGGCCTCCAAGAGACCGTCCGGCAGTACAAGCAGATTGCTGAGTCTGCAAAACCCTAACCCCCTCACCCCATTCGATGCCCCCTATGCCACTGCGCAAGGCTCTCTGCCTCATATCACTTATCCTAATCTTCTTCTGCAACTCGTCGTTCGCTGCGACGGGCGATGGCTCGTCTGTGCTCGCCTCGGGTACGTGGCGCAAGATTTCGGTCTCTGAGTCGGGCATCTTCCACCTTTCCCGTGCGGCCCTCAACCAGATGGGCTTCACGGACCCCTCTAAGGTCCGTGTCTACGGTGCTGGCGGTCAGCAGAAAAGCTTTGTCGTGGGGCGTGATACGCGAGACGACCTCTACCTCCTCCCAGCTATCCACACCTCCGACGGTCTCCTTTTCTATGCCCAGGGGCCGACGGCGTGGTCTTTCTCTGGCTCTTATTATAGTCCGAATTTCAACGCATACTCCCGCAAGGCCTATTACTACTTGACCACGGGAGATGAGGACGACTCCCCGGAGACCCTCTCTGTCGACTCCGATGACTATGATGCCGATGAGATTAACGAGATATCGACCTTCGATAACCGCTTTATGTACGCTCCGCGTACCATCAACATCAGCTCCACGGGCCGCACTTGGTTCTCCGACAAAATGTCGGGTTCGAACAACAAGGTTACCATCCCTGTAGATCTGGCCTCAGTCGAGGGGGAGACAGTCTTCATCTCGGGACAATTGGCATCGCAAGTTTCGTCTGGTGTCAATGTCTCCGTGTCGTTGGACGGCAATGATGCGCTTTCGCTTACCACGTCTGCCGTATCAGGCTCCTTGGTACTCTCAACGTCGATGTCTTTCTCACGCCGCACTATTGAGGCTCCGTCCTCTCGTATCTCGTCGGCCACGGTCTCTATCGATGGTTCCCCATCGTCTCCTGTATACCTTGGTTTTCTGCAGGTTGTCGTGAAGGCTCCGCTCGAGATGTCGGGCTCTGAGTTCCTCTTCCGCAACTCCCAGCAGTGCAATTCCGACTACTATCTTTCGCATTATTCCATTGATAACGTGCCGGCCGATGTGGTGGTCTGGGATGTCACTACTCCCTGGACTCCAGCTCAGTGCGAGGTGTCAGTCTCGGGTGGCAAGGCCTCTTTCTTCTCCTCCTACAAGTCTGTACGAGAATATGTTGCCTTTTCCCCATCTGGTTCTTTCGCCTCCCCGACGGACGAGGGTGCGGTAGCCAATCAGAATCTCCATGCCGATGGCTCCGTAAACTACCTTATTGTCACCGCTCCCAAATTCGCATCCTACGCCGAGCGTATAGCCAACCTCCACTCTGCCAAGGATGGCCTCTCGACCCGCATTGTCTACGTAGACGATATCTATAACGAATTCTCCGCGGGACGTGCCGAGGCTCCTGCCATCCGCGACTACATCAAGATGGTTTACGACAGAGGTGCAGGTACCGCCGACGAACTTAAATTCGTCCTCCTCTTCGGTGCCGGCAACTATGATAACTTCGACCGCACAAAGGAGCGCAACGTCATCCCGACATATCAGAGCGAAAACTCATATCACCTTATTAATAGTTATAGTACCGACGATTTCTACGGTTGGCTCGAAAAGGGTGAAGGCCAGACCGAAATCCGCGGCACAATGGAAATCGGCGTAGGCCGCATCCCCTGCACGTATACCTATCAGGCCGAGAATTACGTCTCCAAAGTCGAGTCTTTCGTCAATGAGCACGTGCAAGGCAATTGGCAAGCGCGGGCCATCTTCGTAGGTCAGTCTGGCGACTCCAATGAGCACCAAGGCTATGCCCGAGATCAAGCGGCCGCCTTCGAGGAGGAAAACCCAGATATGGATGTCGTCAGAATCTTCTCTGAGGCATATACGCGTCAAGTCGCCAGCACCGGTTCCACTTACCCACAAGCCGTCTCCACTCTCCACAACTACCTCCAGACGGGCTGCTCGCTCTTCCACTTCACTGGCCACGGCGGTGCTACGGGCACAGGCAATAATTTCCTCTCCCAGACCTACGCCTCAACTCTCACCAATGGCACCAAAGCCTTCCTCTTTGTCGCTGCCACGTGCGCCATCAACTCCTATGATATCGATGCGGAGACCACTTCCTCCGACCTTCTCTTCAATGCCAATGGCGGCGCGATAGCTGTCTTCGCTGCCACACGAGAGACCTACGGCGCACCCAATTACGTGATTACCCGCGCTTTCAACAAATACGCTTATAGTCTCGACGAGGACGGCAACCGCATCACTCTCGGAGAAGCCGAGCATTTGGCCAAGACAAGCAGCAGTGCTACTGTTAACTCTCTCAAGTACGCCCTTATCGGAGACCCGGCTCTCAAAGTCTCTACGCCCGCCGGCCTCTTCGCTCAACTCGATTCCGTTAATGGCGTGCCCATCGACGAGGTCGTAAGTCCCGTACGCGCTCTCGAGCATAGCCATGTCTCTTGCTCCATCCGCCTTGCCGATGGCTCCGTTGATGAGTCCTTCAACGGTTCGGCTATTGTCTCAATCTACGACAAGCGCGTGACGAAGCAAACATCTGGTGTCGAGAGCGGTGCGTCTATGACCTACGATGAGAATGGAGCGCGAGTCTTCTCGGGCGAAGTCGAGGTCGTCAATGGTCACTTCACCGTCTCCTTTATCCTACCTAAGGAATTTGATCTCACTGTTGGCTATGGTCGCCTCACGGCCTACGCCTCGGGTGCTGATGGCCGCGATGCTCTCGGATCTTCGGATGCCCTCCTCCTGGGTGGCTTTGCGGATGAGGATGCCGTGGATGATAATGGTCCCGAGATTAAGGCATGGGTGGATTATGAGCGTGATGCCAATGGCAACGTGATTTCCAATACGCCAATTCTTTACGCCATCATCGCCGACGAGCAGGGCATCAACGTCTCTGGTCAAGGTGTCGGCCATGACATCTCTCTCGTGGTGGACGGCGACCGCACTTCGGCTATCTCCCTCAACAACTATTTCTCCTACGAGGCCGGTAGCTACACCTCGGGCCTCGTCTCCTACCCACTCTCTTCCCTCTCGACGACTGACGAGTACTCCCTCACCATTAAGGCTTGGGACAATCTCAACAACTCGTCGTCTGTAACCCTCCCTGTCAATCTCAACCGCTCCGGCTCAATGGCCTTTGGCGGTCGGGCGTGGTACTCCGATGGCCATGTGGTGCTCGCTTTCGAGAGTAATATGCCGGTGGCCTCTTTTAAGGTCCGCACGTCGGTCTACTCCCTCATGGGACGCCTTGTTAGCCACAACGAACAGGTTGTAGATCAGCGTAATGGCGGTGGCCGTGAACTCACTCGGCTCTCTACCGGAGCCCTCGCCAGTGGCATATATATTGTCCACTGTGAGGCCGAGGCAGATGGGCATTCATTCTCTTTTTCAAGAAAAATTTTCGTCAAAGCACAATAACCACGCAATTTTGTCGTTATATATAGTTAGAAGACATTTTGCAAAATCATTCTACCAGCCAAATGAAGGTTAACCTTATAGCCACAACGGCGGCCGCTCTCGCGGCTCTTATGCCTCTCTCGGCCTTTGCCGACGACAATTCCGACGACGAGAACAGTTCTACTACTCTCTCGAGCGACTACAACCCAATCCCTTCGAGCGTCCAGATGCTCAACATCGCGCCCGAGGCCCGTGGCTCCGCTATGGGTGATGCCGGTGTCGCATCTACACCTGACATCAACTCGCAGTATTGGAACCCCGCAAAGTACATCCGTATGGATAGCAAGTGCGGCGCGTCGCTCTCCGTCACCCCTTGGCTCCGCAACATCATTTCGGATATCAATCTCTTTAGCCTTATGGGCTATTACAAGATCAACGACCGCAACTGCGTCTCGATGAGTATCCGCTATTTCTCGCTCGGCGACCTCGTTTTCTACAACGACGAGGGCGGTGAGGAAGGCTCCTATAAGCCCAATGAGTTCAGCATCGACGCTGCTTACTCTCTTGCGCTCTCTAAGTATTTCTCCGGCGCCATCGCGCTCCGTTACATCCACTCCGACCTCGGCTTCCAGTTCAACGACGACGGCTACTCCAAGGGCAACGCCTTTGCTGCCGACATCGCTTTCTACTTCAAGCACCCCCTCCGCCTCCGTGGCCACAAGGCCGACATCATGGCCGGTATCAACCTCTCCAACATCGGTTCCAAGATCTCTTATGACGACGGTGTCACCAACGAGTACCTCCCCGCAAACCTCCGTCTCGGTGCCGGCTTCTGGTACGAGATTGACAAGTATAATAAGATTGGTGCGGCCCTCGACTTCAACAAGCTTATGGTTCCGACACCTGACTACCGCGACAACGCCGACTACGAGTCTCGCCAGGAGTACTACAGCCAGTCTGTCGTAGCATCCCTCTTCAAGAGCTTTGCCGACGGCAAGAACGCTCGCGAGGAGTTCCAGGAGGTCGATATCTGCGCCGGCGTCGAGTACACATATAATAATATGTTCTCAGCCCGCTTCGGCTACCACAACAACCCCGAGAACAAGGGTAACCTCAAGTACTGCTCCGCGGGTCTCGGCGTCAAGTATCAGATGATCGACGTGGCTGCCAGCTACATCTTCGCCGTTGGCGACGCAAACCACAACACTGCCCTCGCCAACACCGTCCGCATCACCCTCGGCTTCGACATTGCGCGAGTCATGAAGGGCAGCAGACGATAGCCTACCAGGGCTCCCCCACCCCATCAGGAAAAACTAATAATCTACAAGTACTGCAAATGAAAATCCGTGTCGGCTTCGGCTTCGATGTCCACAAACTCGAAGACGGCCTCCCGATGACAATCGGTGGTGTGAAAGTCCCTTACGAGCGCGGCTGGGTTGCCCACTCCGACGGCGACGTCCTCATCCACGCCATCTGCGACGCACTCCTCGGTGCGGCCAACATGCGCGATATTGGCTTCCACTTCCCCGATAACAGCGACGAGTATAAGGGTATCGACAGCAAGGTTATCCTTGCCAAGACCATTGATATCATCGCATCGAAGGGATACCGGGTCGGCAACGTCGATTGCACCATCGCCCTCCAAAAGCCAAAACTCATGCCCCTCATCCCCCTTATGGAGCAAACCTTGGCGCAGGTTATGAACGTAGACGACGACTGCGTCTCCATCAAGGCCACAACCACCGAAAAGCTTGGTTATGAGGGTCGTGGCGAGGGCGGTTCTGCCTATGCTGTAGCACTTATTGAAAAAGATTAGCCACTAAGGCAACAGTTTTTCTTTTTTTGCGTAGATAGGTGCGAATGAAAATTTATACCTTTGCGTTTCCAAAGGCTTGCTCCTTTCGCAGCCTTCGCTAATCTCCGATAAATGAAGTTGTCAACTATGATACAAAAAGTCAATAAGTTCGCGCTTTGCACCAGCGTGGCTGTAGCCTCGCTTGCTCTGACCTCCTGCATCTTCGGTAGCAGCAAGTCAGGTGGTCACTCCGGCGAACGTTCGACTGCCACCGGCTGGGTGTATAACGATGTTACCTACGGTGGATATGAGTACAAATCCGGTTTCGAGCAGGAGACTGGTCCTGGCCTCGTCTTTATCGAGGGCGGCACCTTTATCATGGGTCGTGTTGAGCAGGACGTTATGTTTAACAACAACGCTACTCCTCGCCGAGCTACAGTCACCTCGTTCTATATGGACGAGTATGAGTGCAGCAACGCCAACTACCGTGAGTGGCTCTACTGGATTAATAAGGTCTTCAGCGAGAACCGTGAGGTCTATCGCGACGCTCTCCCCGATACCCTCGTTTGGCGTCGTCCTCTCGCCTACAACGAGCCTTATGTCGAGAACTATCTTCGCCACCCTGCCTATGCTGACTATCCTGTCGTAGGTGTTAGCTGGGAACAGGCGAATAAGTATTGCGCTTGGCGTACCGACCGCGTCAACGAGAATATCCTTTATGAGAAGGGCATCATCGAGCTCACTGTCAATGACCAGAATGAGCGCGAGAACTTCAATACTGAGGCATACCTCTATGGCCAGGTTGAGGTGACTGATGGTCCTGAGCCCCTTGATGATCTCGGAAATGATGGTCAGACCCGTCGCGTCCGTCAGGATGATGGCATCCTCCTCCCCAGCTACCAGCTTCCTACTGAGGCTCAGTGGGAGTTCGCTGCCTATGGTCTTATCGGCAATACCCTCGACGAGCGTATGGCCGACCGCCGCATCTTCCCTTGGAACTCTCACGTCTTGCGTAACTCCGATGATGCTAACCGTGGTAAGATGATGGCCAACTTCGTCCGTGGCAATGGTGACTATATGGGTACCGCTGGTAACCTCAACGATAAGGGTGACATCACCGTCCCCGTAAACTCATACTGGCCTAATGACTACGGTCTCTTCTGTATGGCTGGTAACGTCAATGAGTGGGTACGCGACGTCTACCGTCCTCTCACTTTCGACGATGCTGACGAGCTCAACCCCTTCCGTGGTAACGAGTTCAAGAAGCTTGTAGTTGACGAGACTGGTGTGCCTGTCGAGAAGGACTCTATCGGACGCCTCAAGACTGAGCTCGAGAAGGCTGAGGATATTCAGGATCGTTGGAACTACCGTGTAGCCGACGCTATCAACTACCTCGATGGTGATGCTCAGTCTGCAATCGAGAGCAGCGACTGGCTGCAAGCTAACCAGAACACCAACGATATGTATGGTGGCAACCCTGTCGACACTGAGGGTGGTCTCCATGCAGACGAGGCAACCAAGAGCCTTTCCAACCTCATCACCGACCGCATGCGCGTCTACAAGGGTGGCGGCTGGCGCGACCGCGCTTACTGGCTCAGCCCTGGTACCCGCCGTTGGCTCGACCAGCGTGAGAGCCGTGACGATATCGGCTTCCGTTGCGCAATGGTTCGTGTAGGCTCGCCCGAGCAGGGCGGCAAGAGCCAGCTCCTCTAATCAGATCTGATTTTACGGAAAATATACTAACGCCCGCTGAGGACTTGTCTCCTCAGCGGGCGTTTTTTTACCTTTCCCCCATATCCTTTCCCTCATATCCTTTCCCTCGTATCCTTTTCCCTCGTAGCTTTTTCTCTTATATATAGTCCAATATGATTGGTTCTTGTCTTTCGGCCCGACTCTGAGAACTGCATTGGCGAATTTGACTAATCACTCTCTCTTGTGTCTTTAGTCTGTCAAGAGCAGACTTGGTGCTTAGGTGAGGAAAATATAAGCAGTATAAGAGGCATTGCTCCCTATCTTTTAGCCTTTTAACTTTGTATTTCAATCGCAATTGCCTAACTTTGCGCCCGAAAATGACTCCTATGGCTCCGTGCGAGGCTCCGATAACTCCTGCCTCTGCGGCCGCTCAATAGAAAGTTTCGAAACTATATAAATAATTTTTCTACAAAATGAAGCAAGGAATCCATCCGGAGAACTACAGGCTCGTAGCTTTCACGGACATGTCCAACAACGAGACCTTCATCGTTCACTCTGCTGCAACCACCAAGGACACCATCGAGATCGATGGCGAGACCTATCCCCAGGTTAAGCTCGAAATCTCCAGCAGCTCACACCCCTTCTACACTGGCAAGATGAAGCTCGTCGATACCGCCGGCCGTGTCGATAAGTTCATGAACCGTTACTCTAAGCACTTCGAGAACCGCAAGAAGTAATCCACTTCTCGCCACAACATCTCTCGACAGCGCATGCGGACCCTCCCGCGAGGTTATCCGCTCTTGCGTCCACTTAAGCCTGACGGGGCCCCAAGTCTTTCCTTCTTGGAACCGTCTCTGCTCGACGCATTAAAATCATGAGATGCCCGACCCGCCCTGCGCGTTCCCGCAGAGCGGGTCGGTCTTTTTTTTCTTGCGACGGGGTAGGGTGGCCCCACTCTTGTTGCCCTCTTCGCTTCTTGCGCCCCACCCACTCTCGGGGTGCTAATATTAATTTGAATATTCTTTGTTTGGGCTCAATCTGTAAATCAGATGCGCTTTGCTAAGCCTGCTGACGCGTTAGTTCTATCACTGAAATCTGTCGACTACGTAAAGCCCTTTGAGCCCAGAACATCCCATATAATTCCCGATGATAGACCCACTATCTTTCCAAAACCGTAAAGTCGCATTCCATACCCTCGGCTGTAAACTCAATTTCAGCGAGACAAGCGATATGGCCCGCCGACTCGCGGCTGTAGGCTTCGAGCGTGTCGATTTCGACGACGTGGCCGATGTCTATGTCATCAACACGTGCACGGTCACCGAGGAGGCAAACAAGAAATGCCGCCAGATGATTGGCCGCTGCATACGCCTCAATGCTGATGCTTTTGTGGTCGTCACCGGCTGCTTTGCTCAGCTTCAGGCGGATAAGATTCTGCAGATGCCTGGCGTGGGTCTCGTGCTTGGCGGAAACCAGAAAGGCCAGATTGCCGATGAGGTGGTCCGCGGTCTCGCCAATCGAGAGGAGAAGCGCGTAGTGAGTGGCGACATTCTTCGCGACCGCTCTTTCGTGGGCGGATATTCCAGTGGCGACCGCACCCGCTCTTTCCTCAAGGTTCAGGACGGTTGCGACTATTTCTGCTCTTATTGCACAATCCCTATGGCCCGCGGCCTCAGCCGTAGTGCTACGGTGGCCGAGACTGTCGAGCTCGCACGCCAAGCAGCAGCCGACGGGGCTCGGGAAATAGTGCTCACGGGTGTCAATATTGGTGATTTTGGCAGGCATCAGGGCGAGACTTTCCTTCAGCTCGTTGAGGCTCTTGAGGGTGTCGAGGGCGTTTCGCGCTACCGCATATCGAGCATCGAGCCCAATCTCCTCACCACGGAGATTATCAAGCATTGCGCCACACCGGGCAGTAAGTTTATGCCCCATTTCCACATCCCTCTCCAGTCTGGCTCGGACGATATGCTTCGCCTTATGCGTCGCCGCTACGATACGGCCCTCTATGCCGAGAAAATCGCCCTTATCAAGAGCCTTATCCCTCATTGCTTCATCGGCGCGGACGTTATCGTGGGCGTAAATGGCGAGACTGAGGAGCTCTTTGAGCAGACACGACAGTTTATTGAGGGCGTGGATGTATCTCAGCTTCACGTGTTCACCTATTCCGAGCGTCCGGGTACCCGCGCTTTGGACATCAAGCCCGTTGTCCCAATCCCCGAACGCCATCGCCGAAACGCCGTCCTCCACGAGATTTCGGAGCGCAAGCGTATGGATTTCTATAAGGCTCATGCGGGTTACGAGACGAGCGTACTCGTGGAGTCCACAGTGCGCGACGGTCTCCATGTGGGCTTCACTGAGAACTATATCCGAGTCGAGGTGCCAGCTTCGGCCGATGAGGTCAATACTGTTGTGCCCGTGAAGCTTGGGTCTATCTCTGTCGATGGGCTCACAATGTCCTCTAAAAGAATCTGATAGAGAGGCCTGTAACTGACCGCAGATGAGTCGGGTAGGGGCTCAAATCGAGTGTCCTATGGCAAGATTTTAGGCTTCTTGCAGGTTTAGAATATATTTAGTCGTAGGTGTTTCTTGTATATTCGCAAATTCTCTATAACTTTGTGTTCGGTTTTAGACCGT
This sequence comes from bacterium, assembly GCA_963643535.1. GTDB lineage: Bacteria > Bacteroidota > Bacteroidia > Bacteroidales > Marinilabiliaceae > W3P20-009. The sequence continues at coordinate 16,097 of CAVILU010000009.1, read as the reverse complement.
GTGTTAAAATATTAAACCCTAACAGATAGATGAAAGTCCTTAAGTTCGGTGGCACGTCAGTCGGTTCCGCTGCGCGCATGAAAGATGTTGCCAAGCTCATCCTCGATGGCGAAGTCAAAATAGTTGTCCTCTCGGCTATGTCTGGTACTACCAACAGCCTTGTGGAGATTTCGAACTACCTTTATAAGAAGAACGCCGACGGCGCAAACGAGGTCATCAGCGGCCTCGAGTCCAAGTATGCCCAGCACATCGACGAGCTTTACTCCTCCGACGAGTACAAGGCCAAGGGCATGGAGGTGATCCGCGAGCGTTTTAACTATATCAAGTCGTTCTGCAACAACGTGTTCACCGTCTTCCACGAGAAGGAGATCCTCTCGCAGGGCGAGCTCATCTCGACCGCGATGTTCAACCTCTACCTCCTCGAGCAGGGCGTCAAGAGCTGCCTCCTCCCGGCACTCGACTACATGCGCATCGACAAGAACAACGAGCCCGACACCGCATACATCCGCGAGAACCTAAAGCAGCAGCTCGACAAGAACCCCGGCTACGACATCTACATCACGCAGGGCTACATCTGCCGCAACTCTTTCGGCGAGGTGGATAACCTCCAGCGCGGTGGCTCGGACTACACGGCTTCCCTCATTGGCGCAGCCATCCTTGCCGACGAGATCCAGATTTGGACAGACATCGACGGCATGCACAACAACGACCCCCGTTTCGTAGACAACACCAAGCCCGTCTCGGAACTCTCTTTCGACGAGGCCGCTGAACTGGCATATTTCGGTGCCAAGATTCTCCACCCGACTTGCGTGCTCCCCGCCAAGGTCAACAATATCCCCGTACGCCTCCTCAACACTATGGATCCCAAGGCTGCCGGCACCCTCATCAGCGGCCGTCAGTGCGCCAACCGCGTTGCCGCCATCGCTGCCAAGGACAACATCACGGCCCTCCGCATCAAGAGCAGCCGTATGCTCCTCGCCTACGGGTTCATGCGCAAGGTCTTCGAGATCTTCGAGAGCTACAAGACACCCATCGATATGATAACCACCAGCGAGGTGGGTGTCTCAGTCACCATCGACAACGACCGTCATCTCTACGACATCATCGACGACCTCAAGAAGTATGGCACCGTAGAGGTAGACAAGGATCAGTGCATCATCTGCATCGCTGGCGACTTCTCGGCCGACAAGAAGGGCTACGCAAGCAAGATTTTCGACTCCCTCGCCGACGTGCCTGTGCGCATGATCTCCTACGGCGGTTCCAGCCATAATGTCTCCGTCCTTATCAACGCGAGCGACAAGGTGGCAGCCCTCCGCGGTCTTTCGGCCAATCTCTTCGATTAATCGAGACTTCCATATCGGACGGCGTTCCACCTCTCGGCTTTCCCCCTGAGGCTCGGTCGCCGTCCGACTTTTTTTCTCTCCAATTCTCCCTCCTGATTACAAAAGAAACCTGCTCATTCATTACCCCCTTATGAGTTTCCCAACAGATAAGTTCGCCAACATCCAAACCCCGTTCTACTACTACGATATGGCGGTGCTCCGCTCGACGCTTGCCGAGGTCAAGCGTTTGGCTGACCACTACGACTACTGCGTACACTTCGCCGTAAAAGCCAACGCCAACCCCCGAATCCTCGACGAGGTGCGCGGCTACGGTCTCGGCATAGACTGCGTCAGTGGCAATGAGGTGCGCGCCGCCCTCGAGCATGGCTTCGACTCCAAGAAGATCGTCTACGCTGGTGTGGGTAAGGCCGATTGGGAAATCAATCTCGCCCTCGATGCCGACATTGAGTGCTTCAACGTCGAGAGCATCCCCGAGATGGAGGTTATCAACGAGCTCGCAATGGCAAAGGGCAAGGTGGCGGACATCGCTCTGCGAATCAATCCCAATGTCGATGCGCACACCCACCAGTATATCACTACCGGTCTTGAGGAGAACAAGTTCGGCATCGGCCTATGGGAGGTCGAGACGGCAGCCCGCAAGGCTCAGGAGCTCAGCAATATCAACCTTGTCGGCGTGCATTTCCACATAGGCTCGCAGATTACCGATATGGGTGCTTTCCAAGTCCTCTGCACCCGTGTCAATGAGCTCCTCCGCTGGTTCGAGGAGAACAAGTTCACCATTTCGGTGGTCAACCTTGGCGGCGGACTCGGCATAGACTATGAGCATCCCGACGAGGTGCCCGTCCCCGATTTCCAAGGCTACTTCGAGACTTTCGCCAAGCATCTTGAGCTCCGCGACGGTCAGAAGGCTCATTTCGAGCTCGGCCGCAGCCTCGTGGCGCAGTGCGGCTCGCTCATCTCGCGCGTACTCTACGTCAAGAAGGGCCAGAAAAAGCAGTTCGCCATCATCGACGCGGGTATGAACGACCTCATCCGCCCGGCTCTCTACCATGCCTACCACAAGATTGAGAATATCTCGAGCTCCGAGCCTCATGAGAAGTACGATGTCGTGGGCCCCGTCTGCGAGTCGTCCGACTGCTTCGGCAAGGAGGTCACCCTGCCTGCCTCACATCGCGGCGATTTCATAGCCCTCCGCTCCGCTGGCGCCTATGGCGAGGTCATGGCTTCGCACTACAATTTGCGACCCTTTGCTGAGAGTGTTTACTCGGAGTAGGCTGTTGCTTTCTCATTCTTCAGATTATTAAGTTGTTACGCCCCGCGGCACAGTCCCATGACTATGCCGCGGGGCTCGCTTTTTGCATAGTTATCAACATACTGACAGCCCCTGTCAATAACTTCTGGCGGTGTCGGGATGTGGTGCGTGTATTTGGCTGTAAATCACGGGGCTATGTGTGCTAAAAGTTATTGACACTTGTCAGTAGTCGTTTGTCAATAAGTCGTGGAACATTGCTAATGGCTCGCCTTAGTCGTTGTAACATACTGAATTACATAAATCAATGGCTGTCGATCAGGCTCTTCGGCCCGTGGAACAATGCTACCATATACTCGAAAAAAGACTATCTTTGCCAAACGGAAATTTAAAACGACAATAATGGCAAGAGTCATTTCAATAGCCAACCAGAAGGGCGGCGTGGGCAAGACCACCACGGCCATCAACCTCGGCGCAAGCCTCGCGGTTCTCGAGAAGAAAGTCCTCATCATCGATGCCGACGCCCAGGCAAACTCCACCTCAGGCCTCGGTTTCGACGTCCGCGAGATGAAGAACACCATCTATGAGTGCATGGTCAACGACGTCGACCCCAAGACTGCCGTCCTCAAGTGCGAAATAGACAACCTCTACATCCTCCCTTCGCATATCGACCTCGTTGGCGCAGAGATTGAGATGCTCAATATGAGCGACCGTGAGCAGACCATGAAGCGTATGGTGGACAAGCTCCGCGACGACTTCGACTTCATCCTCATCGACTGCAGCCCCTCGCTCGGCCTTATCACCGTCAACGCCCTTACGGCTTCCGACTCCATCATCATCCCCGTACAGTGCGAGTACTTCGCCCTCGAGGGCCTCGGCAAGCTCCTCAACACCATCAAGATCATCCAGAAGCGCCTCAACACCGCGCTCGAGATCGAGGGCTTCCTCCTCACGATGTACGACTCCCGCACGACCCTCTCCAACCAGGTCCTCGACGAGGTCAAGCGCCACTTCCAGGATATGGTCTTCGAGACCCTCATCGCGCGCAACGTCCGCCTCTCCGAGGCCCCCAGCCACGGCCAGGCTGCCATCAGCTACGACGCCGCCAGCAAGGGCGCGCAGAACTACCTCAACCTTGCCCGAGAGCTCCTCAACCGCATCGCGGCAAAGAACAAGTAAAAAAGTCTCACACACTTCATATTTCCTAATTAATGCCTAAGAATACAGGCCTCGGGCACGGACTCGGCAAGGGACTCGGCGCTCTCCTCGGCGACGACGCGGTGGAGAAAGAGCCGCAGTCGAAGGCCGCTGTGGACCTGATCGCAATAGACCTCATCGATGTCAATCCTTGGCAGCCCCGCACGGACTTCAAGGAGGAGGAACTCGAAGAGCTCGCCACCTCTATCCTCAACTACGGTATCATCACGCCCCTCACCCTCCGCAAGGTCGACTCGGGACGTTACCAGATAATTGCCGGTGAGCGCCGTTTCCGCGCTGCTAAGATGTGCGGCCTCAAGGAGGTCCCCGCCTATGTCCGCGACATCTCCGACGACAAGATGCTCGCCGTAGCCCTCATCGAGAACATCCAACGCCAGGACCTCAACCCCATCGAGGAGGCCCTCAGCTACCAGAGGCTCATCAATGAGTGCAACCTTACCCAGGAGACCCTCGCCGATCAGGTAGGCAAGAAACGCTCGACCGTAACCAACTACCTCCGCCTCCTCAAACTCCCCGAGGACATCCAGGCCGGCCTCCGCGACAAGCTCATCAGCATGGGCCACGCCCGCGCCATCATGGGCGTCGAGGATGAGGAGACCCAGCTCATGCTCTTCCACGAGACCATCGAGCAAGGCTACTCCGTTCGCCGCATCGAGGAGATGGTCCGCGAATACAACGACCCCAACGCCTCGGGCAATGAGGACGAGGACCCCAATGCCGACAAAAAGCCAATTCCCAAGCCCAAGACTCAGACCCCCGAGGAGTACAAGGCTCTCGGCTCGCAACTCTCGCAGTATTTCGGCACCAAGGTAAGCCTCGCTTGCAACGACAAGGGCAAGGGCAAAATCACCATCCCCTTCGCCTCGGCCGAGGAACTCGAGAAGATTATGGATATCCTCGACTCGGCCCGTCAGAAATAAAAGACCTGGTGGAGAGCCCATTCCCTCTCCCCCTCGATAAGATAAGATGGCTTACTCTTTCCGCCTTCTGTCACTCGTGGCAGCTGCTATGCTCCCGCTCCTCCTTTGGGGCGGTGGCTCGGCCTTTGCCCAGGACTATGGCGACCCGAACATCATAAGCGTGGGCGACGAGACCCCTGCCGCGGACGTTAAACTCGAGTCCGTAGAGCCTTTCGTCCTGACCAACGACACCCTCGTGCTCGTAGATGGCGAGACGGTCCGTCTCATCCCTTCCGTCCACGTCGGCACGCTCGGCCACTCGCCACACACGGCCACTATGTATGCGGCCATCCTCCCGGGTCTCGGCCAAATCTACAACAAGAAGTACTGGAAGCTGCCCATCCTCTACGGCGGCGCTTTCGCCCTCGGCTACGCCATCCACTTCAACAACAAGTACCTCAAGATGTATAGCAACGCCTACCGAGATTTCCTCCTTGGCGACCCTAACAACAAGAGCTACATGTACTTCGTGGAGCGCGCCCACCTTACCGAGGACCTCGTCCAAGGGCAATACAAGACGTGGTTTCAAAACTCCCTCAAGAAGAAGAAGGACTACTACCGGCGATACCGCGACCTCTCTATCTTCGGCATGGCGGGTCTCTATCTTGTCCAGATTGTCGATGCGTGCGTCGATGCGCATTTCTTTACTTTCGATGTCTCGGACGACCTTGCCATCAACTGGTCTCCGGCCGTAGGCGCCGGCGAGGGCGTGGGGGCTACTGTCGCCCTCCGTTTCTGAACCTTCAACCATAACTTCGATGAGAGTGAGCCACTTGCGGCTTCCCTCTCATCGATTTTTTTTTCTCCCTAAATCAAATTAATCTCTCTCCCATGAGCCTCAAGACCATAGACATACTCCCGACAGCCCAATCTGCCGAGGGCTACGACTTCTCCTCCTCCGTGGCGGTAGTCATAGACGTGCTACGCGCCACGAGCGTCATCACACGCGCACTGGACAACGGGGCGGCGGCCGTGGCTCCAGTGCTCTCGCCCGAAGAGGCCTTCGCAAAGGCTGACGAGCTTGGCCGCGAGAATGTGATACTTGGCGGTGAGCGCAATGCGGACCTCATACCGGGCTTCGACCTCGGCAATTCGCCACAGGACTACACCCATGAGCGAGTGGCAGGCAAGACCGTAGTGCTTACAACCACCAACGGCACCCTCGCCCTCTGCAACAGCCAGAGCGCGCGTGCTGTAGTCGTGGCCTCGATGCTCAACTACGAGATGGCGGCCAAGCGGGCTTACACCCTCTGCGAGGCCCTCGCTTGCGATAAGATTGTCTTTGTTTGCTCTGGCAATTATGGTCAGATGACTATCGAGGACTGTTTCTGCGCCGCCATTGTGGCCGACTGCGTCATAGCCCTTGCCGACGGCTCCAGCGAGTTCGACCTGCTCGGCCTGTTTAGCAAACGGGACGTGTCCAAGGAACTCTCTTTTGCCAATGATCAGACGGCAATGATTCACGACCTCGCCCGCCTGCGTGCCCCCGAGGCGCAAGACCTTTTCCCCCTCTCGGTTCATTATAATCGGTTGAAACAGAAAGGTTATGATGCCGACATCGCCGAGTGCCTGGAGCATCCCGCGTCGGTCAAGACGGTGCCTGTGCTCTCCGCCAACGGCTTGCTGAGACTCTGATGCGCATTGCTGGCGACTATAAAAAGCTGCCTCCCGCGCTCCACTGCCGCGCTTTTTTCTTATATTTGTAATATTAGGCGTTGCCCAAACCAGAGAATAGTTATGCCCATAAGTCAGAGTATGCAGCTCAAGCTGCAACAGAAGCTGTCCCCCATGCAGATACAGCTCGTCAAGCTCCTCGAAATCCCGACGGCGCAGATCGAGCAACGTATCAAGGAGGAAATCGAGGCGAACCCCGTACTCGAGGTGGATGAATTGGCTACTCTCCAAAAGGAACGGGAGCAACAGACCGAGCCCCAGGTCAACGCCGCGCAAGACGAGCAACCCGACGACGGCACCATCGAGGGTTACCTCCTCAACGAGGACATCCCAGCCTACAAACTCCAAGCGAATAATTTCTCGGACGACGACGACAAGCGCGACCGTGTCCCATATTCCGAAGCCTCGTCTTTCTACGAGCACCTTGAGGAACAAGTCGGTCTCTGCGAATTTACTGAGCGTCAGGAGCAAATAGCCAAGTACGTGATTGGCAATATCGACGAGGATGGTTATCTCCGCCGCGAAATTGGCAATATTGCCGACGACATATCTTTCGCCATAAACGAGGACGTCTCGGATGCCGAGGTCCAGCAAGTCCTTGAGGCCGTGCAGCAAATGGACCCGGCTGGCGTGGGCGCACGCGACCTCCGCGAATGTCTCCTCCTCCAGCTGCGCAAAGATCGCAAGCCGACTCCCGAAGTCCTCAACGCTATTGATGTCCTCGACCTCTGTTTCGAGGAGTTCTCCAAACACCATTACGACAAGATTACGCGACGCCTCCAGATCTCGGACGACGATCTCAAGGCCGCCGTGGCTGTCATATTGCGCCTCAATCCCAAACCCGGCTCCGCATATAGCGGTGGCGCAGCCCGCCAAGCGCAACACGTAATCCCCGATTTCATCATAGACTACGACAACGGTGAACTCGGCTTCCATCTCAACCAGCGTGGCGAGCCCGAGCTCAAGATTAGTAGCTCCTATGCCCAGATGCTCCGCGAATACGCCACCAACAAGGCCAACCAGAGCCAGGAGCAGCGCGACGCCGCCACCTTTGTCCGCGAAAAGATTAAGTCCGCGCAGTGGTTCATCGATGCCATCAAGCAGCGGCGCAACACCCTGACCCTCGTGATGCAAGCCATCATGGACTATCAGGGCGACTACTTCATAGATGGCGATGAGACCAAACTAAAGCCTATGGTCCTCAAGGATATTGCCGACCGCACAGGCCTCGATGTCTCCACCATCTCCCGAGTCTCGAACAGCAAATACGTCCAGACTACTTTCGGCATCTTCCCGCTCAAGTACTTCTTCTCCGAGGGCATCCAGAATGCCGACGGCGACGACGTCTCCACCCGCGAGGTCAAGAGCATCCTCCGCGAAGCCATTGAGGCCGAGGACAAGCGCGCCCCGCTCACCGACGAGAAACTCGTTGAGATCCTCTCCGCCAAGTCCTATCAGATAGCGCGCCGCACCGTGGCCAAATACCGCGAGCAGCTCGGCATCCCCGTGGCGCGCCTCCGCAAGACCCTTTAGCTCTTAATTCTCCCCACATTTCTCCCCAAAAGCCCCCAAAAAGAATTTGAAAAGCAGTTCAGTCTCCGATATCATCTCGCGAGTGGTCACCGTGGTGCTCCACCCGTTGCTGATGCCCGTGTATTGCACCCTCCTGGTGCTCTACACTCCCACGCCCTATGCCGATATGCCTATGTCGCTCAACGCACGTATCCTCGGCAGTGTGGGCCTCTTCGCCTGCATCATTCCGCTGGTCTTCATTGGCATATTTATTGCCATCGGTCAGATTAGCGACATCGAGATGCCGACACATTCCGAGCGCGTCCATCCGCTTATGCTCTCGTCGCTTGCCATTGGCTGCTCGGTGTTCCTCGTCATGGGCAATGTCCCGCGCCCCGTCACCGGCATGCTTATTGGCGAGGCTGTGGCTCTCTTCGCGGCGTCTATTTGCTCCATATTTTGGAAGGTGAGCCTGCATGCCATTGGCGCGGGTTGTCTGCTCTCCTACGTGTGGGTTGTCGGCACGTGTTATCATCAGGATTTCACGCCTGTGGCCGTCGTGGCCTTTGTTGTGGCGGGCGTCACGGCTTGGACTCGTCTCTATGAGGAGGCTCATACGCCTGCGCAAATCATCTCGGGCTACATATTGGGTGCCGTGGTGATGTTCCTTATCCTCAATCAGGTAATGCTTCGCCCCGTGCTATGATGTGTGCGGCGCGGGTTTCTTAAAATACAAACCTCCATATGTCTCGATACCTTGCTATAATTGTGGCGGGCGGCAGCGGCTCGCGTATGGGTTCGGCTGTGCCTAAGCAGTTTTTGCCTCTCGGCGGGCGGCCAGTCCTTATGCGCACTGTCGAGGTCTTCGCTTCGGTGCCAGGCATGAGGGTCGTGCTCGTCTTGCCTGCGGCTCAGATGGATGCGTGGGCGGAGCTCTGCCGCGAATATGATTTCAATGTCCAGGTGGATGTCGTGGCTGGTGGCTCTTCGCGTTTCGAGAGCGTGTCGCATGGCGTGGCCGAGTGGCGTGGCGAGGGCGTGGTGGGCGTGCATGATGGCGTGCGCCCGCTCGTTACAGCCGAGTTCATCAGTCGTCTCTATGCCGATGCCGAGCTCTATGGCTCTGCCATTCCTGTGCTCCCCTCTGTCGAGTCCGTCCGTATGGTGGACGAGGGCGGGGCGAGCCATGCCGTCGAGCGTTCCAAGATTGTTATGGTCCAGACTCCGCAGGTTTTCCGCTCGGATCTCCTTGTGGGTGCTTATGCCCAGCCGTGGTCGCCTCTCTTTACCGATGACGCGAGTGTTGTCGAGGCCACCGGTCATGAGGTCCATCTCTCTGAAGGCCTCCGCGGCAATATCAAACTCACTACGCCCGAGGATATGCGTTCGGCCGAAGCCTTGCTCGCCAATCGTGGATAGGGTGGGGGAGCGTTAATGATGTGTTCCAACGGATGTAGTAAATTTCTACAGTTGGACATCAAAACGTTATATATACTCAAAAGACGACTGTTCGGGGGACAGACATTCCCCTAGTTCGGCAAAATATATTACATTTGCGTATCTGTGGCGTGATGTTTGTACCCACAAACGTAGTGCGTATTTCCACCACTTCCCACTTTGGACATCGGAGACCGGCCTCCCCCTCATCCTCAAAAAATGTGAGGTTTGCCGCTCTCCCGAACTTATCCCTACTGAATGATTAGTAATCATAATAAGACGGCCATCTGGACCGCCGAGAAAGAGGTGAGCTATACCGAGCTCCTCTCCCGAATCTCGGACTTCGCCAAGGGACTGACCTCCCTCCGCGGCGACCGTGTAGTTATCTTTTCCGAGAATCGTCCGGCTTTCATCTATGCGCTCTTCGCCATCTGGCAGAGGCGCGGTGTGGCAGTCCCCGTAGACTGCACGTCGTCGGCAGCCGACCTCGCCTATGTACTTTCGGATTGCACACCTTCGGCCATCCTTGCGTCCGACGCTTGCTCCGACGTGGCCCGCGAGGCCGTAAAGCGTGCTGGTGGCAATCAGCAGGTTGTCGTTATGGATGCCGAGATGGAGAACCGTCCGACATCTGCCCCCGCCGCCAATATTGAGTACGACATGGAGGATACGGGCCTCATAGTCTACACTAGCGGCACCACCGGCAGCCCCAAGGGCGTGATGCTCTCCTTTAAGAATATCTACTTCAATATCAATGCTGTAAGCAAGGGCGTGCCCATCTTCACCCCCGAGATGCGTACGATGGTTCTACTCCCCTGCCACCATGTGCTTCCCCTCGTGGGCTCGCTCATAGCCCCGCTCGTCACGGGCGGCAGTGTGGCCATATGCCCCAGCATGAGCGCACCCGACCTCATGAAGACCCTCGCCGATGGCAAGGTCGGAATCATTATCGGCGTGCCGCGTCTCTACTCCATGCTCACCAAGGGCATCTGCGGCAAGATTGATGCCAAGTGGATTACCCGCACCCTCTATAAGATTTGCGAGAAGATTGGTAGTCGCACCGTCTCTCGCACCGTCTTCGCCTCGCTCCGCAAGATGATGGGCGGCAAGATTAAGTACTTTGTCAGCGGTGGCGCTGCTCTCGACCCCTCTGTGGCCAAGAAGATGCAGACCCTTGGCCTCGACATTCTCGAAGGTTATGGCATGACGGAGTGCGCCCCGATGATTGCCTTCACCCGCCCTGGCGATTTCACTCCCGGCGCATCTGGTCAGCCAGTCCCTGGTTGCACAGTTGAGGTCCGCGAAGGTGAGCTCGTTGCCCATGGCGACAATATTATGCAGGGCTACTACGGCCGGCCTGAGGAGACTGAGGCCATCCTCCGCGATGGTTGGATCTACACTGGCGACCTCGGCTATCTCGACGAGAAGGGCCGTGTTGTGGTCACCGGCCGCCGCAAGGAGATTATTGTCCTCTCCAATGGTAAGAACGTCAATCCCACCGACATAGAGCAGAAACTCGAAGCTTACACCGACATAGTCAAGGAGGCTGCCGTGACGGATAAGGACGATGCCCTCGTGGCAATAATAGTCCCAACTCCCGCGCTCGCTTCCTCTATGACCGATGCCCAGATCGAGGAGAAAATAAAGTGGGATGTACTCGAAAAATATAACGCCGACGCGGCAGGTTATAAGAAGATCTTCAACGTCAAGGTCTACCGCAACGACCTCCCGCGCACCCGCCTCGACAAGATTCAGCGTTTCAAGCTCAAGAGCATCCTTGTCGAGACTGAGAAGGAGACCGTGGCCCCCGAGGTTGTAGAAGAGGCTATGAGCGACGAGTATAAGATGATCAAGAAGTACATCGAGAGCGAGAAGGTCTGCAAGGTGCGCCCTACCGACCACATTGAACTCGACTTGGCTTTTGACTCACTCGATAAGGTTGGCCTCCAGGTCTTCCTCAACTCAAGCTTCGGCATCGAGGTCTCCACCGACCAACTTACGGCTTTCAAGAGCGTATCCGAGATGGCCGATTTCGTGGCCGAGGGCAAGACCAAGATGCAGATGGAGAAGATCGACTGGAAGAAGATTCTCCGCGAGCACACCACCCTCAAACTCCCGCAGACATGGGTCACCGGCCGAATCTTCATTGCCCTGTCGCAACCTTTCTTCAAACTCTATTTCAAGCTTAAGGGCAAGGGCGCAGACCAAATTCCCGATGGACCGGTCATCATAGCCCCCAACCACCAGAGTTTCCTGGATGGCCTCTTCGTGATGTCCTTCCTCAAGTACCGCGACATCAAGAACACATATTTCTACGCCAAGGAGCAGCATATCCGCCAGCCCTTCGTTAAGTTCATGGCTGCCACACACAACGTCATCGTCATGGACATGAGCAACCTCAAGGAGTCCATCCAGAAGATGGGCGAGGCCCTCAAGAAGAAGAAGAACATAATCATCTTCCCCGAGGGTACGCGCACCACCGACGGCAAACTCGGCGAGTTCAAGAAGACTTTCGCTATCCTCAGCAAGGAGCTCAACGTGCCCGTTGTCCCCGTCTCCATCAAGGGTGCCTTCCAGGCTATGCCTAAGGGTCGCAAACTCCCTCGCCCGCACCGCGTACAGGTGGAGTTCCTCCCGCCCGTCTACCCCAAGACGGCTTCCGACGAGAGCTACGAGAACATAACTAAGGAGGTCTACGAGAGCATTAAGCAGAACCAAGAGGCGGGCAATTGACAATTGACAGTTGTCAATTGACAATTAACAGTTTGTAGTTAGCCGTTAGTTTCCTTGGCTGACTGTAACTTGTCTTTTTGTTGTTGCCGATTATAGTCTCGTTCTTGCATTTCTCATAATCCAGTAATCCACCAGAAAAGTAATACTGTATGGCTTTGATATCTAAGAATATCGTGAGTGGAGTGGCGCTCTTTGCTGTGGCTCTCGTGGTGGTGCTCCTCCTCTCTTCGGCGACATCTCCCAGCCCCAGCACGAAATATCGTGTCGAGGCCATTTATTTGGGTACCGACTTTCGTGATGCCAAGGCGATAAAGCGCAATGGCGGCTTCATAGAGGATGTGTCAACGGTCCTCGTGCCCTCGCGGGACTACAGCCGTGGCCAGTACAATGTCTCGATAACCCGTGTAGGCTCCACCAAATACTACCGCATCGACGGCACGAACTACTACATCGAGACCGCCTCGTGCTACAAGTCGGCCTCCCGCGAGAAGGTTGTGCTGAATATTACCTCCCCCTCCTCAGGCTACAATATTGGCGAGATAATCTTCTTCTGATCTTTATTCCCCCCCCCTCATCTGAAATAATATAATCCCCGTCAGGAAAGGCCTTTTTGTTTTTGGCTTTTCTTGGCGGGGATTGGTGTGTTGCATTGCGTGTCCGCTATGTCTTTGCTTGTTTTGTACAAGTGATTTTGAAATGAGACCTTGAAGACTTGACTTGCTTGCTTAAATTGCTTGGTGTTAGTGTGTTCTGTTTTGTTTGTTTCTCGTTTGTACACATTTCTGAGGTCTGCGCATCTCTGTTTTTACACATTTCTGAGGTGCGTTGATGCCAATTCTTACACGTTTCTGAGCCCTACTCGGCCTTGTATATACACATTTCTGAGGTGCAACACTCTTTGTTTTTACACGTTTCTGAGGTGTTGGGGAGAATTTGGATAAAATAGTACTAAGTAGGGCTTCCGCTTTTCTCGTCCACACCTTTTCCCCACGATTTTCACTATATTCGCATATTATTTCCGCCTCCCTCAGAAGGCAGAGCAAGCAGGCGCATATGGCAAACAGCAAGAAACTACTACCTTACGGAATATCCAGTTTCGAGAAGGTCCGTCTCGAAAACTACTATTATGTGGATAAGACTGCGTATCTGCGTAGCCTTGAGGAGTATAACTATATACTCTTCCTCCGCCCGCGCCGTTTTGGTAAGAGCCTGTTCGTCAATATGCTTAAGGCTTATTACGATGTTAATTATGCGGATAAGTTCGACGCTCTATTTGGCGACCTTGCGATAGGCAAAGAGCCAACCCACTTGCGCAATTCATATCTTATGCTGTCGTTCGGTTTCTCGGGGGTGGATAGCAGACCCGAGAATGTCCAGGAGTCGTTCAATAGCTCGGCAATCAGTTCCATTGAGCGTTTCCTCAGTGCGTATAAAGATAAGTTGGGGCCCGAGGCCCGCAAGAAGGTGATTGAGCAGACACCTAACTGCGCCCAGGCACTTAAAGCCCTTTCCGCATTGGTGGCCGAGGCTGGATATAAGATATACGTTACCATCGATGAGTACGACAACTTCGCCAACACACTGATGACCGTCGACGAGGCCAGCTACGAGAAACTACTCCATGCTGATGGCTTCGTGCGCTTCTTCTACAATGTACTCAAGGAGGCCACCACGGACAACCAGGCCGCCATCGACCGAATTTTCATCACTGGCGTCTCGCCCCTTTGCCTGAGCGACGTCACGAGCGGCTTCAACATAGCGGCGAATATCTCCACCGACATCCGTTTCAATGCCATGGTGGGCTTCACGACCGACGAGGTGCGCGAGATGTTTACTTATTACCACGACTTCTATGGCGATTTCCGTCACAGTGTGGAAGAGTTGCTCGCTTTGACCAAGCCATATTACGACAACTATTGTTTTAGCAGGGAGAGTGCCATGTACAGCGGCGAGCATATGTTCAATTCGGACATGACTCTCTATTTCTTGATGAAGTACAACGGTGGCTACCATACCATCCCGGACTCGTTCATAGACGATAACGTAAAGCAGGATTTCAACAAGATTCGCATGATGGTGCGCTACGAGTCCTCTTTCGGCAACAAGAGTAAGAGGATGCAGTCCATCCTCAATGATGGTTATACTCTCGCCACCCTAAATACCGAATTCCAAATCCGTGAACTCTCAGATGAGAAGAACCTCGTGAGCCTGCTCTTCTATCTTGGTCTCCTGACGTACGGCAAGATCCAAATAGACCGAAACGGAAAGCCGTTTGAGGCGATAAGCCTTGTTGTGGCCAACGATACTATGCGTCGGCAATATGGCACATATCTAACTCGCGCTTATAGCGAGACTCTGCATTGGCGCACCGATAACGATACGATGGACGACCTGTGGATCAATTGGTCGTACTTCGGTCAATGGGGACCATTGATCTCGTATATAGTTTCCGTAATGCAAGAGAACGATAGCGTGCGCGATTACACCCCTCAGGCCGAGAGCTTTGTCAAGGGATTTCTGTTAGCGCATCTCTGCAAGGGTAATGGTTATATAGCTCGCACCGAGGCAGAAATGGGCCACGGATATTCCGACATATATCTCTATCCCGTCAATCCCGAGTACCGCAACGCTCTCGTCCTGGAACTCAAATACATAAAGCCGTCGGCCACCGACACCGAGGTGAAGAATGCGCGGAAAGAGGCGCGAGCCCAGGTTGCCAGCTACATTGCCGATAAGCGTCTCCAAACCGAGGCCGAGGCCCGTGAGTGGACACTCGCCGCGGCCGTGGTCGTCTTCCGAGGATGGAAGGCCGAGGTTGTAGAGGCCGTTGAATAGTCGGCTGAAAGCTACTGTCTCCCCTCTAAATTGAAAGCCAAACAACAAAAGGCTGGCGGCAAACACTTTGCCGCCAGCCTTTTATAATGTTTTTATAATACCCCAAGCAAGACAACCGCAAGTCGAGTAAAACGTCAATCCCCAGCAATTGTCAATTGTCAATTGGCTCCATTCTCCGTATCTCCCAACCGCAGAACTGCACCACAATCTTATGCAGCTCGGTGCCATTCCGCAGAGCCTCCACTCGCGGAGCCGAGGCGTAGCCATTAATCTGTTTGACGGCCTCGTCCCATTGGGCGTTGGCGACGGTCTCCGTCCAATCCTTCTTGGGCAGATATTTCAGCTCGATTATATAGCTGTGGCGAGTGCTCTTGTAGCGCAGGTCCGGCAGGAGGAAGAAGTCGCAATAGCCGTGGTTGAGCTCAAGTTCTGGGGCGAGGAGGTACTTGTTGCAGACACTGAGGTATGCCATGAAGAAACCCTGTATGTTGCGCTCGCCCTCAATGCCGTCTCGGACAGACGAAACCTTTGCATACGCATCCGCAAGATATTGAATGGCAGGCTTCCAGTCGCCATCGCAGGCCATGCGGGTGAAGGCGCCTTCGAGCTGCGAGATGTTTATTTTGCTATCTTCTGCATACTCCTGGGCGAGGTATTCGTAGTAGAGCTTCCTGACGTTGTTGTTCGGTATCCCGAGGATGGTGCTGTCGTCTTCAGTCCCTTTGAAAGTCAGCATGCCATAGTAGAACAGCAGACTTGTGAACATCTTGGGGTTAGTCAGCGTGTTTGCTGGGAATCTTTCCATGACGTCCTCCTTAATCTGTCCATCTTCAATAATTCTATGTAGGACACCTTTTCTGTCGCCGTCGAGCTTGTCGAGTTGGAGGAGTTTGTTGAGTTTTGTGTAGTCGGTGCCCGCATTCGGGTCGATCATAGACTCGGGTTCGCACTTCTCGTCGATGTAGTTATGCAAGAAGCGCAGGACCATGTCGCTGTTGAATACTCTGCTTTGAGAATTTAAAGCTTTCTTAGAGAAGCAATATCCATTGTACCAAGGCTTTATCTCCGCTATTTTCTCGTCTATGTCGAAGTCTTCGGGCAGCAAGTTCTCGGATTTGTAATATGCGAACATCTCAC
>CAVILU010000008.1:0-31714 GCA_963643535.1 bacterium | reverse complement strand
CGATATAGCCAAAGCTCCGGTTGTGACATCCGACGGCCGCACTCTGACGCTCAGCGATATAGCCTCGGTAGGCATAGGTGCCAAAGAACCGCGTATGGGTCTCGCATCCCACGACGGTCATCCTGCAGTTATGCTGACCGTGACCAAGCAACCCAACGCCAGCACCCTCGAACTGACAGACAAAGTCGATGCCGCACTCGAAGACTTGCGGAGCGAGCTGCCAGCCGACGTGCGCCTCAGCACGGATATATACCGTCAAGAGCGATTTATCAACAGCTCGATATCCAACGTCAAGGAGGCTCTGGTCGAGGGCGGCATCTTCGTGGTAATCATACTCTTCATCTTCCTCATGAATATGCGGACCACGGTGATATCGCTCGTCACGATACCGCTTTCGCTCGTCATATCTATTCTGACGCTCAAGATGATGGGCCTCACGATCAACACCATGAGCCTAGGTGGTATGGCCATTGCCATTGGCTCGCTCGTGGATGATGCCATTGTGGACGTCGAGAACGTTTTCAAACGCTTGCGCGAGAATGCGGCATTGCCCGAATCGGAGCGCAAGAGTAGTATAGAGGTGGTCTTCGAGGCTAGCCGAGAGGTGCGAATCCCTATTCTTAACTCCACTATCATCATCATTGTCAGCTTCGTGCCGCTATTCTTCCTTAGTGGGATGGAAGGCAGGATGTTGGCCCCGCTCGGAGTGGCGTTTATCACTTCGCTTGTCGCTTCCACCATTGTCGCGCTCACTCTTACGCCCGTCCTTAGCAGCTATTTGCTTTCGGGCGAGGGCAAGAGTGGTAAGGCTCAGAGTGAACCCGTTGTCGAGCGCAAACTTAAGGCTGTTTATGGCCGTGCGCTCACTTGGGCACTTGGGCATCGGCGTGGCGTGATTGCCAGTACTTGTGTGGCTCTGATTTTGGCTCTCGTGGTGTTCTTCAATCTTGGCAGCAGCTTCTTGCCTCCTTTCAACGAGGGCTCTTTCACCATCAATGTCAGCACTTTGCCAGGCGTGTCGCTGGACGAGAGCGATGCCATAGGCCGACAGGTGGAGGACTCGCTACTGGCAATACCCGAAATCCAGACAGTAGGCCGAAAGACAGGGCGCGCGGAGCTCGATGAGCACGCTTTGGGCGTGAACGTGAGTGAGATAGAGGCTCCATATGAACTTGGCGAGAGGAGCAAAGACGAGCTTATGGCCGACGTGCGCCACCGCCTTGGCTCAATTCCGGGCATTGCGGTTGAAGTGGGCTCACCAATATCGCACCGCATAGACGCTATGTTGAGCGGCTCGAAATCCAACCTCGCCATAAAGCTCTTTGGCGACGACCTTAACCGTATGTTCTCTCTTGGTAATCAGATAAAAACAGCCATAAGCAACATAGACGGACTGGCGGACCTCAATGTGGAGCAACAGGTGGAGCGACCGCAGTTGCAAATTGTACCCCGCCGCGAGATGTTGGCTCGCTATGGCGTGACGATGCCTGAGTTCGCACGTGCGGTGGACGTACTCCTTGCTGGCGAGACGGTTTCACTTGTCTACGAAGGCAACCAGAGTTTTGACCTTACGCTGAAAGTACAGGCCGACAGCCGAGCCACAGCCGAGAGAATCCGCGACCTTATGATAGACGGTGCCAATGGCAAAGTGAGCCTCGGCAGTCTTGCTGAAGTGCGCTCGTCTACAGGTCCGAACACGATAAACCGCGAGGATGTGGCGCGCAAGATCGTAATCTCGGCCAGCGTCACGGGTGGCGACCTTGTGGGCACAGTCAACCGTGTGCGCGAGGCCATTGCGGAGAAGGTTGTTTTGCCCGAGGGGTATCACGTGGAGTATGGCGGACAGTTCGAGAGTGAACAGTCGGCATCGCGGACATTGCTTGTGGCGTCTATATTCTCTATTCTTGTCATCTTCCTCTTGCTATATAATCAGTTCAAGAATGCCGTGGAGAGTGCCGTGATACTTGTCAATCTGCCTCTTGCGCTTATTGGAGGAGTGATGGTTATCTGGCTCACGGGTTCTGTTGTCAGCATACCTGCCATTATTGGTTTCATATCGCTCTTTGGCATTGCTACGCGAAACGGTATGTTGCTCATAGCCCGTTATAACGACCTCAGGGCCGAGGGGCATGGGTTGCTTGAGAGCGTCAATATTGGCTCGGCCGACAGACTTAACCCTATTCTCATGACGGCGCTCACTTCGGCTTTGGCTCTGTTGCCGCTTGTCGTGGGTGGCGATTTGCCAGGCAATGAGATTCAGAGCCCTATGGCAAAGGTCCTTTTGGGTGGACTCGTTACGTCGACCATCCTCAATGGCTTCATTATCCCAATAATGTATCTTGCCATAAATAAGAGTTCGGAGAATGAGGCTGGTAAGTAACAACTTTAGAATCAAAGAAATGAGCAATATAAAAACCATCATAGCCCTTGCGGCAGCCACGATCCCGACCCTATTGGGAGGGGCGGCTTCCGCCCAAGACACTGGCCAAGACCAAATAACAACCCTCGGCTACATAATTAATCAGATAAAGGCACACAACACCGAGCTCAAAGCCCTGCGAGGCGAAGCCGACGCCACAAAAGCCGAGGCAAAAGCCGGAGCCGCACTCCCCGACCCCGAAGTCTCGTTCGGCTACCTATGGTACGGCCGCAAAGACGTTAGCGCATCGCAAAGCTTCGACTGGGCAACAATCACAGGCCGCCGCCGCGCATCGGTCCAAGCCACAGACACCCTTGCCGAGTTCCTCTACACTGCGGGCTACAACGCAATCCTGACCCAAGCCACGAAAGCCTACATCGCCACCGTCCGCGCCAACGCCACGCTCAACATCCTAAGCGCAAAGAAACGCGCTGCCGAGAGTATGGCCCACCTGACACGCCGCCGCCTCGATGCCGGAACCGCCAGGAAAGACGAGGCTATGACCACCCAAATGGCAAAAACTCAAGCCCTTGCAGAACTGACGAGGGCACAAGCCGAGCGGGACGAGCAATTGGCCATAATTGCGGCCCTGAATGGCGGAATAGCGATAGACGTGCAGGACTCCACCTTCTCCGCCACAGAAGAACTTGGAGGCGACTTCGAGTCATGGTATGCTGTAGTGAGCCCCTTCATACTCTCCGAAAAGATTGCTGCGGCGCAAATGCAAGTAGCTGAGGCTCAGCGGAGCATAGCAAGGGCATCAGCTGCGCCAACCATCTCCCTCGGATATATGGGCGAGTTCACGCCCGACGACCACTACGAGGGCGTGACGATAGGCCTGACTGTCCCACTCTGGAGCGCCCGCCATCGCACAAATCAAGCCTCTCTGGCTGCACAAGCCGCACGAGACCGCGAGACTGCCATACGCAAGCGCAGTCGAGCCGTCCTCCGCGCGGCATACGACAAAGCTCTGATGCTCGGGCGAGTGGCCTCCGAGATGCGCGAGAACCTCGAAAAGACCGACAGCCGCTACCTCACCATCCGAGCCCTCGAAAGGGGTGAGATATCCGCCTCCGAAGCCATCATGGCCAACAACCTCTATTTCGATACGGCGATAGAGGCCATCAACGCCGAAGCCGAATACCGCACCGCCATAATTGAGCTATATGCGCAAGTCGGTGGTTAAATAATACTTAAAGGCCGTCAGCCCAAGGTGGTTGGCGGCCTTTTGCCGTATTTTATTGACACAAAAGGATTAAATTTGCCGCAGAACAAAAAACACAAACGACCATGACATACGAATATAAGCCCCAAGGTGTCTGCAGTAAACTCTTCAAGATAGACGTAGACGACAACGGCATTGTCCGCCACGCCGAGGTCCTCGGTGGATGCCACGGCAACCTCCAGGGCATCTGCCGACTCATCGAGGGTCGCCCAGCGGCAGAAGTTAGCGCCACTCTCAGCGGCATCAAGTGCGGCCTCAAGCCCACCAGCTGCCCCGACCAGATGAGCCGAGCCCTCGCGCAGATAGCCGCCGAGCAAGGCAATGCCGACAAGAAGACCGCCTAAGCGCAAGAAAAACAATAGAATAGAGACAACAACACACACACACACATCTCCGAATGGTAGAGCGAGTATTCCTCATAGGCTATATGGGCTCGGGCAAATCGACTATTGGCCGATACGTGGCGAGCGACATGGGCTGGCGATTTATCGATATGGATGACTATGTCGAGAGCCGCATAGGATGCACCATCAGTCAGTATTTCGCATCACACGGCGAACCTGCTTTCCGCAAGGCCGAGGCCGAGGCCATTGCCGAGCTTGCGAAAGAGAAAAACGTGGTAGTTGCTACTGGTGGAGGCGCACCTTGCTATCATGGCAACGTGAACACCATGAACGCCTCCGGCCTGACAATCTACATCAACGTGGCCCCCGCCGAACTTGCCAAGCGACTCGCTCCCGCCAAGGCTCATCGTCCCCTCATTGCCAACAAGACTGATGAGGAACTCGAAGCCTTCATTGCCGAGCAGCTCAAAATCCGTGAGCCATTCTACCGCAAAGCAATGATGGTTGTAGACGGTGCCGCACTGCCATTCTCGGCCTACAAGATGTTTATCGAGGCTTTCGAGCCGCCTAAGCGCGCCGCTCTTTTCGACCTCGATGGCGTTGTGCTGGACACTGAGAAACAGTACGATATAATTTGGAAGCGCATTGGCGACAAATACCATCCCGAGATACCCGACTTCCATAAGAAGATCAAGGGCACTACGCTCACCAATATCCTCGATACCTATTTTGCTGGAGACGAGGCTCTGCAAAAGCAGGTGATGCAAGAGCTGTGGGACTTCGAGGGTAACGAGATGAAATATGAGTTCGTCCCTGGTGCGGAAGACTTCATCAAGTCACTCCGTGAGGCTGGCATCAAGACTGCTATTGTAACGAGCTCCGACGAGAACAAGATGAGCGACGTGCGCCGCAATATGCCAAACCTCTACGACCTATTCGACGCGGTGGTGACGGCTGAGCACATAACACACTCAAAGCCTGCGCCCGATGCCTACCTCAAGGGTGCAGAACTTCTGGGTTTCACGCCCGACGAGTGCGTAGTCTTCGAGGATTCTCAGAATGGACTCCGTGCGGGCCGTGCTGCAAAAATGTATACTGTCGGACTTGCCACTACATTTGGACGCGACGTTGTCCGCCCTCTTTCCGACGACGTGATCGACAACTTCGAGGGCGTATCACCCTCGCGTTTCTTCTAATAGAATAACATCAACTTCAACCTACTAATATGAAAGCCGCAATCTGGGCTCTCCTGCCCCTCCTCTTCTTCTCTGCCGCAGCACAGGCTGAGGAGACATCCACCACCGAAGCCACCGAGACGACATCGACGACTCAGGAGGCGGCTCCGGCACCTGCACCCCTCTTGGCTCACAAGCAGAACACGTCTTTCCTCGTTGGTCAGATATACGTTGGCGGTCATGTGGGTTTTGCCGTCCCGACGAGCATTGGCCGCAGCAGCGACGAGCTCTCTTTTAAGGACGTGGCAAAGACGGGCTTCGTGATCTATGCCGACGGCATGCGACAGATGAACCAGGCTATTGGCCTCGGTGCCGAAGTAGGATATCGCAAATATGGGTACAACGACAAGAAGACGTGGGGCTCTCTGACTCGCTACGGCTCTTTCGATGCCGACTATCAGGCTCTCGACCTCAATCTTACTGGTCGTGTGTTCATTGGTCGCCAAAGCATCCGCCCCTTCATTGGCATCCTTGTCGGTGGCGAGCTCATAATGAACAATGTGGACTTCAACCCCAGCACTCAGTACAAGGGGGCAATAAACGCCACTCAGTATAAGACCACGAACCTCTCGGCTGCCTATGGCGTAATGGCCGGAGCATATTTTAAGGCTGGCCGCCGCACGCTCCTCAGCGTCCAAGCGCGTCTCAACTTCGTTCCGACCCTCGAGGATGGCACGATCACTGTGAACCAGCCCAATGGCGACATCCAATACATCTCGCAAAACCAGCATGGCAACCAGACCAACGTGTCAGTAACCATCGGCTTGCATATTGGTACTCAGAAGAATAACAAGCACTAATCGGGCGCAAAACAGACCGACATCAGAGGGACGGACGTAAAATAAAATCACTATATTTGCGATATTCCGATAGAGTAATAAAAAACTATTGCACAGATATTAGTAACAGTAGACGACAACGAGCCCGTCGCAAGCATAAAGAAAGCAATCGGCATGATACGCGGCGTCATGACCACAACTATGTTTAAGGGTCAGACAGAGAAAGAACGTCAGGAAAAATATGTGCGCGACAGCCTAGAAAGGGCATTCAAAGAACTCAAAGAGGCGCAAGCTGGCAAAAGGAAGTTGCAAGACACAGACGAGTTCATCAAAGAACTTAAAGCCGGACGGATATGATTGTCAAAGTAAAACAGTCCGAAGAGTTCACAAAGAACTACAAGAAATTGCGCAAAAAATATCGCTCCTTGGATGAGGTCTTTGAGGATTGGGAAAACGATCTCAAAGACAATCCATTAATAGGAGACGACCTCGGCAATGGCATCTGAAAAATACGAATGGCCATAAAGTCCAAAGGCAAGGGCAAAAGTGGAGGCGCAAGGATAATAACGTTCAATGTGGAGGAAAAGGAAGACACAATAAACGTAACCCTCCTCACAATTTACGACAAGAGTGAGATAGAGTCTGTCTCCGACAACTTTATCGCCTATCTTGTCAGGCTGTTTGGTGAGTAGAATAGGTCATATCCCAAGTCACAAATTCAAGGCTACAGCGACCTACGGCACAAGTTCATAGACGGCAAATCCGCTCATTTCCGACAAATAATTAGCCCTAAAAGTGCTCATTTCCGACTAATAATTTGGCCTAAAGTGTATCATTTCCGACTAATAATTAGGGAGAGACACAGCAAATAGACATAAAAAGACCTCCCCGCCACGGTATAATTGCCGTGGCGGGGAGGCTTAGTTTTATGCAGAAGTCCGACTAAGATTTAGTCGATAGGATATGTATCCAACTTCTTGTTGCGCTCGGGATAATCGAGAGTGTAGTGGAGGCCGCGGCTCTCATGACGCTTCTGAGCCATCTTGATGATGAGGTAGCCGATATTGATCTTGTTGCGGAGCTCGCAAAGCTTCTGGCTGATATGGCTGCCTTGATAGAGCTCTTCGGTCTCGCGGTAGATGATCTCGAGACGGTCGAGGGCTCGCTTGAGGCGGACATTGCTGCGGACGATGCCGACATAGTTGCGCATGATGGTCTCGACCTCCTGGTTGGCCTGAGTGATGAGGACCATCTCCTCGTTGTGGACCACGCCATCGTTGTTCCACTCGGGGATGTCGTCGCGCCAATCGGTGCGCTTCATGACTTCGATAGAGTCCGTGGCTGCCACGTCGGCATATACGAGAGCCTCAAGGAGTGAGTTCGAGGCCAGGCGGTTAGCACCGTGGAGACCCGTGCAGCTGCACTCGCCGGCCGCATAGAGATGGTTGATGGAGGAGCGGCCTTTGAGGTCGACCTTGATGCCACCGCAGAGATAGTGGGCGGCGGGGGTTACGGGGATGTACTCCTTGGTGATGTCGATGCCGATAGAGAGGCACTTCTCGTAAATCATGGGGAAGTGGTGCTTCGTCTGCTCGGGGTCTTTGTGAGTGACGTCGAGGTAGACGAACTCATCGCCGGAGATCTTCATCTCGTTGTCGATGGCTCGGGCTACGATATCGCGGGGTGCGAGGCTGCCACGGCTATCGTACTTCTCCATGAAGGTGGTGCCATCTTTGCGGCGAAGCTGTCCGCCGTAGCCGCGCATAGCCTCGGTAATGAGGAAGCTGGGGCGTTCGCCCGGATTGTAGAGGCTGGTGGGGTGGAACTGGACGAACTCCATATTCTGGATGACGCCCTTGGCACGGAAGACCATTGCTATGCCGTCGCCGGTAGAGATGGTCGGGTTGGTGGTAACCTGGTATACGTTGCCGATGCCGCCCGTGGCCATCATAGTGACCTTGGAGAGGAATGTTACGACTTCGCCAGTGGCCTCGTTGAGGACGTAGGCACCGTAGCAGTCGATGTCCTTCATCCAAGGCTCGTTGTTGCGGCCGAGGTGATGCTGGGTAAGGATGTTTACGGCGAACCAGTTCTCGTAGACATCGATGTTGGGGTGGCTCTTGATTTGGGAAATCAAGGCACGCTGAATTTCGGCACCCGTGCTGTCCTCGTGGTGGAGGATTCGGAACTCGGAGTGGCCGCCCTCGCGGTGGAGGTCGAACTCGCCGTCGCTCTTCTTATCGAAGTCGGTGCCCCACTTGAGGAGCTGCTCGATTTGGGCGGGGGCGTGGGTTACAACCATGCGGACCACTTCGGGGTCGCAGATGCCAGCTCCGGCAATATGGGTGTCTACTATATGTTTCTCGAAATCGTCTACCGAGCTGGTCACGGCGGCTATGCCACCTTGCGCCTTGCTGGTGTTGGTTACGTCGAGAGATGTTTTGGAGATGAGGGCCACCTTGCCGTGTGGCGCGACCTTAAGAGCGTAGGTCAGGCCGGCAGCGCCAGAGCCAATGACCAGAAAATCGTATCGCTTGACCATTTGTGTATGTTAGTCTACTCGTTGCCAAAGTTAGTTACAATTCTGCGAAAATGGGGCTTTGGCTTTGGCATTATTGTTGCAAGATTAACGAAGAGAGCGCTCTATCCATCATTATTAATAATAAAAGCAGAAATGAACAGCAAGTACAATGGCTTGGGGACGCCGTCGCCAACGCACATCCACAGATACCTACAGGAGAATGGTGTGCCCAATGGTGCCATAAGTGAGGAGGAGAATAAAGACTACTCGAGTGTCCCAGGCCTCTACCTGCATACACTAACAAAGATGTAGAAAGAGCGGACTGCGCAATGCGAATATGAGCGGAGAAGTGTCTGTTGGTACAAAAATTGCATATATTTTTGCATATTAATCAGCAAACAGCAAATGTCACTTCTTAAAATCAGTATGGCGGCGATAGCCTCTCTCGCTCTTGCCGCAGGCTTCACCTCTTGCATCGACGAGGCATCCGATGAAGATAAGTTCTCCATCCTCATCCAGGGCTACGTAATCCAAGGTTATGATGCGGACTCGACTGTCATCTATAAGCCCTATCTCACGGTCTGCTCGACTAGTTCCGACTATCCCCTCGCCAACGCAACCCTCTACGGCACTAACGGCTCGCTCGCAATGACCAAGGCCACCGAGACCCTCTTCGAGAACGACCCCGAGGCCAACGCCACGTCGGACATCTCGAAAATCAATGGTTCGTACACCGCCACGGCAGTGTCCACCACAGGCCTCACCAAGACCACGACTTTCTCCATCAGCATCTCCGAGGACGACCAACTCGGCCCGATTAAGCCCACTGAGCTCAAGTACGACGGCGAGAACGTCTCCGTCTCCATGCCATACGTAAAGAACTCTTCGCGCTACGGCGTCACCATCCTCCCCTTCGACAAGGGCTCTACGCCCAAGCGCATCGACACCTACTACAAGGTCTCGGCTCGCCCAACAATGACCCTCGACAGCGTAATATCCTACACCATCTCCTTCCCCCGCACAAGCCTCGGCTCCGACAGCGCGATTATCCGTGCCCACGTCACCGGCTCAACAGGTCTCTTCGAGGAGAGCGACACTTGTTTGCATATCAGCAAATAGCGATCTTCTACAGTTAGCGGTTAGCAGTTAAACGCTAACAGTTTTTCCCTGGTAAGATATAGATATAGCCCCCGTCGGAGTTCTGTGCTTCGGCGGGGGCTGTTTGGGGGATGTGGCACATCCTTTCAAAAGAAGAAAGGAATTGCAATACACAGTAAACTGTGAACTGTGCCCTGAGGACTGCGCTCTCTTTAGAACTGAAAGTAAATAAACTTCTGGAGGTCGGCCGTCACGAACTGATAGATCACGAGGACTATGAGGACAGTGACTATCGCCATAACAGGCAGAGGCATAGATGCGAACCAAATGCGGTAGCGACGCTTGAAAGTATCGGGGAGCCAATGGATTATCATGCCGATGACAAAGAGGGCGAAGACAGTGGCGTAGCCCTCGATGATGGCGGGTATCTGAGCTGTGTTCCATGGCGAACCTATCTGACCCACCATCTGAGTGGCCGTCTCCCATGCCACTTGATTGGCCTCAGCGGGATTGAGGTTGGAGCCCGCACGGAAGAAGAGACGCGTGAAGGTCACGAAAACAAAGGTCTGAGTGATGGCCCACGCACGTTCGAGCCACGAGAGTTCCCACGGGGCGCGGATCATATTATAGAGGCTGCGGAGAATGCTGCAAGCGGCAATGACGCCAAGCCATACAGTGCCCATACGGAGGACTGGCCACTCGGTGTACCAGGCTCCCCAACCGCATAGGAGAGTGAGCAGTGTGGCGACCACGGCTCGTCCATGGATGCCAATAGTGGCCCACTTGCGCCAAATAAGGATGCCGAGACCATTGAGTCCGCCCCAAATCATAAAATTCCAGCTAGCGCCATGCCAAAGGCCTCCGAGAAGCATTGTATTCATGCGGTTGACATTGCTCGTGATGCCCTTCTTGTATTCCGGGCGGATGATAGCCTCGATGATGCACCAGCCAGCAACAACAACTACCGCCACAGCCACCCATACGGAGCCCGAAAGGATGGTGCCAATGACGGCAATGGAGGCAATGACGGCATACGTGCCAAAGGTTGCCTTGCGGTTGCCACCCATCGAGATGTAGAGGTAATCCTGCAACCACTTGCTGAGCGAGATGTGCCAACGTTTCCAGAAACCACCGCAGTTGGTGGCCTTATATGGCGAATTGAAGTTGCGCGGGAGGTAGAAGCCCATGATGAGTGCCACGCCTATGGCAATATCCGTATACCCAGAGAAGTCTGCATATACCTGTAGCGAGTAGACGAACATGGCGGCGAAATTCTCGAAACCGCCATACATAGTGGGGTTGGCAAATATGCGGTCCGCAAAGTTTACGGCAAGGAAGTCGGCAAGGATAATCTTCTTGGCGAGACCATTGAGTATCCAGAATACAGCTATTCCGAACCAACGGCGCGAAATGAAATAGGGCTTGCTAATCTGGCCAACGAACTCATTGGCGCGGACAATGGGACCGGCCACAAGTTGCGGGAAGAAACTGACGTAGAAGCCGTAGTTGAGGACATTGTTGAGCGGTTCGATGCGGCGGCGGTAGATGTCCATCATATAGCTGATACACTGGAAGGTGTAGAACGAGATGCCTACGGGGAGCCAGATGTAATCTATGCTGAAACGGTTGGAGCTGAGCAGTGTGTTGCCAAGTTCGGCGAGGTAGTCATGCACCTCGATACTCGTTCCGAAGACCTGGTTTATCATATCGGCGACGAGGTATGAGTACTTGAAATAGAAGAGTACAAGGAGCTCAATGACGATGCCGGAGCCAAGCCAAACCTTTGCCCGCAGCGGATTGGGAGTCTCCTTCGGCAAGCCCTTGACAGCCTTGCCGATATTGCGACCGACGACATAGGAAAGTGCCGTGGCGACAATAAGGAGAATGGTGAAATCGCCCGAAGTCTTGTAATAGAAAAAGACTGAGACGAAGAAGAGGAACGCGTTGCGCAGGAGGATGCGGCTGCGACCGATGCAAGCGAGCACGAGCAGCACGCACGCCAAGAAAGCCCAGAAATAGAACTGAGTGAAAATAAGTGGATGCTCGGCATCGAAGGCGAAGATATTCCGTGCAATGTTGCTAAGAATGTCCCAAAGCCCGCCATCGGCAGCGGCATCACCGACAGAATCGGCAAGGGCGTAATGCGAGGCACTGGCAGTGTCCGACGCAAAAGAGAGTGAGTCCACAGGAGCGTTCTCCATGGCTATATCATTAGAGGTTGTCATTCGTTAATTTTCAGAGTCTTATAGTCTTATTGGTCTCCGCATTCTCATTCTTCGGTCTCGGTGTCCGCCAACGATTGGTCAACGGGGTCCTGGTCGAGATAGAAATTGAGGAAAGCATCGTAGAAGAGGGCGCCAACAACTTTGTAGCCGAGGCGTGAGAAATGAATATTGTCCCGGCCTGCGAGACCGCATTTCTGCCACTCGGCCATAGAGCCGAGTCCGCCCATGACGTCGAAGAGGTCCCAAAGTCCGCCTTGCCACTTGGTGGCGATATCTCGGAAAGCCTCTTGTGCCAATACGCCATTCTTGTTCACGATGCGTTTGCGACGCGAGACACGTCGTTTGGAATCGTTGTTCGTGATGAAGATGAAGGCGCAATGTGGATTGATGCTGCGGAATACTCGGATGAGTTGGTCGTAGTTGGCCTTGAAATTCTCGGGTACGAAATTGGGCCCCGAGGCATCGTTTATGCCAATGGCCATGATGACAAGGTCGGGACGTAGTGCTGCCATCTGACGCTCGAAATATTCGCAACGAAGGTAGTGAGGGACGGCTGCGCCATTTACGCCAACAGTATGATATACAATGCCATCCTCGTCGTTGTCTGGGATAATGCCATCGACATAGAAAGTAGGGCGGGGCAAAGCGGGGGTCAAGAGGGATGCCGCAGCCGAGGCGCAAACAGAATCCGCCTTAGCGCGAGACGAGTGGGCGAAATGGAGCTTGAAGCTCGAAACCGCATGCGGCAGGCGGAAGGTGAATGTCATCGTTGTGGAGTCGTATGCCGACGGGCGAATGTCCTCATTATCAATGCGAATAATGGGCGTGAGAATGGCTCCCGCCACAGATGGGACGCTGCGACCAATGAGATGGAGACTGGTGGCGGTCCATCGGCCAGAATGTTGTGGGTCGATGTCGAAACCAATCCATGCCGTAGGGTCTGATGTCCATACACTTATGCCGTCTATGCCGAGGGCGGGGCGAGGCTTGCGGACTGAGCAGCGAGCCTTGTCCCACTTGCCGGCGGCTGTCACCCGGAAGTTGGACGGGTTGTTGGTCTTGGCTATGCGGAAGGGAAAGAGGTAGCCTCGCGGGGGGCGGAGGCCATTGTTGAGCGAGTCGATACGTGTGCGGAACTCGTGGGTATACATATCGGCTTGGACGTGCGAGCCGCCAATATGGAGTATTGACACACGGCCTTTGCCATAGAGCAATACGGAGTCCAACTTATCGACAAGGATTTTCATCTCTGGCGAGAGGCCGCCGGGGAGAGTTATGAAATTAGAGTCGGGACGTGCGCAGGTGGGCAAGAGGGCAGCCCATCCGCTTGGTGGAAGCGCAATTGTGTCGGTGTCCGACTCATCAACTTGCGCAAATTCGGGGTCGAGACGCTCCGCCTCTTCCTGATCGGCCTCGGTGGCCAAATCGTTGGGGAGGACTACGGAATCCACAAGCGTGTCGGCCGACAGTGGCTCAGCGATTAGGGAGTCCAACGCCAAGGTGTCTTGCGCCAAAGCGGGCAGACAGAGACTATGGCAGAGGACTGCGGCGGTGACTATGGTCAGGAGGCGCATCATAGCTCGTCTGCGGGTACGGTTTGTGGCTGAGGTTCTGCGGGCTGCGCAACCTCGGACTCCTGACGCTCACAGAGGAGCATATAGTCGTAGTTCATCTTGATGGCCTTCCAGAGGATGGAGGCTATGCGATTGGCTCCGCGGGTGGTGAAGTGGACGTAGTCCGTGCCGGCGAGCTGGGGCTGATGCTCTACCCATGCTATCATTGAGTTCCATCCGCCCATGACGTCGTACATATCCCAGAACGCCACGCCATGCTTGTCGCATGTTTGCGCCAGTTTGGCAGTGAGGTCGGGGAGCTGAGGGTGGGTCTGGAGATTGCCGTTGACCTTGATGCTCATATCCGCAGGGCCGATAAAGATAATTCGGGCTTGCGGGCAGAGGCTCTTCATACGCTCTATTTGTGAGCCTATGCCTTTGCAATATCGGGTGACGTCGGCTGTGTCATTGAACATCGGCAGGGCGTTGCCTCCAAATTCCATTATGACGAGGCGAGTGTTGACACGGCGCATCATTTGGCGCATAAGGTCTTGGTTTACACGACCAAGGAAGAGACCATCGGCACCGCGCATAGGTATGTTGGTGACCGTGACGCCCTTGCCGCCATCGACCTCAATGCCATAGAAGTCACCACGTCCCTCAACTTCGAGATCGAAAGAGTTTGTCTTAGGAATGCGCCAAGATACCTCCTGAAGTCCCGGACCTATCTCAACACGGCGGACGGTAGAGGAGTCGAGACGAAGGTAAAAAGTCTCTGTGACATTGCCGACGAAAGCCGTCACTCGCCTATAAGAACCATGTCCCTCGCCACGAGCCTCGACGTGCATCGTCACGCGCTCGCCACGCATCTCCGCCATTTGCGCCATTGCGCCATAACGGTCATGCTTTGCGCGACGACCCATAATGCCAGCCGCATAATACGTGGCCACACTGTCTGTAAGGGATTGCGCCACAGTGCGGCAAGGAATGGGTTGCAACAATGGCAACATACCGGGGCCAGAGCCGCCGAAGAGACCTTGGAGGCTATCGCGGACAATCTGCGTGATGCGGTCGCCTTCGATTTGCGAGTCGCCATAGTGGAAGACGTGGACGCAAGCCGAGTCCGCCGAGCGCATAGCTCGGAAAACAGGGAAAAGGTAAGTATAGTCGCCACCAGGGAAACGGAGAGATCCTTCGCTCTTGCCAAAGATGCGCTCCATACGGCGGATGCTGTCCTGGCGGGCGGAGAGGAGAGAATCTCGGACAGCTGCGAGGCTATCCGCCACGAGGTCCATATCACTTTCGACGCCTGCAAGTTGGTCGTCTACAGAAATACGCGAGCCACTCGCCTCGGCAAACATTGTAGCGAGGTCGGGAAAATGGAGCTTTACGCCCGCCACCGAGACGGGTTCGTTGGGCGTCAGGCGGGCTACGAGGCCGAGCGCGATAATGACGCCAAAGATGAAGGCGACGGAGACCCAGAGGCCGACACCGCTCTTCGGAGATTTAGAGTCCAAAACGTTAGAAGCTAAAACAAATATGGGCGCAAAGTTACTAAAGAAAATAGAGAGAGCCTACATAGTGACGTGCATTGCCACGGCCCCCTCGCTCTCGTCCACGAACTTCATGACCTTCTGACCGAGCTCGACACTATGAGTCTGGCTGGCCATGGCGAGCTCGATACGACGGTTAGTGTCGACGAACTTGAACTTGGCGGGGACAACAGGAGCCGCGTCCTCGGGCATCATCTCGCCTCGCCCGCGTGGCTTATTGGGTTGGAGGACATCGCCAAATTGTTCGAGCACAGAGCCCGAGAGCTTGGCTATGTCCACCACGAAGGTTACATTCTTGACCATGCCCTGCTTGAGGACGTCGGAGAGGAACTGCACCTTTATTATTGAGCGGCGGAGGTTAGGTCCGCCAAATTTACCGTGGTCAACTTTGCCCGTGACGCATACGAAGGCGTTCTCCGTAAAGTATGGGCTGAAATTGACGTAGTCGTCGCCGAAGAGAGGTATCTCGCATTTGCCGGACATGTCCTCGATAAGGGCAATCATATATGGCTGGTTGCGTTTCGAGAGGCCTACGCGCTTTACGGATGCGATGCCGGCTACAACGAATGTCTTGCCGTCGAGGTTGGGCAGATTGTCATCGGTCATCTCTGTGGACTTGGTGTTCACGAGGTAACGGAAGACGAACTCGTATTGAGCCAATGGGTGGGACGAGATGTAGATGCCGACTACCTCCTTCTCGCGATTGAGGCGGTCGAGGTCGCTCCACATATTGATGGGCTCGGGGAGATCGGGGCGCGCAATGACGGAATCGAGAATGTCGCCGAA
The DNA here is from genome assembly GCA_963643535.1 of bacterium. Classification (GTDB taxonomy): domain Bacteria; phylum Bacteroidota; class Bacteroidia; order Bacteroidales; family Marinilabiliaceae; genus W3P20-009. The sequence goes on along the minus strand of CAVILU010000008.1, from coordinate 15,976 downwards.
AAGTGATGCCTGGCCATTCTTCTTGTCATTCTGGAAGTTATTGCCGTAGCGAAGGAGAATTTCACTGCCCGAGAGGCCATCATTGTTCATGCAGAAGAACTGCTCGCGCTTGATGCCAAGGCTGTCAAATGAGCCTGCAAGAGCAAGAGACTCTATGGTCTTACGGTTACAAGCCGAGAGGTCCACGCGCTCCACGAAGTCAAAAATAGACTTGAACGGGCCATGGCCTTCGCGCCACGTCAGCGTAATGTCCTGCCCGAACTTGTCCTTGACGACCTTCGTGAATCCGTCCGCCTGATTATACATCGAGTCGATGTCATGCGCGGCCACGCCCATGCTGTCGCCGAGGAGCGGGAGAGTGCGGCTACGGATTATGCGTCCTCCCTCATCTTTACGCATGAGCTCCACGCATCCGTCGCGCTCACCGACAATTGCCGTCACGGCACCTTCGCCGACGCCCTTGACGCCGCCCATGCCGAAGACTACTGCGCCATCGTGGGATACGCTGAAGTTGAGGTGCGAGTTGTTGACATCAGGGCCATTGACCTTGAGCCCCATGTTCTTGCACTCGTCCATGAACTTCGAGACTTCGGATATGGCGTCGCGGTTGCAGGTGAGCAGCGCAGCCATATACTCGGCGGGGTAGTGGCACTTGAGGTATGCCGTCTGGTAAGATACCCAGGAGTAGCAAGTGGCGTGTGACTTATTGAAAGCGTATGATGCGAACTTCTCCCAGTCGGCCCAAATCTTTTCGAGTTTATCCACAGGGTGACCGTTGCCCTTGCCTTGGTTGATGAACTTAGGCTTGAGCTCATTCAGTACGGCGATCTGCTTCTTACCCATGGCCTTACGGAGTTTATCACTCTCGCCACGTGTGAAGTTGGCAAGCAGACGGGAGAGGAGCATCACCTGCTCCTGGTAGACCGTGACGCCATACGTGTCCTTGAGGTACTTCTCCATGCAAGGGATATCGTATGTGATGGGTTCGCGGCCTTGCTTACGGTTGATGAACTGCGGGATGTAGTCCATTGGGCCCGGTCGGTAGAGGGCGTTCATCGCTATGAGGTCCTCGAAGACGGTGGGCTGGAGTTCCTTGAGGTATTTCTGCATACCCGCGGACTCGAACTGGAAAATGCCGACGGTGCGGCCCTCGGAGTAGAGTTTGTAGACCTCGGGGTCGTCTATTGGCACCTTGAAGATGTCTATCTCCTCGCCGGAGCGGGCTTTGATGTTCTTGACGGCCTCCTTCATGATACGAAGGTTGATGAGGCCAAGGAAGTCCATCTTGATAAGGCCGACGCTCTCGACGTAGTGACCATCGTATTGCGTGGCCTGCATCTTGAAGCCCGACTGCTTATCCTCGACGACGGTGATCGGCGCGAATTTCTTGAGGTCGTCCGCACCAATGATGATGCCGCAGGCGTGTACACCCGTCTGACGCACAGTGCCTTCGAGCTCACCGGCATAGCGGAGCATGGAGGATACGTTGGGATCGGGGCCTTCGAGGGCTTGCTTGAGCTCGGGGACGTATTTGAAGCAGTTCTTGAGGTTGACCTTGGGCACCTTCTTTGTCTTGGGGTCCGCAAGGTCGTCGGAGAACTTATCGGGTATGAAGCCCGTCATTTGCTTTACGGTCGAGAGCGGTACATCCTGCACACGGCCGACATCGGAGACGGAGCTCTTCGTGGCCATTGTGCCGAAGGTGATGATGTGCGCAACGGCCTCAGGCTTATATTTTTGAGTGACCCACTCGATGACTTTCTGACGTCCGTCATCGGCAAAGTCGGTATCAATATCAGGCAGTGAAATACGGTCCGGATTGAGGAAACGCTCGAACAGGAGGTCGTACTTCATCGGGTCGATATCCGTGATACCCAAGCAGTAAGCGACTACTGAACCCGCCGCTGAACCACGTCCCGGGCCTACCCACACATCGAGCTCCTCTCGTGCGGCACGAATGAAGTCCATCACGATAAGGAAGTAGCCAGGGAAACCCATGGTCTTCATGATATGGAGCTCGAAGGTGATCTGCGTAACCTGCGCATCGGTGAGTTGCTCGCCATATCGCTTGTGCGCGCCCTCCCATGTCAACTTTGCAAGGTAGTCGGCCTCAAGTTTGATACGGTAGAGCTTTTCGTAGCCGCCGAGCTTCTTGATTTTCTTCTTGGCGGCCTCCTCGTCCATTACGACTTTATGGTTCTCGTCTTGGGTGAACTCGTCGAAAAGGTCCTTCTCCGTAAGGCGCTCACGGTATTCCGCCTCTGTGCCAAACTCCTCAGGGATGGGGAATTTAGGCATGATAGGGTCGGAGTTGAGGCTTATGTTCTCAACCTTGTCGGCAATCTCCATGGTGTTGGCCATGGTCTCCGGGAGGTCTGAGAAGAGTTCGGCCATCTCGTCGGGCGTCTTGAGCCACTCTTGTTTTGTGTAGTGGAGACGGTCGGGGTCGCTCATGACCTTGCCTGTCGAGAGGCAGAGGAGACGCTCGTGGGCATCGGCATGGTCCTTGTCGAGGAAGTGGGAGTCGTTGGTGCAAATAACCTTGACGCCAGTCTTTTCCGCGAGCTCAAGGATAAAGGGGTTGACCTCCTGCTGACGAGTCCAGACATCATATGCCGGGCTCATTGCCGAAGTCGGGTGGCGCTGAATCTCAAGGTAATAATCATCGCCAAAGATGGACTTGAACCAACGTACGGTTTGCTCGGCCTCATCGAATTTGCGGGCCATGATGAGCTGCGGAATTTCTCCACCAAGACATGCGGAGGCGCAAATCACGCCCTCGTGATATTGCTCAAGAAGTTTCTTGTCGATACGGGGTTTGCCATAGAAACCGTCAATCCATGAGATGGAGACCATTTTGCAGAGATTGAAATAGCCTGTGCGGTTCTTGGCGAGGAGGATAAGGTGCCAACCGGAGCGGTCGAGGACGCTGGCTCGGCCTGTCTCGGGGTCGGTAGCTTTTATGGAGCCATCTTTGTCGTAGAGTGTGCGGCGTGCGCAATAGGCCTCGACACCGAAGATGGGTTTGAATATTTTCTTCTTGAGGTCGTCGGCTTTTGCCTTGGCGGCATCGCGGTCCTCGGGTGACGCGTTCTCGTCGGCGGCTATGGCCTCTTGCTCCTTGATGGCGTCTTTTGTCTTGCCATTTATTTTGCCCACATAGTCGTGGAATTCCTTGACGCCGTACATGACGCCGTGGTCGGTGAGGGCCACGGAGTACATACCGTTCTTGATGCATTTGTCCACAATATCAGGCACTTTGCTCATGCCGTCGAGGACAGAGTAGTGGGAGTGGACGTGGAGGTGCGTAAACTGCGTCATGGGCTATAAAGTTTGGCTTAGCAAATGTAGGTCAAACAATGTAATATTAGCTATTGGAAATGTTGATTGTTTGTTTGCTCTTGAATTTAACATCCTATCAGCAAGTGGCAGAACAAAAAAGCGTGAGCCGACCGAAGCCAGCTCACGCTCTATGTATTAATGCTTAACCCTTTGCGGGTAAGGTGTTGCAAGATCAGAGTTTAGTACTCGTCCCAAGCCTTGATGGGCACCTCGTCAGCTCCCATCTTGGTGAAGGCCTTGATGAAGGCGGAGGCCAGGCGGGCGTTGGTGATGAGGGGCACGTTGAAGTCGATTGCGTCGCGGCGGATCTTGTAGCCGTTGGCGAGCTCGTTGTGGGTGAGATTCTTAGGAATGTTCACTACGAGGTCGATCTTCTTGTCGCGGATGTAGTCCACGACGTTGGGCTGCTGGTTCTCATCGGGCCAGTAGAGTAGGGTGCTCTCTACGCCGTTCTCTTCGAGGTACTTCTGAGTACCGTGGGTTGCGTAGATGTTGTAGCCCCTGGCCTTGAGGAGTTTAGCTGCGTCGAGGAGTTCAAGCTTGGAGCGTGAGCCGCCTGACGAGATGAGGATGTTCTTCTTCGGAATGCGATAGCCGACGGAGAGCATACTCTCGAGGATTGCGTCGTCGAAGGTGTTGCCAATGCAACCGACCTCACCAGTAGAGGACATATCGACGCCGAGGACGGGGTCGGCCTTCTGGAGGCGTGCGAACGAGAACTGCGGAGCCTTGATGCCGACGTAGTCGATGTCGAAGAGGTTCTTGGCAGGCTTCTCGACGGGGAGGCCGAGCATGACGCGGGTTGCGAGCTCGATGAGGTTGACCTTGAGCACCTTGCTGACAAAGGGGAACGAACGGCTGGCGCGGAGGTTGACCTCGATGACCAGGATGTCGTTGTTCTTGGCCATGAGCTGCATATTGAAGGGGCCGCTGATTTCGAGTGCCTTGGCAATCTTGCGGGCTACCTTCTTGATGCGCTTGACAGTCTCGACGTAGAGCTTCTGAGGCGGGAATACGATGGTTGCGTCGCCAGAGTGTACGCCGGCAAACTCGACGTGCTCCGAGATGGCGTATGCCACGATGTCGCCACCCTGAGCAACAGCGTCGAACTCAATCTCCTTGGCCTGCTCAATGAACTGGGATACGACGACGGGGAACTCCTTGGAGACGTTGGCTGCAAGGTTGAGGAAGTAGCCAAGCTCCTCGCGGTTGGATACGACGTTCATTGCGGCGCCGGAGAGCACGTAGCTCGGGCGTACGAGAACGGGGAAGCCAACCTCGTCTACGAACTTGTAGATGTCGTCGATGGTGGTGAGCTCGCTCCAGCGCGGCTGGTCGATATGGAGCTCGTCGAGGAGGCTTGAGAACTTAGAGCGGTTCTCTGCGCGGTCGATATTGATAGGCGATGTGCCGAGGATAGGCACGTTGCGGCGGTAGAGCTTCATGGCCAGATTGTTAGGAATCTGACCACCTACCGATACGATTACGCCCTTAGGATTCTCGAGGTCGATGATGTCGAGGACTCGCTCCTCGGTGAGCTCATCGAAATAGAGTCGGTCGCAGACATCGTAGTCTGTAGATACTGTCTCCGGGTTGTAATTGATCATTACGGAGCGGAGACCCTGACTCTTGATGGTGTTGATGGCGTTGACGGAGCACCAGTCGAACTCTACTGACGAGCCGATGCGGTATGCGCCCGAGCCGAGTACGATTACGGACTTGTGGTCGCCGAGGTAATGTACGTCGTTCTCGGTGCCGGAGTACGTGAGGTAGAGGTAGTTGATCTGAGCGGGGAACTCGCCTGCCATGGTGTCAATCTGCTTGACGACGGGGACGATGCCGCGGCTCTTGCGATGCTTGCGGACCTCAAGCTGCTGCTCCTCCATCTTGCGGGTGGTGTCTTTGTTTACAAGGCGCGCAATCTGGAAGTCGGAGAAGCCGCACTTCTTGGCCTCGCGGAGGAGGTCGTCAGATACGCCTGTCACGTGCTTAGCCTCGCTGAGCTGACGACGGATCTGGTCGAGGTGCTGGAGCTTGTAGAGGAACCACTTGTCGATCTTGGTGATGTCGTGAATCTCGTCTACGGTCATACCGTTGGCCATAGCCTCGGAGATGGCGAAGACGCGCTTGTCTGTCGGGTTCTCGAGCTCCTGGCGGATATCGATGCCCTTGAGGGGCTGATTTGCGCAGAAGCCGTGCATGCCCTGACCCACCATGCGGAGACCCTTCTGGATGACCTCCTCGAACGAGCGGCCGATAGCCATAATCTCGCCGACGGACTTCATCGAGGAGCCGATCTGCTTAGAGACACCGGCAAACTTGCCGAGGTCCCAACGTGGAATCTTACAAACTATGTAGTCGAGCGCAGGCTCGAAGAATGCGGGGGTAGTCTTGGTTACGGAGTTCTTGAGCTCCCAGAGGCCGTAGCCGAGGCCGAGCTTGGCTGCTACGAATGCGAGGGGGTAGCCTGTGGCCTTGGATGCGAGGGCCGAAGAACGGCTGAGGCGCGCGTTGATCTCGATTACGCGGTAATCCTCAGAATTGGGGTCCAGAGCGTACTGGACGTTGCACTCACCAACGATGCCGACGTGACGGACAATCTTGATGGCGAGCTCGCGGAGTTTGTGGTACTCGCTATTTGTGAGGGTCTGTGAGGGAGCTACGACGATACTCTCGCCCGTGTGGATGCCGAGGGGGTCGAAGTTCTCCATGTTACAAACCGTGATGCAGTTGTCGTATGCGTCGCGTACAACCTCATACTCCACCTCTTTCCATCCCTTGAGGCTCTCCTCTACGAGGATCTGGTTGGAGTAGGAGAGAGCGTTCTCTGCACGTTGGATGAGCTCCTCGCGGTTGGAGCAGAAGCCGGAGCCCATACCACCGAGGGTGTAGGCTGCGCGGACGATGATCGGGAAGCCGATCTTGTCAGATGCTGCGAGGGCCTCCTCTACTGTGTTGACTGCTATGGAGTGCGGGGTCTTGACGTCGATGCTCTTGAGCATGTTGGCGAAGATCTCGCGGTCCTCGGTGTCGATGATGGCCTCGACGGGCGTGCCGAGGACTCGTACATTGTACTTCTCGAGGACTTTGCTCTTGAAGAGGGCCACGCCGCAGTTGAGGGCCGTCTGGCCGCCGAAGGAGAGCAGGATGCCGTCGGGACGCTCCTTCTCAATGACGCGCTCCACGAAGTAGGGAGTCACTGGCAGGAAATAAATCTTGTCCGCAATGTTCTCCGATGTCTGGATTGTCGCGATGTTTGGGTTGATGAGGACGGTGCGCACGCCCTCCTCTTTGAGGGCCTTGAGGGCCTGTGAACCCGAATAGTCGAACTCGCCGGCCTCGCCTATCTTGAGGGCGCCGGAACCGAGGATGACCACTTTCCTTACTTCGTGTACCATTATATATTGTGTGATGTAATCCTTTTTCTTGGATTTGGAAGGGCCGACGGCGTTCTTTACTTTGCATACGGCCGCAATCGGTGGCGAAATTACATATTATTCCTTTAAAAGCACCGCGGATTGCCCCCCTTATTATAACTCTTTGTGAATTTTAGGGGTTTTCCTTATGTGCTTTTCCCTTGTTCGCTTTTCCTCTCTTGGTTTGCAGTTTTTTACGGACAGGCCGAACCTGGGTGCCTTTTTTGCCTTAATGGTTGCCGTTCGTTGCCAAAATAGGTTTCGTTTGTTAAAACTTTGCCCGACCTTATTTTTCTTCCCTTAACATTTGCAACTACAATTAAGAAATATATAAATTTGCAAAACGAACAGAACAGAATAGTAAACAATACTCCCAAGCTCTTCCCACAATTATCTCTCAGTTCCTTATAACTAATAGAATTAACTACCAAAGAACCAGATAAATACAAGAACCCAAAAACAAACAGAACAAATTTAAAACAGTGCTCTAAAGCAACCCCTTTTTGTTTCACCTAAAACATTGAAGAGACAAATGAGAATAAGATTAGCTAACATCGCGGGCCTCGCTCTCGCCGCCATCCTGCTCCTCGTCGGGCAGCTTGCCATGGCGCAGCAGCGAACCATCCGCGGCAAGGTGCTCGACACCAAAGGCCAGCCTGTCGTTGGCGCCGCAATTGTCGAGACAGGTACGACAAACGGTACCGTCGCGGACATCGACGGCTTTTTCTCCCTCAATACGGCGGGAAATAAGCTGACCGTTACTTTCATCGGTTATCAGACCGAAAACCTCGACGTCACTGGAAAGACCAGCGTCGACGTCACCCTTAAAGAGGACAATGTCGAACTCGAGGACGTTGTCGTTGTCGGTTACGGCCAAATGAGGCGTTCCGACGTCACTGGATCTGTCGTCTCTGTGGGCGACGACGCTATTAAGGAGTCCGTCTCCACCAGTATCGACCAGGTTCTCCAGGGCCGTGCGGCTGGTGTCCAAATCCAGGCCAACACTGGTACCCCTGGCGGCTCGTCCTCAATCCGTATCCGTGGTACAAACTCACTTAACGCTACTTCGCAGCCTATCTTCGTCATCGATGGCGTAATCGTAGACGCTGCCAACGGCGACGACAATGGTAACTCCAACCCACTCGCTGCCATCAATCCTTCGGACATCGTCTCTATGGACGTCCTCAAGGATGCGTCGGCAACGGCAATCTACGGTTCGCGCGCTTCCAACGGTGTCATTATGATCACCACCAAGCGAGGCAAGGCGGGCGAGGCTACCATCACCTACGATGGCTACGTCGGTATGCAGCAGATGCCTAAAAAGCTCGACGTACTCAACCTCCGCGAATATGCCGCGCACCATAATACTATTGCCGACTACGGTGTGACCAACGCCTCTAGCTCTTACTATCGCGCCGACCTCCTTGGCGAAGGTACAGACTGGCAGGACGAGCTCTTCCGCAAGGCACTCATGACCAGCCACAACCTCTCCCTCTCGGGTGGCTCTGAGAAAGTTACCTACGCTCTCTCGGCTGGTTACCTCAAGCAGGACGGTATTGCCATCGGTTCCGACTACCGCCGCCTCTCGCTCCGCGGCAACTTCGATGCGCAAATCAAGAAGTACCTCAAGGCAGGCCTCAGCATCAACCTCGCAGACAGCAAGCAGACCACTGCTACTTCCAACTCCATCATTATGAACGCCCTCCAGTCCCAGCCCTCCATCCCTGTCCGCAACCCGGACGGCGAGTACGGCGGCCCGACCGAGAACTATCAGCCCAGCAACCCTGTGGCTATGGCGCTCATCGTAGATAACTACAACAAGAAGCAGAACTTCCGCTACAACGCTTACCTCGAGGGCGCTTTCCTGGATGGCTTCACCTTCAAGACCGAGCTCTCGGCCGACTACAACCTCAATCGCTATTACACATACACGCCAGACTACTACTTCAGCGAGTGGAACCAGAACGACACCCGTACGTCCACCTGGAACAAGACCAACACCCGCTACTGGTCATGGCGCAACATCCTGACCTACAACAAGACGTTCAACGACATCCACAACGTCAACGTCATGATCGGTCATGAGATGAGCGACTCCTTCTACGAGAACCAGTACTCTAGTACCACCGGCTTCCTCTCCAACACTGCCACCGACATCTCCGCCGGTAGCTACGACGACAGCCGCACCACTGGTAACCAGAACGAGAACAGCCTTCTCTCTTACTTCGGTCGCGCCTTCTACTCCTTCGACGACCGTTACCTCCTCACCTTCACGCTCCGTCGAGATGGTTCTTCTAAGTTTGCCGATGGCAACCGCTGGGGTTGGTTCCCTTCTGCGGCTCTCGCTTGGAAGATTAGCAACGAGGGCTTCTTCGACAACGCCCGTGAGGTTGTCAACAATGCTAAGCTCCGACTCGGTTGGGGTGCTACTGGTAACCAGAACATCTCCGACTGGTCTTATATGGCTATGCTGAGCAACAAGTCTACTTGGGCTGGCGTCGGTGTCCTCAATGGAAACATCGCAAACCCAGACCTCAAGTGGGAGACGACATACTCCACCAACGTAGGTCTCGACCTCAACTTCCTCGACAACCGCTTCGAGCTCATCGCAGACTTCTATTATAAGAAGACCGACGACCTCCTCATGCAAGTCGATATGCCCGCCTTCCTCGGTTCGTCTGGCCCTGGCGCAGCTTCCAATCCTTGGACTAACATCGGCTCCCTCGAGAATAAGGGCGTTGAGATTACCATCAATACTGTTAATATCGACAAGCGCAGCTTTATGTGGCGTTCCAATGTCGTTTTCTCGCTCAACCGTAACAAGATCAAGAGCCTCGATACCGAGACCGGTACTCTCCCCAAGACCTTCCAGGTCGGCTCTGACGTGACTACCGTGACCAACACCGTCGTCGGCAAGGCTATCGGCCAGTTCTGGGGTTATAAGGTCATTGGCCGTTTCGAGAGCGCTGCGGACTTCTACTATCGTGACTCTGAGACTGGCGAGGTCAAGCCCGTTGCTCTCCCCGAGGGTACTTCTATCAACAAGACCGACGGTCAGCAGGACAACAACGACGGTGGCGGCATCAAGATTGGTGACTACATCTTCGCCGACCTCAACAACGATGGCGTGATCGACAACAACGACCAGACCTTCATCGGCAACCCCGAGCCTAAATTTACTTGGGGCTTCGGCAACAGCTTCTCCTACAAGGGCTTCGACCTCAGCGTGCAGTTCAGCGGCTCCTATGGCAACGACGTTGTCAACTACAACCGCCGTTTCATCGAGCAGACCGGCTCGACTGGCAACGTAGCAAAGGAGGCTGGCAACTATGCGCAGATCTCGCAAATCAATCCCGACGGCGCAGGCGCTACCAACTGGCGTAACTACTACGTGACCAACACGGGCACCGACCAGCCTCGCATCTCTACCTCGTCGGCCTCCAACGCCAACTATCGTATGAGCGACAAGTTCGTCGAGGATGGCTCTTACATCCGCCTCCAGAACATTTCGTTCTCCTACAGCCTGCCGCAGCGACTCCTCACGAAGACCAACTTCTTCTCCAACGTCAAGGTCTACGTCAACCTCCAGAATGTCTACACCTGGACCAAGTACAAAGGCTACGACCCCGAGGTCGGCTCGCTCTATGGCGACGCTCTCAAGAATGGTATCGACTACGGCCGTTACCCCTCGCCTAAGATCTATACTGTGGGACTTAACTTCTCTTTCTAAGAAATCATGAGCATCAGAAAATATATAGGTGCGGCGCTCATCTCCGCCGCTGCCATCGCCCAAACGGGTTGCACGGATGACTTCCTGGAGCAGGAGAACACCTACCAGCTCAACCAGAAGACATACTTCGACTCCGACGAAGCCGTGAACTCGGCTGTCCTCCCGCTCTACAACTTCGTGTGGTACAACTTCAACGATAAGTTCTACTACGGCATGGGCGACGGACGCGCCAACAACATCACGGCGCAGTACTCCAACTACATCTACCCCTACACCAACTTTACCGAGACGAGCCTCTCCGCCGGCCTTAACGACGCTTGGAGCTCCTTCTACTCTGTGGTTGCGCAGGCCGACAACACCATCACCAATATCCGCGACAACTCCGGCTCCGGAGTCTCCGAGACCGCCAAGACGCAGTGCATCGCCGAGGCGCGTTTCATGCGAGGTCTCGCCTACTGGTACATCGGCTCCCTCTGGGGTGTGGGCATTGTCTATGAGAGCACCGATGCGCTTGTCAACAACTACGTCGTCAAGCCCCAGCCCCTCACGGACGTTATGGAGTTCGCCATCCGCGATATGGAGTATGCCGCTGCAAATCTCCCCGAGAGCGCAGCCACCGCAGGCCGCGTAGACAAGTATTCGGCCTATGGCATGCTCAGCCGCTTCTACCTCTCTATGGCTGGCCTCGTAGCTGGCAATGAGGCTTACAACCAGAGCAACGCTGTTAGCGAGAGCGACTTCAACCGTGGCACCCGCAATACCTACTACCTCGACCTCGCCAAGAAGGCTGCCCTCAAGGTCATCAACGACAGCAAGTACAGCCTCGTGTCGTCCTACGCCGACCTCTTCTCGGCCACGGGCTTCGACAACAACAGCGAGAGCCTCTTCCAGCTCCAGTGGACTCCCGGCACCGCCGTCAACGGCAACGCGCAGTCTATGACCCGCTTCCTCGCTTGGTCCGCTCTCGTAGCCGACCAGAACGCATGGGGTGGCGCCACCTACTGCTCCTACGACCTCTGGGAGGAATTCAAGGAGTATGAGGATAAGAACCTCGGCGTGACCGTAGACGATGCCATCCGTCGTCACAACTGCGTAGCCTCTTATGGCGAGGAGTACCCTGAGTTCTCTACCGATGCTTCCGACCCCTACATCTACGGCAAGACCGAGAACGCCGGCAACCAGGGTGCCAACATCAAGAAGTACGTCATCGGCACCAAGAAAGTCAACGGTTTCAGCGAGCCTAACAACGCCGGAGTCAATACCTACATGATGCGTCTCGCTGAGGTCTACCTCAACTACACCGAGGCCGCCCTTGGCAACGACGAGAAGACCTCCGACGTAGAGTACTTCAACCTTGTCCGCGAGCGCGCCAAGATGGCCACCAAGAGCTATGTCACCTATGAGGACATCCGCCACGAGCGCCGCGTAGAGTTCGCTTTCGAGGGCCTCTACTGGTACGACCTCGTCCGCCGCTCTTACTATGAGGAGCAGGAAGTCATCAACTACTGCAACAGCCAGCATCGCAATGCTTCTTACTTCGAGTCGAGCACCAACACCTACGAGCTCAGCGACAGCTGGACTTATCCTGGCCCCAGCGTCTCTATCGCAACCGCCATCAATATGACCTTGCCTATGGACGACACCGACCAGACCAAGAACCCCGAGCTCAAGCCCACCTCGTCCGACGTGAGCCACCGTCGCCAGTACTCCACCGTGCCCTTCACCTTCGGCGAGCGTGAAGTCTCTGTAGACCAATTGTTCAACTAATTTTTGAAGACTGAGTTATGTCAATACTGAAATATTTCCCCATGGCTCTCCTCGCCATCGCCGCCCTCGGCTTCACAGCCTGTGAGGACGACAACGACGACCAGACCACGGCCATGACCATCAGCAAGGTCTATCTCGAGGACGTCAAGTCCACCGTGCCCGACCGCGAAGTAGAGTTCGCTCGTCTCGGCCAACTCCTCCGCATCGAGGGCACAGGCTTCACCGGCCTCAAGAAAATCTACATCAACGGTTATAAGACTGATTTCAACAATGCGCTCATGACGGACAACAACGTCTGGGTGACCCTCAGCTCTAAAACCCCCGTTGACAAGGCCGACGAGTCTGTCCGAAACACCATCCGTTTCGTGAAGGATGGCACCGAGACCATCTATCAGTTCACTATCCGCGCTGCAGCTCCTTCTATCTCGAGCATCTCGCGCACTCTGCCCCATGCAGGTGAAACCGTTAAGGTGAACGGAGCCAACCTCCAGGAGACCACCAAGATCACCCTCCCTGGCGGCATTGAGATTACTGACGTCGTCTCCGACCCCGACGGTGAATGGTACTCCTTCGTGATGCCCGATGGCGTAACCGAAGGCGGCAGCATAACCAGTGAGGGCGCTAACGGCACTGCCATCACTCCCGCCATGTTCAACGAGAAGCGAGGCATCATCCTCGACTTCGACGGCAACGGCGACCAAGGCGCATGGAGCGCAACCTATTCCGCTGACCAGCTCGCCGATGATCCCCTCGGCCTCAATGGCAAGTGCTGCCCCGCAGTGCCCGCCGACGTCCTTGCCGAGGGCGGCATCAAGAACGGTGCTCATGGCAACGGTTGGTTCACTGCCGGCAACGACAATGAGTACGACGAGTGGAGCCGCTTCTACGACGTGATTCCCGAGACTACTCCCGTAGAGGAGATCGCCTTCCAGTTCGATGTCTACGTTCCTGAAGAGTGGAGCGGCGCAGGCTACCTCGAGTTCACATTCCAGAACAACCTTGGCGGCTACGGCTGGGGCTCGAACAACACCAAGGCTACCGAGGCTACCGACAACGGCTATATGAGCGCAGTTTGCTGGGTGCCCTGGATGGACGAGGCTGGTGCTATAGTCCCCTTCAAGACCGATGGTTGGCAGACCGTTACGATCCCCGTATCTAAGGTCGGCCGTTACCAGAACGAAGGCAAGTTTACCATGGCTGACCTCGTGTCCGACCGTAACAACGGCTCTTACCGCAACTTCGGTATGTTCCTCGTAAACAGCGACATCGAGTTCTCCGACGACATCACCATCACCACGGGCGAGTTCAACCAGATGGTCTATACCGACAACTGGCGCCTCGTCCCCTATGCAAGCGTAACCGTCTCCGACTTCAACGACGAAGAGGCTGAGTAATCTGCGACTTGTCTGACAAACGTCTTTTAATTCAGTAAAAAACTATGCGACACAATAAGATATTCCTCCCAATGGCAGCCCTCGCCATTGTCTGCGCCGCTTGCGACGACGACAAGATGGAGTGGGGCCTCCCCGATGGTCACGAGAAAGTCGATATCGCTGATATCCCCCTCACGAGCGAGGAGATTATGGCCAACTACGACTACATCCGCAACTACGCTCAGCAATATTGGCCAAACTCCTACGTTGGCCTCGGCCTCGGTGCCGACCTCTACGTCTCCAAAGATGACTACCGTAAACTGGCTGACGACAACTATCAGCTCTTTACTTGTGGCAACGCCATGAAGATGGGCTCGATGGTCAAGAGCAATGGCACCGTCGACTTCACTACCGTCGATGCCTTCCTCGCACAAGTCCCCGCCGACAAGAAGATCTACGGCCACAACTTCATCTGGCACACCCAGCAGCCGCAGGACTACCTCAAGAGCGTTATCGCTCCCGAGATGAAGATCACGAGCGATAGCGATGGCGGAGTCGCCAATGTACTCGCTGGCGACAACTCGGATTTCGAGGGTGGTTCCAAGGGCAATTGGGGCTCGTGGGGCAATAGCTCCTCTTCCTCGGTCAGTGCTGAGGGCGAAGGCCGTAACGGTGGCTACTGTATAGTCCTCGAAAACCCGACGGATGGAGATGACTACTACGTGGCCCAGTGCGCCTACACTTTCGACGACGCTTTAGAGGTAGGTGAGACCTACGTCATCCGCTTCTACGCTAAGACCAACACTGCGGGTGCCGGCCTCCAGTTTTGTGTGCAGAACAGCAAGGACTACTCAGGCGAGGGCTATGCGAATCTTGAGATTGGCACCGACTGGACTCTCGTGGAGCAAGAGTATACTTGCCAAAAGGAGGGTATGAACCGAATCCTCATCAACTTCGGCAAGTATGGCGCAACATATTATGTCGATGACGTACAGTTCGGCAAGAAGGTTGAGAACACCGATCCTATGACCAATGTTATGACTGGTGACAACTCCGACTTCGAGGGTGGCACCAAGGGTAATTGGGGCTCATGGGGCAACGACTCTTCTACTGGCGTAAGCGAGAAGGGCGAGGGCCGCAACAGCGACTACTGCATGGTTCTTGACAACCCGAAAGATGGCGACGACTATTACGTAGCTCAGTGTGCGTATACCTTCGACACTCCATTCACTGTTGGCGAGACTTACGTCGTACAGTTCTACGCTAAGACCAACACTGCGGGTGCCGGCCTCCAGTTCTGTGTGCAGAACAGCTCAGACTACTCTGGCGAGGGCTACGCAAATCTTGAGATTGGCACAGACTGGACTCTCGTTGAGCAAGAGTACACTTGCAAAAAGGAGGGTATGAACCGCATCCTCATCAACTTCGGCAAGTACACTGCCAAGTTCTATGTGGACGACGTCAAGTGGGGCGTCAAGAATGCTGAGAACAAGAGCCTCAAGACCAACAAGGGCACCACTATCACCTACATAGCCAAGTCCGCCGAGGAGAAGAAAGCAGCCCTCGACAACGCTATGGAGCAGTGGATCAAGGCAATGTTCGAGCACATCAATGGCGACAACCGTTTCGTAGCTTGGGATGTCATCAACGAGCCTATCAACGATGGCGGCGGCCGCCGTGGCATCAATGGCGTCTTCGGCGGTTCTTGGACCGATGACGATGTCACTTACTATGACCAGGAGCCTACCGAGACAGAGACCGAGGGTCTCAAACTCAACTGGAGCACTAGCACTGGCAACAAGCACTTCTACTGGGGCTACTATATGGGCATGGACTACGCCTACAAGGCATTCACCTACGCTCGTAAGTATGCCGACGAGAATGGCTTCTCCGACCTCAAGCTCTTCGTCAACGACTACAACCTCGAGACCAACCCCAACAAACTGGCCGAGCTCATCAGCTTCGTCAACGACATCGACCAGAACTGCGGTGGCTCTATCGTGGACGGTATCGGCACCCAGATGCACATCCAGGTGGCCGAGAGCGAAGAGGCACTCGCAACCCTCAAGGCCAAGGTCGACGATATGTTCAAGACTATGGCCGCCACTGGCAAGCTTGTCCGCGTGACCGAGCTCGACGTAGCCTTCAGCAAGGCTACTACAAGCCCCTCTTCCACTCAGCTCAGCTGGCAGAGCAAGACCTATCAGATGGTTGCCGAGTCCTACGCAGCCAACGTGCCAGAGGCTCAGCGTCATGGCATTACAATCTGGGGTGCTTCCGACAATGAGGAGGAGCATGAGTACTGGCTCAATGGCGACTCTCCCAACCTCTTCGACGCAAGCTACGGC
>CAVILU010000007.1:1598-39208 GCA_963643535.1 bacterium | reverse complement strand
TGGCTCAATGTCACACAGGTGGAGCGTATTTGGGATCAGATGGAACTCTGCTACGCCCATGGTGTAAAGGAACTTTGGATTCTCAATGTGGGCGACCTCAAGCCTATGGAGTACCCCATCCAGTTCTTCCTCAATTTGGCATGGAACCCCGAGCGCATGAAGGCGTCCGACATCCGCCAGCATACTGTTGATTTCTGCAAGACGCAATTCGGCCCCGCTCACGCTGAGGAGATTGCCGACATGATTGCCCTCTACACTAAGTACAACAGCCGACGCACTCCGGAGATGCTCGACGACCAGACCTACAGCCTTGAGAATTACGACGAGTGGAAGCGCGTCCGCGACGACTACCGTGAGCTCGAGAACCGTGCCCTCCGACTCGGCTACATTATGCCCAAAGAGTATGAGGATGCCTACGACGAGCTGATCCTCTACCCAATCATGGCATGCTCCAACCTCTACGACATGTACTACTCGGTGGCCGTAAACAAGGATCTTGCCGCCAAAGGCAATGTCGAGGCCAACATATGGGCGGACCGCGTAAAGTCCCTCTACGAACGCGACTCGTTGCTTACCATCCACTATAACAAAGACATAGCCGACGGCAAGTGGAACCACCTCATGGATCAGACCCACATTGGCTACACATATTGGCAGCAGCCAGAGACTCAGGTTATGCCCGCCGTGGCTTACGTCCGTGAGGACTCCGTGGCCAAGAGCGGCACGATGCTCTACGTCGAGGGCGATGGCTACGTCTCTTTTGATGCTGAGAACCCGAGCCGCCGCAGTGGCGAATGGACTCTCGTGCCTAATCTCGGTCGCACGGGCTCGGCTCTCACGGCGCGCTCCGTCGATTCTCAGACGTGGGTGGAGTATGACGTGGAGTTCGCAAGTAGCGGCTCGCCCAAGCTGCAAGTCGTTCTAAGCCCGACTCTTAACTACGCTGGCGATGGCCATAAGTTGGCTGTCTCAATCGATGGCGGCCCCGAGCATGAGATAGACGTGCATGGCCTCTATGGCGGTGGCGGCAGTTTTGGCGGCGGACAGCAGACTATCAGCCTCAACACCGGAATGGGTGAGGGATGGGTGCCCATCAATGGTCCGCTCGATGAGAACACCTGGCGCAAGTGGGTCGGAGAGAATGCCATCATTGTAGGTCAGAAACTTGAAGGCGTATCCGCTGGCCGACATACCATTCGCATCCGTCCTGAGAATGATGCTATGGTGCTGCAGAAGGTAATGATAGACATGGGCGGCCTCAAGCCGAGTTACCTTGGCGCGCCGTCTACACCCGTGACCGTAAGAGAATAGAACCCAAACAACCAAACAGATATGAATAGCAAGATATTTTTACTCTCGGCAGGTCTCCTGTCTGCCGTGGCGGCGGGTGCCGTGGTGCGTCCCGCTCCGTGGATTACGAGTGGAATGGTGCTCCAGCGGGGGCAGGAGGTCACTTTGCGTGGCTCTGCAGACCCCGGTGAGGCTTTCGTGATATCTTTCCCCGAGGCGACACCCCTTACGGAGAAGGGCAAGAAGGCTGGAAAAATCAATGTTACGGCTGGAGCCGATGGCCAGTGGTCCGCCACTCTGCCTTCCCTCAAGGCCGGCGGCCCGTATTCTGTCAGTCTTGGCGACGATGTAACGCTGGACGATGTCATGGTGGGCGATGTCTACCTCTGCTCGGGTCAGAGCAATATGGAGCTTCCCGTTAACCGCGTGATGGACAAATATTCGGCCGAGATAAATGCCACGGTCAATACAAAGGTCCGTCTCCTCAAAGTAGGTCTCGCCACAAGCTATGATGGACCCGCCGCCGAGGTGCAAACCTCTGGTTGGAAGACCCTCAACAAGGAGAATGCCTACGACTTCTCGGCCTGCGCATATTTCTTTGCTCGCGAGATGCAAGCACGTGACCCGAAGGTAGCCATTGGTGTTGTCGAGGCCGCTGTCGGTGGTTCGCCTATCGAGGCTTGGATGAGTCGCGAGCAGCTCCTTGCCGATGGATTTACTCTCCCTGTAAGTCAGTTGGACATCAACTCAGATCCCGAGTATCGCAATGCTGTCGAGGCTTATGGCAAGACCGCAGGCGACCGTTGGGACAAGATCCTCGCTCAGAAGGAGGCGGCCCTCAATCTTGACTGGAAGGCCGAGAATTTCGACGACTCGAAGTGGGAGACTGTAGACGCAACGTCCGACTCGTGGGGACAAAGCAAGGTGCGCAGTCTCAATGGTGCTCACTGGTTCCGCAAGACTATTGAGGTCTCCGCCAGCCAAGCCACCCTCCCCGCAGTACTCCGTCTCGGCGCGATAATCGATGCCGACGAGGTCTGGGTCAACGGTGTCCGCGTAGGCATCACCTATTACCAATATCCCCCGCGCATCTACGACATCCCGCAGGGCACTCTCCATGCTGGTAAGAACGTCATTGCAGTCCGCCTGACAAGCCAGAACGGCCGCCCAACCTTCGTGGCGGACAAGTACCGTGGCATCTTCTTTGGCGGCAACAGGTGGCTCAATGGCAAGAACGTCAGCCAACTCGACTTGGACAATGAGTGGAAGCACTTCTATGCCGCCGCCATGCCCAATCGCCCAGGCATTCCTTTCTTCTACTACACCCCGACCGTCCTCTACAACGCCATGGTAGCCCCACTCGCGGGTTGCAAATTTGCCGGTGCTCTCTGGTATCAGGGCGAGAGTAATGTAGGCCGTGAGGGCGAATATGCCGTGATGCTCAATGGCATGATGAGCAACTGGCGCACTCTCTTTGGCAATCCCCAAATGAAGTTCGTTATCATCGAGCTCGCCGACTTCGAGAAACCCGTTGGCCAGTGGCTCCGCGACTTCCAGAAGATGCAACGCGAGGTGGCTGAGGCCGACCCGCACGCCGCTCTTGCCGAGGCGCACGACTTGGGCGAGTGGAACGACATCCACCCTCTCGACAAGAAAACGGTTGGCGTACGCGCCGCCGAGGCTATGCGCTCGATAAAATAGATTATCAAAAGAATTATCAACGGCTCAGTAACTTTCTAACTGTGAACTGAGCACTGTGAACTGAAAAATGGATAACGGCTTCTATAAACTAAACTGGCTACAGCGCATAGGCTTTGGCTCTGGCGATTTGGCTCAAAACCTTATCTACCAGACGATATGCATGTACCTCCTCTTCTTCTACACCAATGTCTATGGCCTTGCGCCCGAGGCTGCGGCGTTTATGTTCCTCATTGTCCGCCTCGTCGACGTGGCTTGGGATCCGCTTGTCGGCACTTTTGTGGACCGAGCCAATCCGCGGCTTGGCAAGTACCGCAGCTATCTTGTCTTTGGCGGTATCCCGCTTACGGGCTTCGCCATCCTCTGCTTCTGGAACGGCTTCTCTGGCTCATTGGCTTACGCCTACGTCACCTACGTTGGCATGTCGATGTGCTACACCCTCATCAATGTGCCTTATGGAGCTCTCAATGCCTCGCTCACTCGCGACACCAATGAGATTACCATCCTCACGTCGGTACGTATGTTCATGGCCAACTGCGGTGGTCTGGCCGTAGCCTCGGGTATCCCGCTTCTCGTGGCTAAGCTCTCGCCCGACGGCCTGACCAATACCAAGGAGAGTGCCGATGCTTGGTTTGCCACTATGGCAATTTATGCAATTGTTGGTCTCGCCCTCCTCTTCTTCTGCTTCAGCCAGTGCAAGGAGCGCGTCGTCATGGACCAGTCCGAGGCTAAGAACGTCAAGGTCTCTGACCTCTGGATGGAGTTCGTCCACAATCGTCCCCTCCGCATCATTGCCCTCTTCTTCATTACGGCTTTCGCAATGATGAGCGTAGGCAACTCGGCTGGCTCATATTACATGGTCTACAATGTCCACGCCCCAGAGTATATGGCACTTTTCATGGGTCTCGGCTCTGCTCCGTCGTTCATCTTTATGCCCCTCGTGCCTGCAATCAAGAAGGCTATCGGCAAGAAGAATATGTTCTACATCTTCCTGGGCATTGCCATCCTCGGTATGGCTATCCTCTACGCCGTGTCTATGATCGATGCCCTCAAAGATCAGATCTGGCTCGTCATGGTGGCACAGTTCATCAAGTCTACTGGTGTCATCGTTGCCACTGGCTATATGTGGGCTCTCGTCCCTGAGGTCATCAGCTACGGCGAGTGGAAGAGTGGCAAGCGTATCTCGGGCATCGTCAACGCTCTCACCGGCATCTTCTTCAAGGCTGGCATGGCCCTCGGCGGCGTTGTCCCTGGCCTCGTCCTCGCTTATGTCGGCTTCGATGCCAACAATGCAACCACCCAGTCGGCTTTTGCCGAGCAGGGCATCCTCTGGCTCGTATGCGTCATCCCCGCCATCCTTCTGGCTCTCGCCATGTTTATCATCTCCAAGTATGAGCTTGAGGACGACGTGATCGACAGGATTAACGCCGAGGTCGAGGCCCGCCATCGCAACGAGGTTCAGACAATGTAATTATTCACAAGTCTCTGTATAACGAGCTAAATGTCAGTTTGTCCACAAATCATAGCCTCCGAGCGAAAGAGTAAACCTCGGAGGCTGAGCGGACGCAAAGAAATATAGGATGAGAAAACTTTTAATACCCGCAGTAGCCTTGGCTCTCGCCTCATGTGCGCAGCAGCCGGAAACCGCCCCCGTGGGCCTCAAGGATGTAGTGGCTGGCAAGTTCACTCTCGGTGTGGCCGCAAACGGCGAGCAGATGGCTGGCCGCGACTCCATAGGTGTCGAGATTATCAAGCGCCATTTCAATTCGCTTGAGGCGGAGAACAGGATGAAGTGCCAGTATATCCACCCCGAGAAGGACCGTTACGACTTTGCCGGCGCCGACAGCCTTATGGCTTTTGCCGAGGCTAACGGGATGGAGGTCATTGGCCATTGCCTTGTTTGGCACTCTATGAACGCCCCTTGGTATTTTGTCGATTCGCTTGGCAATGAGGTCTCGCCCGAGGAGCTCCACCGCCGTATGGTGGACCATATAACCACCGTCGTCAGCCGTTATAAGGGCCGCGTCAAGGGTTGGGATGTCTGCAACGAGGTTATTGTCGAGACTGGCGAGCTTCGCGATAGCCCATACTCCCGCGCTTTCGGCTACAATTTCATTTACGAGGCTCTCGAACTTACTCATAAGCTCGACCCCGATGCTGAGCTCTATATCAACGACTATGGTATGACCAATCCCGGCCGCCGTGCAGGATATATGGCTCTTATTGATACTATCCGTTCCCGTGGCCTCCGTCTCGATGCCGTTGGTCTCCAAGGACATATGGGCATCGATTACCCCGATTCCGCAACTACCGAGCAGACACTTAAGGAGTTTGAGTCCATCAATATGCCTGTGATGATTACCGAATGGGATATGGGCGCGCTGCCCACTTTCACTCAGAGCGCCAACGTCACTGTGGGCGACGAGTTGCCTCCCGCCACGCCCGAGAACGACATCTATCGCGCTGGTCTGCCCGATAGTGTAAGCGTATTATGGAATCACCGTATGCGTATGTTCTGGGATATGTTCGTAAGGCATTCCGACAACATCAAGCGCGTCAATATTTGGGGAGTTCGTGACTGTGATTCGTGGAAGAATGATTTCCCAATCCTTGGACGTAAGGACTACCCCCTCTTCTTCGACGGCGACGGTCAGCCCAAATCTTTTGTAAATGACTTACTGTCTGAGTATAACGACAAAAAAAAACAACAATAATGAAGACTGAGAAAAGATACCTCGTGCCAGACGACTATATGGCGGACCCCTCGGTCCACGTATGGAACGGCAAACTCTACATCTACCCCTCTCACGACTGGGAGAGTGGCGTGACGGAGAACGACAATGGCGACCACTTCAATATGAAGGATTACCACGTCTTCACCATCGAGGGCGACCCGATGACGGCTCCCGTGGTGGATCATGGTGTAATCCTGGACACTGCCGACATCCCTTGGCATGGCCGCCAGTTGTGGGATTGCGACTGTGCCCGCGGCAAGGATGGTAAGTATTACCTCTACTTCCCTCTCAAGGATCAGAACGACATCTTCCGTATGGGCGTGGCCATTGCCGACCGTCCCGAAGGACCCTTCATCCCTGAGCCGGACCCCATCCGCGGCAGCTATAGCATCGACCAGTGCGTCTTCGAGGAGAACGGCAAGTATTACGTATACTTCGGCGGACTCTGGGGTGGTCAGCTCCAGCGCTACCGCAACAACAAGGCTCTCGAATCGGCCATCTTGCCCGAGGGCGACGAGCCTGCCCTCTGCCCCAAGGTGACAATCCTCTCGGACGACATGAAGCAGTTTGCCCAGGCTCCGCAGGATGTCCAGATCCTCAATGCCGACGGCACGCCCATGAAGGCTTCCGACCCCCACAGGTTCTTCGAGGCCTCATGGATGCACAAGTACAACGGCAAGTATTACTACTCTTATTCTACGGGCGACAGCCACTACCTTTGCTATGCAGTGGGCGACAACCCAATGGGCCCCTTCACGTACCGCGGCGTTATCCTGACCCCGGTCGTCGGCTGGACCACTCACCACAGCATTGTCGAGTATCAAGGCAAGTGGTGGCTCTTCCACCATGACTCTGTGCCCAGCGGCGGCCGCACTTTCCTCCGCAGCCTCAAGGTGTGTGAACTCAAGTATGATGAGAATGGCGACATCATAACCATCGACGGTATGGACTAAGAACCCGCCTAACTCACATTACCAAATCAAGGTCCTGTAAATACCAATCCCGCGAAAACCGCGGACGCTGAGCCAAATCTATTTTGCGCTCCGTCCCTCACCGGTTTCCGCGGGATTGCTTTGTTGTGTGGTGTTCAATCCGAAGCCAAATCACACCACTTATTTCCCCCTTCGGAAAAGTTTTAGCGGACTGCAATAATTTATTTGATACCTTCGCGGAGAACACAAATAAGCAATTCAGCAATATGTTTGAATACGTAGATCAGACCAACTATACATACAAAGTTGCCGACATCAACCTTGCCGAGGCTGGTGCCGCAGCCATTAAGTCCTCCGAAGGCGATTGCGCCGACATCTTTGCGCTCCGTCAAGAGATGGAGGCGGCGATGCCTCTCAAGGACAAGCGAATTACATGCTGCATTGAGGTCAACGCCCGTGGCGTGGCTTTCGTCGAGGCTCTCGTGGCTCTTGGCGCAACAGTGCGAGTTTGCGCAAACGGTACTGCAACCACAGTTAATGAGTTGGCCGCAAAACTTGCAAAGGACGAGATTTCCGTCTTCGCATGGAAGGGCGAGAGTTTGGCTGAGTTTTGGTGGTGTGCTCGGAAGTCGCTCGACTTCGCAGACAAAGCTTGCCCCGATTTCATTGTCGATGAAGGAGGGCGGCTCTCACTCCTCATTGAGCGCGGTGTTGAGTTCTCGGACGATTTCGACCTCTATTCCAAGGACTATTCGGAGGCTGATGAGGATACGCTTGAACTTGTTGAGCTCTTGCGTATGGTGCGCGGCCATGTCGACTGGCACCGCGTCAAGGACTCTGTCCGCAAGAGTGTCTCGGCCGTGTCTGCAGACGGCATCCGTGAGATGCTCTAGGGCGCATCCGATATGCTGAAAAAATAAACCGGCGCAGAGTGCGATGTCGCGACTCTGCGCCGGTTTTCTGTTTCAAGCGGTCTCCTTAGAATATCCTGTACCCCAATCTGATTTTCTCGGAGATCCCGTTTTTTAGTTACGCCATTGCCTCCATATGTCGAAGTCGGTGTAGTTGTCTATTGTTATTGAGCTGTCGTGGTCATAACCGTCCTCGCCAATGGTGGAGTTGGCCTCGTCGGCTATGATTGTTTGCGCACTAACGGAATACGTGCCGACGTAGCCATATCCGCCGGAGACGTTCTCCGTTATTGGCAGAGGATACTCATATGCCTCGTCGTCGGAACTTTCGGAGTAGGTGTTCACGCTCTCAAGGTAAGACTCTAAGTCGTCTGAGAGAAGCAGGGCTTCCACGGATACTGAGTCGCAGTACTCATTGTAGCCGCTTTTGTTCACAGTGACAGAGCCTTTGGCGTCAGTGACTTCAATTAGGCTGCTATATCTGATATAGTGTTTCGTATGGCAAGCATCATAGCGATAGCTGCGCATGAAGGGGACAATGTATTTGCCAATCTTGGCATTACTGTATGCGAGGCCAAATGATCTGTAATGTTTGCAAAGTCGTTGTCCACGTCCTCCACAATCCTTCGGCACGTCTTGGCTAACCGAACGGTGAACTCCTCGGCTTTGACGGAGTCTGTTCGCGTCAAGCCTGCCTGTACGCTTAGGCTGTTATGCTTGAGTCCCCGAAAACGCCAAGTGCAAAAAATCGTCCCCGAAATGACATATTTCGCCCCTGAACTGTCAAAAATCGACCCTGAACTGCATCCCGACTTGGAACATTTTCCTCCCGATACGCGTAAAAACGAACCAAATGCGTATTCGCAATAAGACACGAATCCTAAACAACTAAAAACAGAAAAATGAAGCTCACAGGACGCAGAGAAAGCTCCAACGTAGACGACCGCCGAGGCTCGTCGAAGACAAAAACTGTTGGCGGCGTTAGCATCGTCGGCATCATCATTGCAATGGTAATAGCCTACCTCCAAGGCGCCAATCCTCTGAGCGTGCTTACCGACTCCAACATCGCAGGCTCAATAACAAGCTCCGTCACCTCCAATGGCACCGACACCGATTATCAGCCCTCGGCCGAGGAGGAGCAGATGGCCACCTTCTGCCGTCAGATCCTCGCCTCTACAGAGGACGTCTGGACCAAGAAGTTCGCCGCCGAAGGCCTTACATATGAGCCCCCGACGCTCGTCCTCTTCACCGAGAGCGTCCAGAGCGCATGCGGCGGAGCCACGTCATCCGTAGGCCCTTTCTATTGCTCCGGCGACAATTGCCTCTATATCGACCTCTCGTTCCTCCTCACTATGAAGGAGAGCCTCGGAGTCAAGGCAAGCCACGGTAAGGACCTCCGCGAACTCGCCTACGCCTACGTCGTGGCCCACGAGGTCGGCCACCATGTCCAAAATCTCCTCGGGACGCTTCCAAAGGTCCATAATCAGATGAACGGCCTCTCCGAAGCCAAGGCCAACCAACTCAGCGTACGCCTTGAGCTCCAAGCCGACTACCTCGCAGGCGTATGGGCCGCTGGCGAGAACGAGCTCTACAACTCCCTCGAGGACGGCGACATGGAGGATGCCATCTCCACCGCCCTCGTCATCGGCGACGACTACCTCCAGAAGAAAGCCCAGGGGCGTACAGTTCCCGAGAGCTTCACCCACGGCACCGCCCAGCAGCGCGCCAAGTACCTCCGCGCAGGTATGAACGGCGGCTCCATCAAGGGCTCCAACATCCTCTTCCAAGGAAACTACGAGGACCTCTAAGTCTCCTACAGACACATACCCCAGCGGGGCGAAAGGAGTTTTTTGACTTCTCCTTCCGCCCCGCTTTTTTTGTTGTGGACTCTACTCCCTCTCCCAAAAATCATAAAATCTCCCAATAAAAGCCAAAGGTTTCCTTTTTAGAGTTAAATTCGCGATTTACGGTTGTCGCACAGTGCCGCCCGATTTTGGCCCGCCAAAACTCGCCTACCGCTGCGCCGCAATCTCCCCAATAAGAACCAACGCCAAACCCCAATTTGCCAAGGTGCTCGCCAAACGTATCATACCCTGCCTCGACATCCGTGACGGTCAAACCGTCAAGGGCGTCAACTTCGTCAATATCAAGAACGTCGGTGACCCCGTCGAGCTCGGTGCGGAATATGCCCGCCTCGGCGCCGACGAACTCGTGTTCCTCGACATCACGGCAACGCATGAGGGACGAAAGACTTTCGCCTCCCTCGTCGAGCGAATTGCACGAAATATCAACATCCCCTTTACCGTCGGTGGTGGCATAAGTGAACTCGCTGATGCCGACCGTCTTCTTGCCGCCGGCGCTGACAAGGTATCCATCAACTCCGCCGCCGTCAAGAACCCTCAGCTCATATCCGACCTCTCCCACAACTTCGGCAGCCAATTCGTCACCGTGGCCATTGATGCCCGTCAGGATGAGAAAGGCGAGTGGATTGTTACAGTCCACGGAGGCCGCATAGATACCGAGCGTCGCCTCTTCGAGTGGGCGCATGAGGCTCAGGAACGTGGCGCGGGCGAGATCCTCTTCACCAGTATGAACCACGACGGCACAAAGAACGGTTTCGCCTGCGAAGCCCTGGCCCAGCTCAGCGAAAGCCTCTCCATCCCCGTCATAGCCTCCGGCGGAGCTGGCAATATGGAGCATTTCCGCGACGTCTTCACTCGTGGCAAGGCCGATGCCGGTCTCGCAGCTTCCATATTCCACTTCCACGAGGTGGCAATACCCGACCTCAAACGCTACCTCGCCGACAACGGCATCCCGGTGCGCCTAAAGTAAACCAGTACAAAAAGAAACACAAGTACATAATCATATCAATCCAATGTTGGACTTCACGAAAGACTCCGCGGGCCTCATCCCCGCCATCATTCAGGATGCCGAGACTGGCAAAGTTCTCATGCTCGGCTACATGAACCAAGAGGCCTATGAGAAGACCAAGGCCGAAGGCCTCGTCACCTTCTTCTCCCGTAGCCGACAGACCCTTTGGACCAAGGGCGAGACCAGCGGCAACTTCCTCCACGTCGTCTCCATCGCCGACGACTGCGACCACGACACCCTCCTCATCAAGGTTCACCCCGATGGCCCCGTTTGCCACACCGGTACCGACACCTGCTGGGGCGAGACCAACGAGGCCGAGGACGTCATGTTCCTCAAGGAGCTCCAGGACTTCATCGACAAGCGCCATCAGGAGATGCCCGAGGGCAGCTACACCACCAGCCTCTTCAAGAAAGGCACCAACAAGATTGCCAAGAAACTCGGCGAGGAAGCCGTTGAATGCGTCATCGGCGCAACCTCAGGCGACGACGAGAACTTCATCTACGAGTCCGCCGACGTCCTCTACCACCTCATCGTCCTCCTCGCCCACAAGGGCTACCGAATCGAGGATGTTGCCCGCGAGCTCCGCTCAAGGCACCACTAAACACAGGAACCATTACACAAAAAGGTCTGCTCGCCCGCCATCCCACAAATAATATGGCGTGGCGGGCAAAACCCTATCTCTCCAATAGAGATGCTCCCAGAATCTGTCATTGCTAAATTCTACGAGCCCTACACTCGCCTTTGGAACATCCTCGTGACGCACAGCCGCAGCGTGGCAGACCTCGCCGTGGCTATTGTCGATGCGCACCCCGAACTCGATGCCGACCGTCAGTTCGTCTTCGAGGCCGCCATGCTCCACGACATCGGCATCATCGGAACCAATGCCCCTGACCTCGGCTGCTTTGGCGACAAGCCATACATCTGCCACGGTACCATAGGCTCCGAGATGCTACGCGCCGAAGGCCTCCCTCGACACGCCCTTGTGGCAGAACGCCATACCGGTTCCGGCCTCTCCCTCGACTACATTCTTGCCAACGACCTCCCCGTGCCGCACCGCGACCTCCTCCCCGTCTCTGTCGAGGAGCAAATCGTCTGTTATGCGGACAAATTCTTTAGCAAGACAAAGCATCTTACTGTGATGAAACCCTACGAGAAAGCCCTCAAGTCCTGCGCCAAATATGGCGACGAGAGCCGCGACCGCTTCCTCGCCATGGACAAGCTTTTCCGTATCCCAGATATCAAACCGAGCGACAATAACGACGCTCTGCCACAACCTACTACCACAACAAAATGAACTGCACAGACACTTTCCGTACGCCGCCCTACCGCCACAATTGCGCGCAGGCCGTAGCTTACAAGTATGCTGCGCTCCTCGGCATCTCGCCCGAAGAGGCTCTCGACCGTTTCGCAGGCTGCGCCGCAGGCCGTGCTCCAGGTGGTCTGTGTGGTGCTCTCTTCGCCGCCAAAACTCTCCTCCCCGACAAGGCCGACGAGATTGAGACACGTTTCAAAGCCGCTACCAATGGACATCTCACGTGCTCCGACATCAAGATGGTCAGCGGCACTCCATGCCCCGTCTGTGTAGACACTATCGACAAAATCCTCACGGATCTGACCTCCTCCTCAAAATAAACAACCCCAAAGAAACACCCAGAACTGTTAACTGCTAACTGTTAACTGTTGACCGAAAAGTGATTAAGACAATAATCAAAATATGCGTGTCGCTTGGCGCTCTCGCCTTCGTCTTCTCCAAAATTGATTTTGGCGGGACTTGGGAGACTATGCGCAGTGTTTCGCCATTCTGGCTCATTGTCGCGCTCGTGCTCTACGCGGTGTCGCAGTTTGTCAGTGCCGAGAGGGTGCGAGGCGTGCTTGCGGCCGTGCCTGTCAAGATTGATTGGGTGGTCAATCTCCGGCTCTATTGGCTTGGCATGTTCTATAACTTCTTCCTGCCAGGTGGGGTGGGGGGCGACGGATACAAGGTCTATTGGCTCCACAAGCGTTACGATACTCCCGTCAAGCCCGCTGTCTTTGCGCTCATTGGCGATCGCCTGAGTGGCCTCGGCGCAATCCTTGTCTACACTCTTGCCTACGCCGCTTTCCGTTCTGGCCTTGCCGCCAGCGTGGGCCTCGCTGGTGTCTCCGAGACTCAGCAGCTGTGGATCTTGACCCTCATCCCCGTAGGTGTCTGGGTCTACTGGATTTTCTTCCGCCTCTTCCAACGCAATCTCAGCCGTGCGGCGATGGTTGCCCTCGGCATCTCGCTCGGCGTGCAAGGACTACAGATGTGCACCGCGGCTGCCATTCTTGAGGGTCTCGATGCCGGTGGCCTCATTGGCGACTACCTGTTCCTTTTCCTCATTAGTAGTGTGGCGTCGGCAGTGCCTGTCACCATTGGTGGCGTTGGAGCTCGTGAGATGGCTTTTATGATTGGCTCCCAATATCTTGGCGTCGAGCCCAATTGCGCCATCTCCCTCAGCCTCCTCTTCTACGCCGTCTCTCTCGTATGCTCCATCCCCGGAGTCTATTATTCCATACGCTCCTATAAGATTGATGGTCAGCCCATCCCTAAGCCCGATGAGTCTATTGAGCTCACGGATGTGGTTGAGAAAATACAATAATCCCACTTAAAGAAATGCGTGTACATTTTATTGCCATAGGCGGTGCCGTGATGCACAACCTCGCCCTCGCCCTCCAAAGCAAGGGCTACGCTGTCTCCGGCTCCGACGACGAGTTCTTCGAGCCTTCCAAGAGCCGACTCGCGGCCCACGGCCTTCTGCCCGACGCTCCAGGCTGGCATCCCGAGCGCATTTCTGCCGACCTCGACGCGGTAATCCTCGGTATGCACGCAACCGAGGACAATCCAGAACTCGTCCGAGCCCGCGAACTCGGCATCAAGATATACTCTTTCCCCGACTACCTCTACGAGCAGACCCGACATGAGAAACGAGTAGTCGTCGGTGGCAGCCATGGCAAGACTACCACTACCGCCATGATTATGTACGTCCTCCGCCACTGCGGCATCGAGTTCGACTATATGGTGGGTGCCCAAGTCGAGGGCTTCGATACCATGGTGGGCCTCTCCAATACGGCAAAAGTCGCTGTCTTCGAGGGCGATGAGTATCTCACCTCCCCGCTGGACCGCACAAGCAAGTTCCTCCACTACCATCCCGATGTCGCCATCATCACTGGCATAGCCTGGGACCACGTCAACGTCTTCCCAACCTTCGACGGCTACGTGGACCAGTTCCGCAAATTCGCCCACTCCATAATGCCCGGTGGCAAACTCATCTATTGCGCCAAGGATTCCAACTTGTGCTCCATAGCCGCCGAGGCTTTCCCCCAAGGTGTCGAGCCTCTCCCCTACGAGGGCTTCTCTTGGCACGTCGATTCTGACGAGAGCCTCATTGCCAATATCGCAGGCCACAATGTCCACGTCGGTGTCTTCGGCGACCATAATATGCAGAATATGCAGGCGGCCCTCCTCGCTTGCCGCCAACTCGGTGTCTCCGACGCACAGTTTGCCGAGGCCATCAGCACTTTCGGTGGTGCGGCCCGCCGACTCCAGCAACTCTGCCATGCCGCAGCCGATGGACCTATGCAAGGTGCCGTGGCATACCTCGATTTCGCTCATTCCCCGTCGAAACTTCGTGCCACAATAAATGCCGTCCGCAGCCGCTACCCCGAGAAGAAAGTCGTAGCCTGCATGGAACTCCATACTTTCAGCAGTCTCACCCGCGATTTCCTTCCCCAATATGCTGGCACTATGGATGGTGCCGACGAGGCCATTGTCTATTTCGACCCCGAGGTTATTGAGCATAAGCGTCTTGCGCTCTTCTCGGCCGACGACGTGGCTGCGGCTTTCCACCATTCCAATCTCACTGTCCTTACGCACTCTGCGGATGTCGAAGCACGTCTGCGACAAATGGATTTGAGTGGCAAAGTCCTCCTCCTCATGACCTCCGGCAATTTCGGCGGCCTCGACCTCAAGTCCCTCGCCTCCGACCTCATCCTCAAACCCGAGACCAACTAACTCTCAATTAAATACCGTCCCGTCTTGTTCACACTCTTCAGCCGACATTTCGACTACAAGTCGTCCGATACGTTCAGCAACCTCATCTGCGCCCTGACCTCAGCTGGCGCACGCGTGGGTGTCTGGGCCGACGTCTACGACCAGATGGTAAACGCCAATTTCCGCGAAGCCGACGGCGTTGAACGTGTGGCCACAATAGATGCCGTCCGCAATTCCGAAGCTCTCCTGAGCGTTGGTGGCGACGGCACATTCCTCGCTGCGGCTAAGATGGTTATGGGGTCGCCGGTCCCTGTCCTCGGTGTCAACTGCGGCCGCCTGGGCTTCCTCTCGGATGTGGAGCCCGCAAAGCTCCATCAGGCTGTGGCCGACCTCATCTCCGGCAACTACCGCACCACGGATGTGACGGTCATCAATATGTACGCCGACGGCACCGAAGTCCCCATAGGCTACGCCATCAACGAGTTCGCAATCTCCAAGTGCGACAACTCCTCGATGCTCAATCTCGATACCTACGTCGACGGCGATTACCTTACGACATTTTGGGCCGATGGCCTCATCGTCGCCACTTCCACGGGCTCCACGGCCTACTCTCTCTCTGTCGGTGGCCCAATAGTCGCACCCACGTCGCGCAGCCTCATCTTGACCCCCGTGGCTCCGCATAACCTCTCCATCCGCCCCCTCGTTCTTCCGGACAACGTGGTGATAGACATTACCGTAGATGGCCGCGGCCCCAATGTCATGGCCTCCTTCGATGGTCAGACGCGGTTGATGCCCAGCGGTGGGCAATTACATATCGTGAAAGCCTCCATCGGCGTCAAGCGCATCCAACTCTCCAGCTACTCCTTCTTCCGCACCCTCCGCGAGAAGCTTCTTTGGGGGGCCGACGCGCGAAATCCGCAAGACAAGGACGACGACGATGCGCATTCGTAGATTTTTTTTTGCCGAGTATTGATTTATATTGTTCCTTTCGTGCGAGTTATACAACTTTGCTTCGCATTTATCATAAACATATCGCCACAGATGATTAGCCTGCTCTCTTTTCTCTCTCTGCGCCTCCGTGCCGTGGCTTGCGCCTGCGTTGTGGTGGCTCTGTCGGCTGTCGTCTGGTTATTTCCCTCGCTCTCGGGGCTCTCCCGTGCGGCTGCCCAGGATCGCCTCGAACTTGGTTTCATGGGTGGCGGCAGCTACTATCTCGGCGATATGAACCCTTCGCAGCAGTTCAAGATGACGAGGCCAACAGTCTCTTTCTTCGGACGTTATATGAAGAGCGATCGCATCGCCTTCCGTGCCCAGGTGGGGTATTATGGCATCGCCGGGCGTTATGACGAGTCTTCGCCCGATGTCTATTCCGCCTCGCTCGTCCCCAACTCTACTCCTTTCGTCGAGGGCCAGGTTGAGGCACTTCGCCCAGAGAACTGCGAATTCAGTGCCGGCCTCATTGATGTGTCGATCCTCGGAGAGTTCAATTTCCTCAGTTTCGACCATATGTTCCGTAAGGAGGAGACGCGCTTTACGCCCTATTTGGCACTCGGCTTGGGCTGTACGGCATACCCTCATTACTCCGAAGGTGCCAAGAAAAGCAAATTTACATTATCTTTGCCCTTTGGTCTGGGTGTGAAGTACAAGGTCAATAAGTTCTTGCGCCTCGGACTTGAATGGACTTTCCATAAGACGTTCACAGACGAGCTCGAGTGTGTCGAGGACCTTACCGGCACTTTCGACCCCGCAGACCCCTATCGAAACGGCGTCCACAAGATTACCCACAACAACGATTGGTTCTCCAATGTGTGCATCTCCGTCTCGATAAGCCTTTGGCCTCGTTCCCTCGTCTGCAACGATGGCTACAACCCCAACAGGCGTAAGTAGGATACCCCTCGCCACCGTCCTCCGCAACAAGTTTGCGCAGGCCCACGGCGACAGGTTCCCGCTGAGTTTTTTCGTTATATCTGGTTTCAACATATAGAGTATGACATACAAGGAGCAGGTTGACCCCGCAAGAGTTCCCGCGCACATTGCCATCATCATGGACGGCAACGGCCGATGGGCCAAGAAACAGGGTAACATTCGTCTCGTCGGACACAAGTTCGGCGTGGGCTCCGTTCGACGTGTCACCGAGGCTGCCGAGATTATCGGCGTCAAGTACCTCACCCTCTACGCCTTCTCCACCGAGAACTGGAACCGCCCTGCCGCCGAGGTCTCCGGACTTATGGCGCTCCTCGGCTCCACCATTGAGAGCGAACTCGCCGACCTCATCAAGAACAATGTCCGAATCCGTGTCATTGGCGACGGCCGTCTCCCCGAGGCTCTCCGCAAGAAACTTGAGTTTGCCGAGCAGAAGACCGAGCAGAACGATGGACTGACCCTCGTGCTCGCTCTCAGCTACAGTGGCCGTTGGGAAATTGCCGAGGCTGCCAAACGCATCGCCGCCGATGCCGCAGCTGGCAAACTCGACCCCAATACGGTGGACGACAAGACTTTCGCAACATATATGCCCTCCAGCTTCATGCCAGATCCCGAGCTCCTTATCCGCACCAGTGGCGAGTACCGTATTAGCAATTTCCTCCTCTGGCAAACGGCTTACTCCGAATTCTATTTTACTGACACCCTCTGGCCCGAGTTCGGCGCCGAGGACCTCTATAAGGCTATCGTCGATTTCCAACATCGCGAACGCCGTTTTGGCAAGACAAGCGAACAAGTCGAGAGCAATAATTAATCTCGATCGCCTTCCTGCCCAATAGACACACAGACTAACCACACAAGACTTCCCTCATCCCATCCGACCAATGTTAAAGAATCTACTTCTGGCGGCTCTCTCCATAATCTCGCTCGGCCTTTCCGCCCGGGCGCAGTCCGTTGCGCAGCCCGATTCCCTGGCTGCCTCCACCGACAGTGAGCCCCAAAAAGTCGATAAGGTCTCATATTCCGGCGTCGCCAGGAAATATATAATCGATGACATCATCGTCACCGGTGTCCAGCATATGGACCAGACACTCCTCGTCAACCTTTCCGGTCTCCGCAAAGGTCAGGAAGTCGCCATCCCGGGTGACGAGATCACGCAGTCCGTCAAGCGTTACCTCAACAATGGCCTCTTCTCGGATGTCAAGATGTATTATAAGGACACCAAGGACGGTCACGTCGCAATAGAGATCGCCCTCAAGGAGCGTCCCCGCCTCAGCAAAGTAAATTTCATTGGCCTCAAGCGTTCCGATATCAAGGATGTCCAGGATAAGGTGGCCATCATGGAGGAAGCGCAGGTCACTCCATTCCTTATCAAGCGCGCCGAGAAGTACGTCAAGGATTACTTCGTCGGCAAAGGCTTCTTCAATGTCGAGGTTAATGTCAATCAGCGTGTCGACCGCATCAATGAGAACCATGTCATTCTCGACATCACTGTAGACAAGAAAGATAAGGTCAAGGTCCATAAGCTCAATTTCCATGGCAACAAGGTTATGACTTACCGCAAGCTCAACCGCGCCATGAAGAAGACCAACCAAAAGGGCCTCATGAACCTCTTCCGCACAAAGAAGTTCGTCAAGGATCTCTACGAGAAGGACCTCGTAGCCCTCGTTGATTATTACAATGAGCATGGCTACCACGATGCCAAGGTCGTCAATCAGACCGTCGTCCCGTATAAGGATGATATGGTGGACATCGACGTCTATATCGAGGAAGGCAACAAATATTACCTCGGCGACATAAAGTGGGTCGGCAATAGCATCTACACTGGTGAATACCTCTCCCGCGTCCTCGGTATGAAGCGAGGCGATGTCTACGATACTAAGAAACTCAACAAGCGACTCTTCGAGGAGGATGACGCTGTCCACAATCTCTATATGGACAATGGTTACCTCTTCTCGAACATCACCCCCGTCGAGGCTCGTGTCGACGGCGATACCATCGATCTTGAGATGCGTGTCGTCGAGGGTACCCAGGCTACTATCAATGAGGTCGTAATCAATGGCAACGACAAGACCAAGGAGCACGTCGTCCGCCGTGAGATCCGCACCAAGCCTGGCCAGCTCTTCAGCAAGAGCGAGCTTATCCGTACCGTACGTGAGCTCGCGCAGCTCGGTCACTTCAATCCAGAGACCATCAATCCTGTCCCGCAGCCAAATTACGAAAATGGCACGGTTGATATTGTTTACAATCTCGAGGAGAAGAGCAACGACCAGATTGAGCTCTCCGGTGGTTGGGGCGCTGGTATGTTCGTAGGCTCGCTCGGCGTCTCCTTCAACAACTTCTCTATCCAGAACATATTCAACAAGGAGGCCTACTCTCCGCTCCCAACGGGCGACGGTCAGAAGCTTTCGCTCAAGGCTCAGGCCAACGGCAAGTACTTCAAGTCCCTCTCCTTCTCCTTCACCGAGCCCTGGCTTGGCGGCAAGAGGCCCAACTCCTTCTCTATCTCTGGCTTCTACTCTTCTCAGACGGGTGTCTCCAGCAGCTACTACAACAACTTCTACAACGGCTACTCCTCTGGTTACTCCACTTCCGAGAATGTCGTTCCTTCCAAGAACAGCCTCTCGCAGCTCCGCCGAGTCTCCGGCTTCTCTGTCGGCTTCGGCAAACGACTCACTTGGCCCGATGACTGGTTCGTCCTCAGCATGGACATCTCTTATCAGCACTACCGTCTGCGCAACTGGCAATACTTCCTCATGCAGAACGGCCAGAGCCACAACCTCGCTCTCGGCATCAGCCTTACGCGAAACTCTATCGACAATCCTATCTTCACCCGCAGCGGCTCCCTCTTCTCGATTGGTGTCAAGCTCACTCCTCCCTACTCCGCCTTCTCCGACCACGATTGGCGAAACGAGGACGACCAGCAGAAACTCTACAAGTTCATCGAGTACCACAAGTGGTCGCTCAAGGGTCAAGTGTTCAAACCCCTTACGCCCAACCGCAAGCTCATCCTCATGGCCAAGTTCGAGATGGGCTTCCTCGGCTACTACGACCGTTTCCGCAAGTCGCCCTTCGAGAAGTACGTCATGGGTGGCGACGGTATGAGCGGCTATAGCACATATGGTGAGGAGACTATCGGCCTCCGTGGCTACGAGAACTCTTCGCTTACTCCCCGCGCTTCCTCGTCCTACTCTTATGATGGTAACATCTACAACAAGTACACGATGGAGCTCCGTTACCCCATCACCCTCCAGCCCCAGGCTACAGTCTTCGTCCTCGCCTTTGCCGAGGCCGGTAACTGCTGGAGCAAATTCGAGGACTACAGCCCGTTCGACCTTAAGCGTTCCGCTGGTGTCGGCGTGCGCATCTTCCTCCCCATCTTCGGTCTTCTCGGTATGGACTGGGGCTATGGCTTCGACGAGGTCTCGGGCTACAATGGTGCCGGTGGCAGCCAGTTCCACTTCGTCATGGGCCAGTCTTTCTAACACTCTGTCAGTCTGTTAGGCGACTACCACTCTTACCCGTGGTGGCGGCGTTCCTCCTCTTGGCACGCTTATTGCTACTCTTGTGGGTAAGTGATAAATACAAAAAACGTAAAGTCTTAAAACATAAAACACCATGCGTAAGATTATCCTGTCTCTCGCTCTCGCCCTCGTGGCTAGTGTTTGCGCCATGGCGCAGAAAACTGTATTCGTAGATACCGAGTACATCCTCAAGAACATCCCCGCCTACGAGACTGCCAACGAGCAGCTCTCCGAACTCTCCAAGAAGTACGAGGCAGAGGTCAAGGCCAAACTCCAGGAGGTCGAGCAACTCTACGAGACCTACCGCACCGAGAGCGTCTTCCTCTCCAACGATATGAAGGTCTCCAAGGAGAACGAGATCGTCCAGAAAGAGCAGGAGGCCAAGAAACTCCAGCAGCAGTATTTCGGCCAGAATGGCGAGCTCTTCAAGCAGCGCGAAGTCCTTGTGAAGCCCATCCAGGAGCAGATCTTCAATGCCATCTCCGCCCTCGCAAAGGAGAAGAGCTACTCTGCCGTCTGGGACAAGGCTTCTGCAAACGGACTTATGTATACCGACAAGACCCTCGACATCTCCGACGCTGTCCTCGCCAAACTAGGCTACGGCTCCGGTAAGTAATATCGAGGTCCTCTAACTTTATTCCGCATTTCCACTTAAAACTCTATTATGCCCAAGTTTCACCTTTTGATCGCTGCGGCAGCCCTCTTTCTCTCAGCCCTCTCTGCTGAGGCGCAGCAACTCAAGTTCGGTCACTTCGACTCTGGCGCTTTCCTCCAGTCGATGCCCGAGGCCGCAACAATCCAGAAAACCCTCAACGATGAGCAGTCTAAGATTGAGGCTCAGCTCGTCGCCCTCCAAGAGGATTTCACAAAGCAGGTGAAGGAATATCAGCAAAAAGCTTCTTCCATGACCGAGGCCGAGGCCCGTGCCAAGGAGGAGGAACTCAGCGAGCTCAGCCAGCGCGTACAAATCTTCCGCCAGACTGCAGCCCAAGATCTCCAGAAGAAGCAGCAGGAGCTCATTACTCCAGTTCTCCAGAAGGTCCAGGCCGCCGTTCAGCAAGTAGGCGTAAATAATGGCTTCACCTTTATCTTCGAGCGCAGCGGCTCCGCTGGCCTCATCGTCTATAATGGCCAGAAGAGCATCGACATCACTCCACTCGTCAAGAAGCAACTTGGCATCAACTAAAAAACATATTTCCAACAGAACCATATAACTCATTAAAACCATGATTTCTATCAAGACGATCACGGCAGTGGCCGCCCTTTCTATAGCTTCCGCTTGCGCTTCCTTCTCTGCTTCGGCACAGGATCTCAAGTTCGCTCACATCAACTCACAGAAGCTCCTCGCCGAGCTCCCCGAAAGTGTAGCCGCGCAGAACCAACTCAAGGAGGAGGCTCAGAAGCTCCAGGATCAGATGGCCATCATGAGCAACGAGGCACAGGCCAAGATGACTGAGTACATCAATAAGCGCGACTCCCTCCCCGACCTCATCCGAGCAACCAAGGAGAAGGAACTCCAGGATATGCAGGAGCGCATCCAGAGCTTCCAGCAGCTCGCTCAGCAGAGCCTCTCCCAGAAAGAGCAACAGCTCCTCTCACCCATTATCGACAAGATCAACGCCGCCATCGAGGCCGTAGGCAAGGAGAACAACTTCACCTACATCTTCGACACCGCATCTCAGGTCATCCTCTATATGTCCGACCAGAGTGTTGATGCCGATGCCCTCGTCAAGGCTAAGTTGGGCGCAAAATAAGGTGTCAGCCATTTAGCTTAAAGGCTTTTATAAGCACTCAAAAACACAACCCGACTGGCGCCTCGACATCAGATGCGCCTGCCGGGATTTGTGCTACATATACATAAAAGTCCCGCACCCCGTGTTTTTAACACTGAGGGCTTCTTGTTCTCAAGACCTTAACGGGTGCGTGTGATAATGTGGAATTTACTAACGCGTTTCCAAAATGAAAGAGACAGAACTCTACTGGCAGGTCTTCAATCAGGCCATTGCCGACTATCATAAGACCGACAATGTCGACGCACCTATGGTAAACCCTTACCCCGCCGACGCCATCGAGCACCTCATGTATCGCAAGAACTGGATTGACACCGTCCAGTGGCATCTTGAGGACATCATCCGCGACCCGCAAATCGACCCCGTTGCTGCCCTCGCTATCAAGCGCCGCATCGACAAGAGCAACCAGGATCGCACCGACATGGTGGAGTACATCGACTCCTATTTCCTCGATAAGTATAAGAACGTCAAGGTTGCTGCCGACGCTCGCATCAACACCGAGAGCCCCGCTTGGGCTATCGACCGCCTCTCCATCCTTGCACTCAAGATCTATCATATGAGCATCGAGGCCAACCGCAAGGATGCCGACGAGGCACACGTAGCCGCTTGCTCCAAGAAACTCGCCGTCCTCAACGAGCAGCACACCGACCTCTCCACTGCCATCCAGCAGCTCCTTGAGGATATCGAGGCTGGCCACAAGTACATGAAGGTCTACAAGCAGATGAAGATGTACAACGACCCGTCGCTCAACCCTGTCCTCTACGCCACAAAGAAATAAAACATCATCACCACCAGCGACCCCCGTGCTCTCTCAACTGAGCATCGGGAGTCGCCTTTTGCGGCTCAATACTTTTGCGATTTGGTGCTAGAACCTCTATTGGTTCTCTGATTAATCCATAACGGGCCGAACGAAGCCTGCGTATTCCATGATTTGCCAATTGAGAGAAAATGTGCTCTATCTGTGGAAGAATAGAGTTGCGCCAAATAAAGTTTGAACCTTAATTTTGCGAAAAATCAACATATCGAAAATGAAATCTGTTCTCATAATGCGCCTTACGGCTATGGGCGATGTGGCTATGACGGCCCCTATCGTCGCCTCCGTCTGCAAGGCCAATCCGGACATCCATTTCTCGATGCTCTCGACCAAGGCTTTCCAACCTTTCTTCGAGGAGCTACCCAATTTTACCTTCCTTGGGACCACCATCCGCAAGGAGAAGGACGGAGTGTCCGCCCTTTGGCGACTCTTCCGAACTCTCCGCTCTGCTGGTTCCGAGGGCTCGGAAATCTCTGTACCCAAGTTCGATGCCGTGATAGATCTCCACGACGTTCTCCGCACCAAGGTTCTCCGCAATCTCTTCCGAATGTCGGGTGTTCAGGTCTTCTCTATCAATAAGGGGCGTGCCGAGAAGCGTAAGCTCGTGAAAGGTAGCGAACGCCATCAGCTCACACCTATGCCCGAACGTTACGCCAAGGTTTTCCGTGAGGCTGGGCTTGCCGTTCCCGCTGGTAAGTATGTCCGCTCTGTGCCAGACCTCCCTCAAAAGGTGATGCCCATTGCTGCGCATCGTGCCGAGGAAATGTGGGTCGGCATCTCTCCTTTTGCTCAGCACAGGAGCAAGATGTACCCCTCCGAGCGAATGATAAGCGTCATTACGGAACTCCTGCAGACTCCCAACGTCCGTATTTTCATCTTTGGTGGTGGTGCTGTCGAGGCCGAGGGCGCGCGCGTCATGATTGATAGTGCCACGCGAGCTAACAGCGATTTCCGTTATCGTTGCCACAGCATGATTGGCGTAATGTCCCTTTCAGATGAGATGGCTCTCATGTCTCATCTCGATTGCATGGTTTCTATGGACTCGTCCAATATGCATCTCTGCTCGCTCTATGGAGTGCGCGTTGTCTCACTTTGGGGGGGCACTCACCCTTATGCAGGTTTCCTCGGCTACGGTCAGAGCACGGAGGATGCAGTGCAGCGTACCGACCTCGATTGCCGCCCGTGCTCCATTTTCGGCAATGTCCCTTGCAGGCTTGGAGACTACCGTTGCTTCGAGATAGACCCGGCGAAGGTCGTCAGTCGTGTGCTTAATGTCTGACAATGTGGTCCGTCGGTCTGCCGTCTTGTCATTTAAGTCTACATTCCGATGTCTTTGGCAGAATATTTGCCTATCTTTAGACGTTAATCATTTAGTTGAGCGTTTGTCTAATCTTATAAATCATTTGTGCTATGACACTATGGATTATATTTGGCGTTTTTGCTCTCGCAAGTTGGATTGTCAGCAGTCGCCTCAAAAGCAAATTCAAGAAATATAGCCAGATCCCCCTGCCATACTCTGGTGCGGAGATCGCTCAGCGTATGCTACGTGACAATGGCATCAACAATGTCTCCATCAACCCGGTAAACGGTAACCTGACGGACTACTACGACCCCTCGAATTACAGCGTCAACCTCAGCTCGGGCGTCTACGCCTCCCGCACTGTCGCCGCTGCTGCCGTCGCCGCCCATGAGACCGGCCACGCCCTCCAGCACGCCCAGGGCTATAAGGCTATGGCTCTCCGCACAGCTCTTGTTCCCGTCCTCAATGTATCGAACACCGTACTGAATGTTATCTTCATCGGCTCGTTCCTCTTGGCATTCATAGCTCCCAACTTTATGCCTTATATGTTGGCACTCAAGATTATAATCGCTGCCTACGCTGTGATTACTCTCTTCTCGTTCGTCACCCTCGGCGTCGAGATTGATGCAAGTCAGCGTGCCATAAATTGGCTTACTTCCAGCGGCATCATAACCTATGGCGAGACTCGCGATGGCGCGGTTGACGCTCTCAAGTGGGCTGCCTACACATATCTGGTTGCCGCCCTCTCGTCACTCGCAACCCTCGCATACTACGTACTCCAATATTTGGGTGCAAGCAGGAATGACTAACGCGCCTCTCTGAGAGGCTTTCCATACAGAGCTCTTCGCAAACGCCATTGCTCGGCTATGCGAAGAGCTTTTCTGTTGGCGAAAACATTACCTTTTTTCTACTTGGTAAGTACAAAAAAAATCAACCTCCCGTGCCGAAAATGGAATTCAGCACGGGAGGTTTATATTAGTAGCTTGGCCTTCCCTCCGAAAATACGGTTGTCAGGACTTACTCTTCCTTAAGAATGTTCTCAATCTTCTGGACTACGTTCCATGCGTCCATCTCGCACTCTGCGTATAATTCGCTCACGCTGCCATGCCCAATGAACCTGTCGGGCACGCCAACACGCAGCACACGCCCGCGGAACCCATGCCCGACAGCATACTCTTCAATAGCAGTGCCAATGCCGCCCTCAATGGCCCCGTCCTCCATTGTCACGATTAGCGGACAGAGGCAAGCCACTTCATTGACAATATCAGTGTCTAGGGGCTTGGCAAATCGCATGTCGTAATGCGCCGCGGATATATTGTCGTCGGCCAACATATTGCATATCGTTTCAGCCTCTACGCCTATAGGTCCGTAAGACAGGATGGCCACCTGAGTACCTTCGCGCAACTTGCGTCCTCGCCCAATCTCAATCTCCTCCATCGGTGTGCGCCACTCGATTGTAGAGCCTTCGCCACGTGGATAGCGGATTACGGCCGGCCCAATGTCGTTCTTCTGCGCCGTATACATCATATTGCGGAGCTCGGGCTCCGTCATGGGCGACATGAGTATTAGGTTTGGCACAGGGCGCAACATCGCAATGTCAAATACGCCATGGTGCGTTGCTCCATCGGCGCCTACGAGGCCTCCGCGGTCGAAGCAGAAGACCACGTTGAGTCGCTGCAATGCCACGTCATGTATCACCTGGTCAAAAGCTCGCTGCGCAAACGTGCTGTATATGTTGCAGAAAGGCTTGAAGCCCGAGGCTGCCAATCCTGCGGCAAAAGTCACGGCATGCTGCTCGGCAATGCCTACGTCGAAGCACCGCGACGGCATCTCGCGCATCATGATGTTTAGTGAGCAACCCGACGGCATGGCGGGCGTGATGCCCAATATCTTGTCGTTTTGGCGCGCAAGCTCAAGTATCGTCTCGCCAAATACGTCCTGGAAGCGCGGTGGATGAGGTGCGTCGCTCGGTTTGCTGAGCTCTTCTCCTGTCTCGGGGTCGAAGTTCTTGCCTACGGAGTGCCATTTTGTGGGATTCTCCTCGGCAGCCTTAAATCCTTTGCCCTTGACGGTTATGACGTGCAGCATCTTCGGCCCGCCAATACGCTTGAGGTCGCGTAGTATGCTTACGAGGTATACCACGTCGTGCCCGTCCGTGGGACCGAAATATCGTATGTTGAGCCCCTCGAACATGTTTGCCTGATGGCTGGCGAGGTTCTTAAGGCCGTTTGTCAGTTTGGTGAGTAGGCTTGTGTGGCCTGTGGCCGAGTCGTCTTTGCGGTCGAGGTACTGGCTCAGTTTGTTGCGGAGGCGGTTGTAGAGGTTCGAGGTCGAGATGTCCAGCAAATACTGGCTCATGCCTCCCGTCACCTTGTCTATGGCCATGTTGTTGTCGTTCAGGATGACAAGCATGTCCGGACTGGCCGTGGCCATATTATTCAGTGCCTCGAAAGCCTCACCTCCAGTCAGTGCGCCGTCGCCAATGACAGCCACGACGTGCCTATCCTTCTCTCCTTTCAGCTGGGCCGCCATGGACATGCCAAGGGCAGCCGAGATAGAGGTGGACGAGTGACCTACACCAAAGGCGTCGTACTCACTCTCGAAAATATTAGGGAAGCCGCTGATGCCGCCACTCTTGCGTAGGGTGTTGAATATAGACTTGCGGCCCGTAAGTATCTTATGCCCATAGGCTTGGTGACCTACGTCCCACACCAATTTGTCGTATGGTGTGTCGTAGACGTAATGTATGGCCACTGTGAGCTCCACTACACCAAGGCTCGCGGCAAAGTGACCTGGCGCATGGCTCATCTGCTCAATGATGAAATGCCTCAACTCGTCGCATAATTGCGGCAGCTGTTCAACCTCAAGGGCTTTGAGGTCTTGAGGCGTGTCTATCTTATCGAGCAGTTGATATTCCACTTTTACTTCTTTTGATTCCCCCTTTGTATAACGCTTGTAATAGTTGTTTACGGGGTCCGTGACGCGAATTTAACGCTTTTGCGGCGAGAAAGAACATATCTTTCCCGCCGCATTAGCATTTATGCCTAATTAATTATTCTATTTCGCTTAGTCAACAATAACCTTGAAGGTCAGGTTGTCTATCTTGACGAAGTATATACCCTGCTCCATAGGGATAAATCTCTTATACGTGCTCGTCATCATGACGCCAGATGTCGCATATACCTGTGCCTCGGAGTCCGACCCGTCGATATGGATTCCGCCCTTCTGTCCGAAGACGCTTACCACGGTGCTCTTGCCAAGGCCCTTTGCGTGCCAAACTACCTTAACGGCTTTGTCCTGCTTTGCGAAAGCGTCATCCGTGGCTCCCGTGACGTTATATTTCTTCGAGCCGCTGACTACTTCCGAGGGGATGGCTA
This sequence comes from bacterium, assembly GCA_963643535.1. Classification (GTDB taxonomy): domain Bacteria; phylum Bacteroidota; class Bacteroidia; order Bacteroidales; family Marinilabiliaceae; genus W3P20-009. Next base: position 12,034 of record CAVILU010000007.1, on the reverse strand, counting down.
TAGTGCCTTCGTAATCAACACCTTCACTTGCCGGGGCTACTTGAGCCTCGCCTTCGCCCGTGACGACGTATGTGATGCCGTCCACCACGAACGTGTTCATCTCTACAATGTTTTGGAACTTTGTCCAAACAGGTGCCGAACGGTAAATAGTGGCAGTGCCGGCAGGTACGTAAAGCGTTGCGTTGGCGTAGATTGGAGCCTCGAAGTCGCTCTCGTCAATTGAGAACGGACGCTGAGCCATGGTCACAATAGAATCCAATGTAGTGACCTGCCAAAATACGGAGTCCGCCATGACGCTCATTGTCGAGGGGAAGTAGAAGGAATGGAGCCCCGTGCAGCCGAGATATGCGTACTTGCTGATGCTCTTGATTGTTGCGGGCAGCGCGGCATCCGTGAGGTCGGTGCAGTGGTTGAATGCGCTGCGGCCAATTGAGGTCACAGACGCGGGGATTACGCTCGTGCGGCAGCCGGCAACGAGAGTGTTGGTGGCGGTCTCAATTATTGCGTTGCAATCTTTGCGCGAGTCGTATGTCGGGTTGCCGGCCTCTACGCTCATCTTGGTCACCTGTGTGTTGTAGCTGAATGGATTCTGCTCGCTAATCTTGACAACAGTGCGAGGCAACGAGACCTCCGTGATGTTGGGATTTGAGCAGTACGCCACGGGGTTGATGGCCCTAACGCTTGCGGGTACGCTGAACTCCGTGAGGCCCGTGTGGCAGAACACGTAGTCGTCTATTACCTCAATCTTCGAGCCCTCCGCATAGGTCACCGTGCCGAGCGACTCGCACATCTGGAACGCGTAGTTGCCAATCTTCTCTACGCTGGCGGGGATCTCTATTGATTGCAATTTTTTGCATTGCAGGAATGCCTTGCCCCCAATGGTCTTTACCTGTGGCTTGCCGGCGAAAGTCACGCTCTCGAGCTCCGTGCAACCTGCGAATGCGTACTCGTCTATGTCGATTACGCTCTCGGGGATGCTTATGCTCTTGAGCCCTTTGCTGGAAGAGAACGCGTAGTCGCCAATGCCGGAGACTGTGTATGTCCTGCCCTCGTGCGTTACGCTTTCGGGAATGTTGATTACACCCTTGTATGCTTCGCCCGAGCAATAACATTTGCCACCCCAAGTCACTATGGCTGTGCCGGTAGCATCATCGAGTTTGTAGTTTAGGCCGCCAATCTCTGTGCCCTCGGCTGTTGCTGTGGCCGAGATTCCGAGTGCGGCTGCCGCCATGAGGAATGTGCGTATCGTGTGTTTCATTCTCTTGCTTTTTTGTTGTCGTTTCTTGTTTGTGGGGTGGGGTAGGTGGCTTTATGCCGTTTTGTGAATAAGTGTAACCTTGTGTGTGATTGCTTTTGCAATTTTTATGTCACTTCATTTTTACGCAAGATTGGCCTCTGATGTTCGCTTTTTGGCCTTTTTGCTCGTTTGTGGCATCGTTTGCGCAAAATTATTGATTTTAACATTCTGCGCAAAACCCTTGATAAATCAGCAGTTTGAGACATTTGCGATAAAAATGCTTGAAGATATTTTGGGAAAAATATTGCAAACGTATTGCCAATTTAGGAATTGTTTGTAAGTTTGCATCGTGAGGCAAGAGAAAAAGCCATAGCGACGGTTAAACAATGCAAACGTTTTCGTCACTACAGACTTTTGCCAAACTCATATCGCCCGCATCATTTTCTTCATACCACAAAAGACCAAAGAGAGGATTTCACACTCATATTTCTGTTTGTAATTTCGGTTCAGCGCCGTCCGTCGACAGCCTCCTTGGCTCCGGCGGACGGCGCACTTTTTACCCCCTATTTCCCTCCGCCTCCCTTATTAATTGCTTTTCTCGATTTCTCTGACTAATTTAGCACCCATCTATGCGGCGTTCGCGGGGCGTTCGTCCCCGCCTCCGAGTTCGCATGCGCAGCCCCCTGCGCCTGCCGACACGCACGGCCGCGACTTAATCCGTCAAGCAAGAAGACATGTTATTACAAGACCTTAGCGAGCAGGAGATCAACCGACGCAACAACCTGCAGAGCCTCCGCGATATGGGCATCGACCCTTATCCAGCGGCTGAGTACCCCACCAACGCTTTCTCTACCGACATCATCGAGCAGTTCGCCGACGACGCACCCGAGCGCCAAGTATGCATCGCTGGCCGAATGATGAGCAGGCGCATCATGGGCAAAGCCTCTTTCATTGAGCTCCAGGACTCCAAAGGCCGCATCCAGGTCTACATCTCGCGCGACGAGATTTGCCCCGAGGACAACGCCGACCTCTACAACGTAGTCTTCAAGAAACTCCTCGACCTCGGCGATTTCGTCGGCGTCCAGGGCTTCGTATTCCGCACCAAGACCGGCGAGATCTCGGTCCACGCCAAGAGCCTTACGGTGCTCGCCAAGAGCCTCAAGCCTCTCCCTGTCGTCAAGGAGAAAGATGGCGTCGTATATGACGCTTTCGAGGATCCTGAGCTCCGCTACCGTCAGCGTTACGTCGATCTCGTCGTCAATAAGGGCGTCAAGGATACTTTCCTCCAGCGCGCTACCGTACTCCGCACCCTCCGCTCCGTCCTCGACGGTGCTGGCTATACCGAGGTCGAGACTCCTGTCCTCCAGTCTATCGCTGGTGGTGCCTCGGCTCGCCCCTTCATCACCCACTTCAATGCGCTCAACATCGATATGTATATGCGCATCGCCACCGAGCTCTATCTCAAGAGGCTCATTGTCGGCGGCTTTGAGGGTGTATATGAGATTGGCAAGAACTTCCGCAACGAGGGCATGGACCGCACCCATAATCCCGAGTTCACTTGCATGGAGCTCTACGTCCAGTACAAGGATTACAACTGGATGATGAACTTCACCGAGCAGCTCCTCGAGAAGATCTGCGTGGCCGTAAATGGCAAGCCCGAGAGCGAGATCGATGGCAACGTCATCAGCTTCCGCGCCCCCTTCCGTCGCCTCCCCATCCTTGAGGCAATCAAGGAGAAGACAGGTTACGACCTCGACGGCAAGAGCGAGGATGAGATCCGCAATATCTGCCGCGAGCTCAAGATGGAGATCGACGACACCATGGGCAAGGGTAAACTCATCGACGAGATCTTCGGCGAGTTCTGCGAGGGTACTTATATCCAGCCTACTTTCATTACCGACTATCCTGTCGAGATGTCCCCCCTCACCAAGAAGCATCGTTCCAAGCCCGGCCTCACCGAGCGTTTCGAGCTCATGGTCAACGGCAAGGAGCTTGCCAACGCATATAGCGAGCTCAACGACCCCATCGACCAGGAGGAGCGTTTCAAGGAGCAGATGCGTCTTGCCGACAAGGGCGACGACGAGGCTATGATTATCGATCAGGACTTCCTCCGCGCTCTCCAGTACGGTATGCCCCCGACGTCCGGCATCGGCATCGGCATCGACCGCCTCGTTATGCTCATGACTGGCAAGAACGCCATCGGCGAGGTCATGCTCTTCCCCCAGATGAAGCCCGAGAAGAAGGTCGCACGCGACTCTGCCGAGGCCTTTGGCAAACTTGGCGTTCCCGCAGAGTGGGTCGAGCCCCTCTATGCCGCCGGCATCAATACCGTCTCCGACATGACTGGCATGAAGCCCGGCAAGGTGCACCAGATGCTTTGCGACATCAACAAGAAGAACAAGCTCGGCCTCGCCCCCCTCAAGCAGGAGGAAGTCGCCGCTTGGTTCGCTAACGTTCAATAAATAAGGAGTATAGTGAGCGTCTCAGCCATTCAGCAGGGGTTCTCTCTCGGCGACAATCCGAGGGTCGGACTCATAGGCAGCGGCAGTTGGGCCACGGCCATCGCCAAGATGTTGCTCTGTAACGTCAAGCACCTCAATTGGCACGTCCGCAATCCAAAGAATGTAGAGACCTTCCGACTCACGGGCCGCAACCCGAGCTACCTCACAAGCATCCAGTTCGACACCTCAAAGATCTCTTTCTCGACAGACGTTAACGAGATTGTGGAGAATTCCGACGTCATTTTCCTCGTCGTCCCCTCCGCTTTCCTCCAGAATGTCATGAAGGATCTCCATGTCTCGCTGGCCGATAAGTGCGTCATCTCCGCCATCAAGGGCCTCATCCCCGAGACCGGCATGATTATCGGCACTTGGCTCAATAAGTGCATGGGTGTCCCCATCGATCGAATCGGCGTAATCAGTGGTCCCTGCCATGCCGAGGAGGTTGCTCTCGAGCGTCTCTCATATCTCACCATGGCTTGCCAGGATGTAGATCTAGCCCGTGAGTTCGCCAACCTCATCTCCTGCCATTTTATCAAGACTTCCCTCTCCGATGATATCTACGGCACCGAGTATTCAGCTGTCCTCAAGAATATTATGGCCATAGCCTCCGGCATTTTCCACGGTCTCGGCTACGGCGATAATTTCCAGGCTGTCCTTATCTCGAACGCCATCCAGGAGATTAAGAGGTTCGTAGACACTGTCCACCCCATCCCGCGCGACATCAAGAGCTCCGCCTATCTCGGCGACCTCCTCGTGACGTGCTACTCGCAGTTCAGCCGCAATCGCACTTTCGGCACCATGCTCGGCAAGGGCTATTCGGTCAAGGCTGCCCAGATGGAAATGCTTATGGTGGCCGAGGGCTACTACGCCACCAAGAGCATCAAGGCTATCAACGACCGTTACCAAGTCGCTATGCCTATAACAGACTGCGTCTACAACATCATCTACGGCAAGGTCTCGCCCGTCATCGAGTGCATGCTCCTTACCGAGCAACTGCATTAATCTGTCCCCCAAGAAACCGAAATATAAACATATCAATCAAAAGTGCCGAAGGCTGCTCCCTCGCGAAGCTCCCCAAGGCCTTTTAACTTACAAAATGATGAAGATTGACATTTCAAAGGCGTCTGTAGACATCAAGCCCCTCCAGGCTGAGGTCGCCGCTGCCCAGGAGAAACTCGACAAGGGCACTGGCGAGGGTAACGATTTCATCGGCTGGCTCCACCTCCCTTCCGAGATCACCGAGGCTTTCCTCGATGAGATTGAGGCAAGCGCCAAGGTTCTCCGCGACTCTTGTGAGTTCGTGGTTGTGGCCGGCATCGGCGGTAGCTACCTCGGTGCTCGCGCCGTCATCGAGGCCCTCTCCAACAGCTTCGACTACCTCCAGAAGGATCGCAAGGCTCCTGTTGTCCTCTTCGCTGGTCAGAACCTCGGTGAGGATTACCTCGCAGACCTCCTCGGCCTCCTCAAGGGCAAGAAGTTCGGCATCATCAATATCTCCAAGAGCGGCACTACCACCGAGACCGCCGTCTCTTTCCGCCTCCTCAAGGCTCTCCTCGAGAAGCAGGAGGGCAAGGACGGTGCTCGCAAGCGCATCGTTGCCGTTACTGATAAGGCCAAGGGCGCTCTCCGCACCCTCGCTACCCAGGAGGGTTACAAGACTTTCGTAATCCCCGACAATGTAGGTGGCCGCTTCTCTGTCCTCACCCCTGTTGGCCTCCTCCCCATCGCTGTCGCTGGCTTCGATATCAAGAAGCTCGTTGCCGGTGCCGTCGATATGGAGAAAAAGACCGATAGCTCCGTAGCTTTCGAGCAGAACCCCGCAGCTGTCTACGCTGCAGCGCGCAACATCCTCTACCGCAACGGCAAGAGCACCGAGATCCTCATCAACTTCTGCCCGAAGCTCCATTACTTCACCGAGTGGTGGAAGCAGCTCTACGGCGAGAGCGAGGGTAAGGACGGCAAGGGTATCTTCCCCGCTGGCTGCGACTTTACCACCGATCTCCACTCTATGGGTCAGTGGATTCAGCAGGGTCAGCGCATCATCTTCGAGACTGGCGTAACCGTGGCTGAGCCCAACGAGAAGGTAGTCATCGAGAATGACGCCGACAACCTCGACGGCCTCAACTTCCTCGCTGGCAAGCGTGTGGACCAGGTCAACAAGATGGCCGAACTCGGCACTCTCCTCGCTCATACCGATGGCGGTGTGCCCAACATCAAGGTCGAGATTCCCAAACTCGACGAGTTCAACCTCGGCAACCTCATCTATTTCTTCGAGAAGGCTTGCGGCATCTCTGGCTACGTCCTCGGTGTCAATCCCTTCAACCAGCCTGGCGTCGAGGCTTACAAGAAGAACATGTTCGCTCTTCTCGACAAGCCTGGTTACGAAGAGGCTTCTAAGGCTATCAAGGCCCGCCTCCAGTAATCGCTCGCTTTAATTGCGAAAACGATCCTTGAAAAAGGGTTACCAATATGCCCGCGGAGACGTGTCTCTCCGCGGGCTTTTTGTGTGTACCGAACTCCGATAAATCACAGTTAGTCGGCTTGATCTCTCCCGAAACCACTAACTTTACAGATTGCAAGGCTTAAACCGTAAAGAGTAGGCATTCTCAGAGCCTATTTGGAACTTATAGTAATGCCTTGCGCTTATGTCCCAAAGGCAAGCGGGGACGTAATTGTCAATTGTTAATTGTCAATTGGAAAGGGGCGTGGTAAGTTGGCACGGCTGCGCAAGCACCGGGCTCCACGGTAGTCCTAATCGTAATAAAAAGCCTCAGCCCCAGCCTCCACCACACTTACAATACAATCCAACATGGCCCTAAACTATATCTGGATATTCTTCATCTTGGCGGCAGCCATAGTAGCCGTAGCCCGCTTTGCCTTAACTGGCGATGCCTCGGCACTATCTGCCGTGGTCGACTCCACTTTCTCCTCCGCCAAGTCGGGCTTTGAAATCTCGCTCTATCTTACAGGTGTGCTCACCCTTTGGCTCGGCCTTATGAGGGTAGGCGAGATGGGTGGTGCGGTCAATGCCCTCAGCCGTGTCGTTGCCCCGCTCTTCTCACGTCTCTTCCCCGAGGTGCCCAAAGGTCACCCTGCCCATGGTGCTATGACAATGAATATTGCCGCCAATATGCTTGGCCTTGATAATGCCGCCACCCCTATGGGTCTCAAGGCTATGTCCGAACTCCAGACTCTCAATCCGCAAAAGGAGCGTGCTACGAATGCCCAGATCATGTTCCTGGTACTCAATACCAGTGGCCTGACTATTATCCCCGTCTCCATAATGGCCTACCGCCAGCAATGTGGAGCCGCCAATCCCGCCGACATCTTCCTCCCTCTCCTCCTCTCGACTTTCGTCTCAACCATAGCAGGCATCATTGCTGTTGCCGCTGTCCAGAAAATCAACCTCTTCAATCGTGCCGTACTTGGCTATCTTGGCGGCATGACTCTCCTTCTCGGTCTCCTTGTTTGGGGACTCGACGGAGCCGACCGCGAGGCTGTGCAACGCATTTCGATCGCGGTCTCATGCATAATCTTGCTGCTCGTCATATGTGGTTTCGTAATCCTCGCCTTGTGCAAGCGCATCAATGTCTACGATGCTTTTATTGAGGGTGCTAAGGATGGCTTCAAGACTGCCGTGGGCATCATTCCTTTTCTTGTGGCTATGCTTGTGGCTGTTGGTATGTTCCGTGCCTCGGGAGCTCTCGATTTCCTTCTCGATGGCATTCGCTCACTTGTCAATCTCTTTGGTGCAGACAACCGTTTTGTTGATGCCCTCCCCACGGCTTTTATGAAACCCCTTAGTGGCAGCGGCGCGCGTGGCTTTATGATTGAGTGCATGCAGTCCTGCGGCGCCGATTCCCTTGCCGGCCGTCTCTCTTGTATGTTCCAAGGTGCGGCGGACACCACTTTCTTCATCCTTGCTGTCTATTTCGGCTCTGTCGGCATCAAGGATACACGCCATGCTGTGGCCTGTGGGCTCATTGCCGACCTCGCTGGCGTCCTCGCTGCTATTGCTTTTGCTTATTTCTTCTTTGGGTAGGGGCTAATTTGCTTTGGTCCCCCAAAAAAAATTCAATCGTTTGCGGTCACGATCCATAAGGGCATCACTGAAATCCCTCAAAATCCTACTTCTTTTAAAATATTTTAATAAATCCGCTTGCCATTCTCTAAATAAATATTAATTTTGCTGCTGTTCAAACGTTTGTACAGAATATATCCCTTATCTAAAATTCAACCTACATGAAGATATCTAAACTTATTTTTCTCTCCCTCGCGACTCTCGTCGCTACCGCCGCTCAAGCACAGACCGTGCTCTTCAGTTGGCAGACTGATGGTAATGCGCCAACAGCTGATGGCGCAATGGCTGGCACTGTTACTGGCGGAACTATTACTGCTGGTGGCGTAGTTGATAAAGCTTTTTCAACTGAAAGTGCTTCGTATGCTGAAGGCGTGGCTGATGAGTATAAGTCAACTGACAGTAAAGGCTTGAAAATCGGTAAAAATACTGCCTATGTGGTTGTGACCCCAAATGAAGCTCTTAAGGCAGGTGACGTGCTCTCAATTTGTGGCTACTACTCATTTAATGTGTCCTCTTCGACCGACCTTAAAGCTGATTTAGGCGTCGTTGACCCTGGAAATGAAAAAAAGCCTTATCAAGTTGGCTCTCTTACTTTGACTTCTGACGTTACTGGAAGCATTTATATTTCTAGGAAAATGGGTAAGAGCACTGGCCTCACCGCCATTCGCATTGTCCGCCCCGCTCCCGCAGATCCCACTGACGCAACTCTCTCTGGTATCAAGGTTGACGGTAAGGCCATAGCTGGTTTCGATAAGGAAGATACTTCTTACGAGGTAGAGGTCCCCTATGGCACTACTGTAGCTCCTACCGTAACAGCAACCGCCTCCAACAAAAATGCTGATGTCAAGGTTGGTGAGGCTTCTATCGAGAACGGTGTCGTAATCAAGGTCACCTCCCAAGATGGATCCGCAACGAAGGAGTACACCGTGAATTTCAAGGTTAAGTCTGTTGATCTCCACATTACTTCCGTCAAGCTCTCCAACGGTGCCTATGCTACTATTGATGCCGAGAATAAGACGGTAACATTCCCCCATGTCGCTTCCCTTGCGCAGCCTACTGTAGATTTCGACAACTGCGTTGTGGCCGACAAGGATAATTCTTCTCTCTCTGTCTCTGACGGCAAGCTCGTCATCGCTGGTGTTGACGGAACCTCTGCTGAGTACGCAATCAATTACAAGCAGATTGCCGTAGCTTCCTCTCTCGTTGAGGCTGAAGAGGTCGCTTTCGAAGGCGAGGAGGATTATGTTTACGCTCCTGGTGGTTACAAGGCAGATGGCTACTACGTAGTCTCCAAGGCTGTCGAGGAGGCTTCTAATGGCCGCATAAGCGCAGATAAGATTCACCTCTACATCGCTCTTCCCAAGGCAGAGAAGGCTATTATTACTTCTGGCACTCAGACTCGTGCCATCAAGGTATTTGTCAATGGCAATCAAATCTCCAGCATAACGGCGTCTGGTGCCGCCAACTCTACTATCGAAATCCCTCTCAGCACCACGGAGGTTAACCTTGTCATGATAGAGAGCAACCAGACCAGTGGCGACGGTGGCTTCTCTAAGATCCAGCTTACTGGCATCCAGAAGGATACTACCGACCCGACTGCCATCAAGAACGTCAATGCTAACAAAAAGACCACCAAGGGCAGCCTCGTAATCAAGGACAACAACCTCGTGATCGTCCGTGGCGGCAAGACCTACAACCTCCTCGGTCAGGAGCTCTAATCCAAACGTAACAGCTCTTCCCCTCCAAAGGGATAAACCTCATAGCGCCAGCCCGCACTCTCTGCGGGCTGGCGCTTTTATCTTTTCACTCTTTAACCAAAGATTTAAACATTGCGCTCGAAAACTAACTTCTTTTTTGTAATTTTGCGTGCGGTGTGAGCCTATGCGATCCGCAGGCCACGCCTCCTATCTTTAACTTCATAAAAGACAAAGATGTCCGACTCAAAAAAGAAGATTAGGCTCGTGCTCGAAGACGGCACCACCTTCGAGGGTGTCTCTTTCGGCGGCGACCACTCCCGTGCTGGCGAGGTGGTCTTCAACACCGCAATGTCTGGCTACCCAGAGAGCCTCACCGATCCGTCCTACGCTGGCCAGATCCTGGTCTTCACCTATCCACTCATTGGCAACTATGGCGTGCCTCATGATGATCTCGACCCCGAGACGGGTCTCCCTAAGTTTTTCGAGTCCGACAAGATTCACGTCGCCGGCGTCGTAGTCTCCGACTACTCCCACGACTATAGCCACTGGAACGCTCAGAAGAGCCTCGGCCAATGGCTCCGTGAGCAGGACGTGCCTGCTGTTGAAGGCATCGACACCCGTGCTCTCACCCAGAAAATCCGTGAGAAGGGCGCTATGCTCGGCAAACTCGAGTTTATCGATGACCCCGTCGAGTTCACCGACCCCAACAAGGAGAACCTCGTAGCCCAAGTTTCACCCAAGGAGGTTACCACCTACGGCAACGGCAAGTACAAAGTCGTAATGGTTGATACTGGTGCTAAGTACAATATCATCCGTTGCCTCCTCAAGCGCGACGTTACCGTCATCCGAGTACCCTGGGATTACGACTTCACCCAGATCGACTACGACGGACTCATGCTCTCCAACGGCCCCGGCGACCC
>CAVILU010000007.1:0-1511 GCA_963643535.1 bacterium | reverse complement strand
ACCCTCAGCAGTGTCAGGCTACCGTCAAGAACATCAAGAAGGCAATCGAGATCGGCAAGCCTATCTTCGGCATCTGTCTCGGCAACCAGCTTCTCGGCATCGCCGCAGGCTGCAAGACTTATAAGCTCCCCTACGGCCACCGCGCCCACAACCACCCCGTCATCCGTTGCGGCACGAACCAGTGCTACATCACCAGCCAGAACCACGGTTTCGCTATCGACACCGCAACTCTCGGCCCCGATTGGGAAGCCTCTTTCGTCAACATCAACGACGGTACCAATGAGGGCATCCGCCACAAGACTCTCCCCATCTTCTCCACTCAGTTCCACCCCGAGGCAAGCTCAGGCCCAACTGACACCGAGAAGTTCTTCGATGAGTTTGTCGAGAATATCGCAAAGAGCAAGAAATAGTTTCTTGTCCACATAAAGCTTAATCGCCATACTGCGAAACTTTCGCGGTATGGCGATTGTCTTTTTCTAAAGAAAAATCACTACCTTTACCAAGGTGCGACCGCAAATTCTAGAAGCTGTTCTAGTACTCCCAAACTTATCTCTCGAAATTCCTGGTAAGCTGGCTTGCGAAGCCCTAAAGGCGTATGGCAAGTCAGTCCGGCGGCGCAAGCCCGGGCATCTGAAAATTAGAACTGTTTCTTTCTCCGCCCTCTCATCGACATTCAAAAAATAATCCCTTCATCCCCATGAAATTTTTAATCTTCGCCATATTCATAGTCATCTCCATCTACAGCGAATACCAAAAGTCCAAGAAACTCAAGGAGGACAAGGAGGCCAACCGCCGCGCTGCCCAAGAGCGTGCCCGCCGCGAGCAAGAGGAAGGCGCAGAGCCGTATGACGAGGAGCAAGAGGCAATAGAAGCCCTTGTGACCCGCAATCCCGACGGCACCCGCAAGAACAGCGAGGAAATGATGCAAGAGATCTATCGCCGCCTAAGAGAACGCGAGGCTGCGGAGAAAAAGGCTATGCAAGAGGCTGAGATCCACGATGAAGTAGACGACTTCGACTCCGAGGCTTACCACGAGGACCTCATCCGCCGCACTCGCGAGCGTGAAGAGGCCGAGGCCGAAGCCAATGAGATGTACCGCAAACTCCAAGAGGAAGAATCCGCCCGCCGTGCCGAGGAGGAACGTGCCCGCCAAGAGGAGGAGCGAGCTCGCCGTGCCGCCGAGGCCCGAGCCCGCGAAATAGCCGAACTCAACCGTCAAGAATACGATACCCACGAAGATGATGAGGAAGAGGCCGCTCGAATCTGCGTAGCCCAGCGCAACGCTCCCCCTGCGTCTCCCACGCCATCCACCCGTCGCAGTTCAATTCTGCCGCAAGAGGGAGAGCGCACCACGGTGAACATCTCCACTGCCGCCACAACCACCGACGAGGTAGGCAAACTAACCCAAGAAGATGCCCGCCGCGCCGTCATCCTAAACGCCATCTTCAACCGCCCAAACTTCTAAACAGTTAACAGTTAGCAGTTAACAGTTAACAGTTAACAGTTAACAG
>CAVILU010000006.1:0-39261 GCA_963643535.1 bacterium | reverse complement strand
TCGGGCCTATAGCTCAGTTGGTTAGTAGCATCTGACTCATAATCAGAGGGTCCTTGGTTCAAGCCCAAGTGGGCCCACTCGTCACGAAACACAGGGAATGACATTAATCCCGTCGGCATCCAAACCGGCGGGATTTTTTCGTTTACCACTTCCAACCAACAAGTTTCCCCGCCAAATAAACTAAATTTGCTATCTGCACCACACACAGACTAGCAAAGCTCAGAACTGCGCACTGAACTCTGAAATAACTGCGCGCCGAGCACTGTGAACCAGCATAAACTGTTAACTGTTAACTGTTAACTGATAACTGATATGGATGTTTTCGGAAAGGCCCTCCAGGCCTACAACAACGGCGATAAAGACGCCACGATAACGGTAGAGAGCAACATTGCCGAGACCGACGAATGGTCCCTCGCCGAGTTCTTCCACTCGTGGGAGGACATGGGCGACATTGAGCGCCACGCACTTACGATGACGACGGGCAGGACGCTCGACGTAGGCGCGGGCTCCGGCAGCCACACCCTTTGGCTCCAGGAGAAAGGCATAGCAGCCGAGGCTCTGGACATATCCGAGGGAGCAGCCGAAGTAATGAAAAAACGCGGAGTCAAGACCGTGCACCTCACAGACTTCGCCCTCTACGAGACCGACAAGCCATACGACACCATCCTCATGCTGATGAACGGCGCAGGCTTGGCAGGCAATGTCGACGGCCTCGACGCCCTGCTCCAGCACGCCAAGAGCCTCCTAGCCCCGGGCGGCCAGATTCTCCTCGACTCGTCGGACCTCATATACCTCTACGAGGAGGAGGACGGCAGTTTCGCCATACCGCTCGACGGATACTATGGCGAGCTCCAATATACGTATATCTTCAAAGGCGAGAAGTCTGAGCCCTTCGGGTGGGTCTTTGTGGACCAGCAGACTCTTCAGAACGCCGCCGAGCGCAATGGCCTCGACTTTGAGATTGTCTGCGAAGGCGACCACTACGACTACCTCGCCCGCCTCACGGCAAAGGAATAAGAAACATCTTTCTGCATGAACAACCTGACGAAAGCCGTAGTCCACGGCAAGAAACTCCAGATATTCGACCTTGGCAACGTACTCTACAAGGTCGACGCCCGACGCTCCATGGCAGCCCTCGAAGCCCTCGGCATGCCCCACATCGACGGAGCCATATCCAACAGTCACGCCGCCGGCGGCCCCTTCGCCCTCTACTGCGACGGCAAGATATCCACGGCCGACTTCCTCAAGGGAGTGCGCCAGGCGTGCCGCATCCCCAAGGCTTCGGACGACCAGATCCTTGAGGCGTGGAACGCCATGCTCCTCGGCTTCTGCCGCGAGTCCATCCTCGCCGTGCGTGAGGCCCGCAAAGAGGGCAGCCTCGTGGTCTTGCTGAGCAACTGCAACGAGTACCATGCCCTCACGTGCCGCAACGAGTACCGCGACCTCTACCCCGACCTTGGATCTTTCGACTCTCTCTTCGACCACGTATTTTTCTCGCAGGAGATAGGGATGAGCAAACCCGACCCGCGCACGTGGCAACTCGTGTTGGAGACCATGGGTGTCCGTCCCTCCGACGCCGTCTTCTACGACGACTCCGAGATCAACACCAAGGCCGCCGAGTCGCTTGGCATCAAGTCGATCCTCTTCTCGCTCTAAAAAATCTCCCCATAGAACAAAGTGCCAACAATCGCAGCCACCGCAAAGTGGAGCCGCGAACTGTGAACTGTGAACTGTGAACTGTGAACTGAAAAAACTCATTGCCCAGCGCATCCTCGTCCTCGACGGCGCCATGGGCTCCATGATACAGGGCTACGGCCTCACGGAGGAAGACTTCCGCGGCCAGCGATTCGCCAATCACCCGTGTCCGCTCATGGGCGACAATGACGTGCTGAGCCTCACACGTCCCGACGTCATAAAGGATATCCACCGCCAATACCTTGAGGCGGGAGCCGACATCATAGAGACAAACTCCTTCAACGCCACCACAATAAGCCAGGCGGACTACCAGATGGAGGCCCACGTCTACGACATCAACCTTGCCGCAGCGCGCAACGCCCGAGAAGTGGCCGACGAGCTCTCGACGCCCGAGAAACCGCGTTTCGTGGCCGGCTCCATGGGACCCACGAACAAGACGGCCTCCATGAGCCCCGACGTCAACGACCCGGGATATCGCGCCATAACCTTCGACCAGCTCGTTGAGGCGTACTCGACACAGGTACGCGGACTCCTGGATGGCGGGGTGGACGTATTCCTGGTAGAGACAATTTTCGACGGCCTCAATGCCAAGGCTGCGCTCTACGCCATCGAGGCGGAACTCAAGGCTCGTGGCATCTCGGGATTTCCCGTCATGGTCTCAGCCACAGTGGCGGACAAGAGCGGACGCATCCTCTCCGGCCAGACCATCGACGCGTTCCTTTATTCGGTGTCGCACATAGAGTTGCTCACCTTCGGCCTCAACTGCTCGTTTGGCGCCGAGGAGATGATGCCCTACCTTACCGAGATAGGCCGCAAGAGCCCATTCTACGTCTCCGCATACCCCAACGCCGGACTGCCCAACCAGTTCGGGCAATATGACGAGACACCCGAGATCATGGCCGACAAGGTGCAGGCCTTCCTGGACGCCGGCACGGTCAACGTCATAGGCGGTTGCTGCGGCACCACACCCGCGCATATCGCCGCCATCGTCCGCCGACTCGAGCAGCACTACAAGAAGCACGAGCCCGCTGAGCCTCAGCACCTCATGCGTCTCTCGGGCATCGACGGCGAAGTGGTGGACAAGCAGATTAAACCCTTCTATAAGATAGGCGAGCGCACCAACGTGGCCGGCAGCCGCAAGTTCCTCCGCCTCATCAACGAGAAGAAATATGACGAGGCGCTGGACATAGCACGCGCCGAAGCACAGGCCGGGGCCGACGTGATAGACGTCAACATGGACGACGCCATGCTCGACGCCGCAGCCGAGATGACCACCTTCCTCAACCTCATGGCCGCCGAGCCCGACGTGGCCCGTCTGCCCGTCATGATAGACTCCTCGAAGTGGGAAGTCATCGAGGCCGGCCTCAAGTGCTTGCAGGGCAAAGCCATAGTAAACTCCATCTCCCTCAAGAAAGGCGAGGAGGAGTTCCTGCGCGAGGCCGCCATCATACAGAGCTATGGCGCGGCAGTCGTAGTCATGGCATTCGACGAGGTGGGCCAGGCCACGTGCTTCGAGCGCAGGACGGAGATTTGCGCACGAGCATACAAGCTCCTGACGGAGAAGCTCAACTTCGAGCCCGCCGACATCATATTCGACCCCAACGTGTTGGCCATAGCCACCGGACTGCCCGAGCACGACAACTACGCCGTGGACTTCATCAAGACAGTAGAGTGGATCAAGGCCAACCTGCCCTACGCCAAGATATCGGGCGGCATAAGCAACCTCTCCTTCTCCTTCCGCGGCAACACGCACGTCCGCGAGAGCATGCACTCCGTGTTCCTCCACTACGCCGTGGCCAAGGGCATGGACATGGGCATCGTCAACCCGCAGGCCATGATTGCCTACGACGACATCGAGCCCGACCTCCGCGACAAGATTGAGGACCTCGTGCTCAACCGCCGTCCGGACGCCACGGACATCATGCTCAGCGTGGCCGACCAGTATAAGACCGGCGCAGCCAAGACTGCCGCCCCTGCCGAGACCGACGCTTGGCGATCTGAACCCGTGGCCGAACGCCTGGCCTACGCACTCCAGAAAGGCCTCACGGACCACCTCGAAGAGGACCTCAACGAAGCCCTCACGCTCTACCCGCGAGCCCTGGACATCATCGAGAAGCCGCTGATGAACGGCATGAACCGCGTAGGCGAGCTCTTTGGCGCCGGCAAAATGTTCCTGCCCCAGGTGGTCAAGACGGCCCGCGTCATGAAGCGCGCAGTCGAGATACTGCAACCCATCATCGAGCAGGAGAAGCGCGCCGCGGGACAGGAGGGCACGAGCGCGGGGCGCGTCATCATGGCCACCGTCAAGGGCGACGTGCATGACATTGGCAAGAACATTGTCTGTGTGGTCCTGGCATGCAACAACTTCGAGATAATAGACCTCGGCGTCATGGTCGAGACGGAGAAGATCGTCCAGGCCGCCATTGAGCAGAAAGCCGACGCCATTGGCCTGAGCGGCCTCATCACGCCCTCGCTGGACGAGATGATAGCCGTAGTCAAAGCACTCGAAGCCAAGGGGCTCAAGATACCCGTAATGATTGGCGGAGCCACGACATCCGCGGTGCACACGGCTGTAAAAATCGCCCCCAACTACAGCGGCCCCGTAATCTACGTCAAGGACGCTTCGCAGAACGCCTACGTCCTCAACTGCATATTCTCCCACGACGAGCGGTTCCTCACCAATCTCCGCGCCGAGCAGGAGCGTCTCCGCCAAGAGAACGCCGGAGCAAAACCCGCAGGCATGACAGACGCCGAGGCTCGCCAGCATGCCCTCAAGACCGACTGGGCATCCGTAAGCCTCACCGCGCCAAAAGTTCCGGGCATCAACGTGCTCACGGACATACCCCTCGAACCGCTCTTCCCGCTCATCAACTGGCGCATGTTCTACTATGCGTGGAAGGTGGACGAGAAGAGTCCCGAGGCTGCCAAGTTGCGTGCCGACGCCGAGGTATATCTGCGCCGCCTTGTGGACGAGAAGCTCACTACAGCCCATGCCGTGGTAGGTTTGCTGCCCGCCAATAATATAGGAGACGACACTGTGGCCGTATACGCCGACGAGACTCGCACGGCTGAGATGGCCCGCTACACCTTCATGCGCCAGCACACCATATCGGAGCGCGACGACGCATGCCTCAGCCTTGCGGACTACGTGGCCCCCGCGCCCCATGCGGACCATCTTGGTTTCTTTGCCGCCACGTCTGGCGTAGGCCTGCGCGAGCGGACGGACAAGATGCGCGCCGAGGGCGACGACTACTCAGCCATAATGTTCCAGCTCCTGGCGGACCGCCTTGTCGAGGCTCTCTCGGAGTGGCTTCATTATAAGGTGCGCACCGAGATGTGGGGCTATGCGCCGGACGAGAAGTTCGACGCCTCCGAGATGCTCCACGGGCATTACCAGGGCATCCGCCCCGCCATAGGCTACCCGATCTCGCCGGACCACTCGCACAAGACCACTCTCTTCGAGATGATGAACGTCTCGGGCCGCATACCAATGATACTCAACGAGACTCTGATGATGGAGCCCGCCTCGTCTGTCTGCGGATTCTACTTCGCCCACCCGTTCTGCAAATACTTTTCAGTTAACAGTTAGCAGTTAACAGTTAACAGTTGCGGCGGGTTCTCTTCCGGTAATTATGGGGTGATTTAATTTCTTTGGGGAATAAAACAGCCTCAGGAGCGGACGAGCGCAGCTGTCGGCAAAGCAAGATAAGAATTGCAACGTTTTTTTAGTGTAAAAGCGCGTGTAAATCAATCAAAAGCACTAAATTCGCGGTCGATTATTATCCGGAAATGTGGACGGGTGATGTCGCGACGACACCCGGATCGGTGTGTGGACCTGCGCTGTTGAAGTTGGACAAAAGGAGCGTAATAGGTTCAGATGCAAACACATACGGCCAGCCCGACCACGAATTCAAATAATTATCTCTATTAATCCTTTCACACAACAAAGACTGTGGATACTTTAAGTTACAAGACCGTGTCGGCCAATTCGGCCACCGTCGACAAGCAGTGGCTGCTCATCGACGCAACGGATCAAGTCCTCGGCCGCCTCGCCTCAAAGGTTGCGAAGGTGCTCCGTGGCAAGAACAAGCCCAACTTCACGCCCAACGTTGACTGCGGCGACAACGTCGTCATCATCAACGCAGACAAAATCCGTCTCACTGGCAACAAGCTCGAGGGCAAGGTCATCTTCTCTTACTCTGGCTATCCCGGTGGTCGTCATGACAAGACCGCAGGTGAGATTCTCGCAAAGGACTCTCGCAAGCTCATCGAGCACTCTGTAAAGGGTATGCTCCCTAAGAACCGCCTCGGCGCCAAGATCCTCCGCAACCTCTACGTCTATGGTGGCGCAGAGCATGACCAGGAGGCTCAGCAACCCAAAAAGATTGACCTTAACGAGATTTACTAATGGCAGAAGTTACAAACGCACTCGGCAGGCGTAAAGCTGCCGTTGCTCGCGTATACCTCACCGCAGGTAAGGGCGAGATCAAGATCAACAGCCGCGAGCTCGAGAACTACTTCCCCGATTCGAACCTCCAGTTCATCGTTAAGCAGCCCCTCGCAACCCTCGGCGTAACCGAGAACTACGACATCAAGGCAAACCTTGACGGTGGTGGCATCAAGGGCCAGGCAGAGGCACTCCGTCTCGCTATCGCCCGTGCACTCGTCAAGATCAACGCAGAGGACAAGCCCGCCCTCAAGGCACAGGGCTTCATGACCCGCGATTCTCGTGTCGTAGAGCGCAAGAAGCCTGGTCAGCCCAAGGCACGCAAGAAGTTCCAGTTCAGCAAGCGTTAATACAGTTACTCTTGCAGCTCTGGCCGCGGCCCTCCTCACTATGGAGGGTTTGCGAAAAGTGAGTGTTTAGTATCTAAACCATCGGGATGCTCAAAAACAGAAGGGCCTACCCGTTGGTTGACGAAACAGAAGGTAAACAACCCAAACAAGACAAACCAATGTCAAGAACTAATTTCGATCAGCTTTTGGACGCAGGTGTACACTTCGGCCACCTGAAGCGTAAGTGGAATCCCGCCATGAAGCCGTACATCTTCATGGAGAAGAACGGCATCCACATCCTCGATCTTCATAAAACTGTAGCCAAAGTTGACGAGGCCGCTGAGGCCCTCAAGCAGGTTGCAAAGTCCGGTCGCAAGGTGCTCTTCGTAGCCACCAAGAGGCAGGCCCGCGACATCGTCGCCGAGAAGGTAGGCGCTGTCGGCATGCCTTTCGTAGTAGAGCGCTGGCCGGGTGGTATGCTCACCAACTTCCCTACCATCCGCAAGACCGTCAAGAAGATGGGCTCTCTCGACAAGCTCATCGCCGATCCCGTTTTCAACAGTCTTTCTAAGAGGGAGAGGCTCCAGATCGAGCGTCAGCGCGACAAGCTCAACAAGAACCTTGGTTCCATCGCCGACCTTAACCGCCTCCCGGCAGCTATGTTCGTCGTAGACGTAACCAAGGAGCACATCGCGATCAAGGAGGCAAACCGTCTTTGCATCCCCGTCTTCGCAATGGTCGACACCAACTCCGACCCCTCTGACGTAGATTACGTAATCCCCGCAAACGACGACGCATCTAAGTCTATCGAGCTCATCCTCGACATCATGACCCAGGCTATCCGCGAGGGTCTCGAGGAGCGCAAGGCTGAGAAGCTCGACGACGCTGAGGGTGCAGAGGAGAAGAAGTCTGCTCCTAAGGGTGCTCGCAAGGGCGGTGCTCGCAAGGGCGCCGACAAGGCTGAGGCCGCAGAGGCAGCTCCCGCAACCGAGGAGTAGAGCGATAGGAGTTCATCCTAAAGCAACTCGTCAATAACCGAAACAAGACGCCCGCGCCCAGGCCACGCTCAAAACGCGGCAAGCGTGGGCGTCTTTTATTTTTGACATAAGAAAGTTTTACCCTTAAAGCATATTGCAATATTATGGCAATCACAGCACAAGACGTCAAGAAGCTCCGCGACATGACCAATGCGGGCATGATGGACTGCAAGAAGGCACTCACCGAGGCTAACGGCGATTTCGACCGCGCACGCGACATCCTTCGCGAGAAGGGCCAGCTCGTAGCAGCTAAGCGCGCTGACCGCGAGGCAAAGGACGGCGTAGCAATCGCTAAGGTTTCAGCCGACGGCAAGCACGGCGCAGCTATCATCCTCAACGCAGAGACCGACTTCGTTGCCGAGAACGAGAAGTTCCTCACCCTCGCCAACGCTATCCTCGACCTCGCTAGCGAGGCAAAGCCCGCCGACCTCGAGGCTCTCAAGGCTCTCGAGCTCAACGGCCACACCGTAGCAGAGAACGTCAACGAGCTCACCGGCGTCATCGGCGAGAAGATCGACCTCTCAGCTTACCAGCAGATCGACGCTGAGTGCGTAGCAATGTACGTACACAACAAGAAGATCGCTGCTGTCGTTGGCTTCAACGAGGCTGTCGACGCAGAGGTTGGCAAGAAGATCGCTATGCAGATCGCTACCATGAGCCCTGTCGCTGTAGACAAGAGCCAGGTTGCCCAGGAGACCATCGACCACGAGCTCGAGGTCGGCAAGGAGCAGGCTCGCAATGAGGGCAAGCCCGAGAACATGATTGAGAAGATCGCTATGGGTCGCCTCAACAAGTTCTTCAAGGAGAGCACCCTCGTAGAGCAGGCCTTCTTCGCTGGCGACGGCGACGAGAGCAAGCTCTCTGTTGGTCAGTACCTCGCTACTGTATCCAAGAGCCTCAAGCCCGTCAACATGATCCGCCTCGCTCTCGCCTAATCTTTTTTAGACAATAGAGTAGGGGATTCCCTATAAAAGGCTTCGCCCCGCTGCGCTAAGGTTTTAGCGTGGCGGGGCTTTTCAGTTAACAGTTAACAGTTAACAGTTCACAGTTGGCAGTTGGTTGTTGGCGTTTTTTTGGGGGGTGTTTCTTTTGAGTTTCGGGTGGGGATAGATGGGTTTTCGGGTGGTTTTCTGTTGGGGATAGGCGGAGGTTCGGTTGGTTTTCTGTTGGGGATAGACGGGTTTTCGGATGGTTTTTTGTTGGGGATAGGCGGGATTTCGGGGCATTTGCCGTTGGGGATAGACGGGGGTTCGGGTGGTTTTCTGTTGGGGATAGACGGGGATTATTGCCTAAATGCTTTATTTTTAGTTTATTTGCACTGCTGATGTAAAGTATGAATTATGAAGACTGTATTTCGACGCAGAATATACGATGAGATGCTTCGTTGGAAGAACGATAGTAATGGGAAGTCCGCTCTTCTTATCGAGGGAGCAAGGCGTGTCGGCAAGTCAACTATAGTCGGCGAGTTCGCTCGTAAGGAGTACAGAACTTACATCATCATAGATTTCAGCTTCGTGTCGGCGGAGGTGCTCTCTTACTTTGAGAATCTGGACAATCTCGACATCCTATTCCTGCGCTTGCAAAACTATTATGACGTTCGGCTCTTCAACCGCCAGTCCGTAATTGTCTTCGACGAGGTCCAA
Organism: bacterium; assembly: GCA_963643535.1. Taxonomy (GTDB): domain Bacteria; phylum Bacteroidota; class Bacteroidia; order Bacteroidales; family Marinilabiliaceae; genus W3P20-009. Next base: position 30,110 of record CAVILU010000006.1, on the reverse strand, counting down.
CGTTGCCCTAAGGCCCGCCAGGCGATAAAATACCTTGTCCAGGACGGACGCTTCGATTATATCGAGACAGGCTCTCTCATAAGCATTAAGCAGAACACGAGAGACATAACCATCCCAAGCGAGGAACACCGTTTGGAACTTTTCCCGCTCGACTACGAGGAGTTCCTTTGCGCTGTAGGGAAGGCAGATACGTTTGATATTCTCAGAGTCTTCTACGAGAAAAAAATTGCATTCGGCCAAGCAGCGCACCGCAAGAACATGTATGACCTGAGGCTTTATATGCTTGTAGGTGGAATGCCGCAGGCTGTCCAGACATACATCGACACCAACAATCTGCAGCAAGTTGACAACGTAAAACGCGAGATTCTGCAACTCTATGCTGATGATTTGCTAAAATTAGACCCCTCCCAACGGCTTTCTCGCCTTTTCCTCGCCATCCCGAGCCAATTGAGCAACAACGAGTCACGCTATATGCCTTCAACCATCATAGACGGCCTCTCGCAATCGGCATTGGCAGAACTCCTCCAACAACTTGAGGATAGCAAAACCGTCTATATGGCATACCATGCCAACGATCCTAACGTCGGCCTCTCTCTGACGGCCGATTTTCGTCGCTTTAAAATTTTCTTGTGCGACACCGGGCTCTTTGTCACTCTTGCCTTTTGGGATAAGTCTTATACGGAAAACATTATCTATCAAAAACTTCTGTCTGACAAGTTGCCTGTCGACCTCGGTTACTTGTTCGAGAACGTCGTAGCCCAGATTTTGCGAGCCCATGGCGACAGCCTATTCTATTACACCTTTCCAAAAGATGCAAAGCACAATTTCGAGATCGACTTCCTCCTCTCCCGCTCGGCAAAGTTGATGCCCATCGAGGTGAAATCGTCTGCTTACAAGACACATAACTCCATCGACGCCTTCGCCCAGAAATATTCCAACCGAGTCGGCCGCACCTGCATCCTTCATACTCAAGACCTTCGGGACGACGGCACGGTGCTTTGCGTTCCTGTCTACTTAGCTCCGTTCATTTAAACGCCATTGCCATTTTTTTGCTATATTCACCTGTGAATCCACCAGTTTTTGCGATATGGAAAACAAGATAAAACTCATACCTTACGGAATATCCAGTTTCGACAGCCTACGTCGCGACAACTATTATTACGTCGACAAGACCAACTATATACGGGAACTTGAGGAGACGAAGTACGTTCTTTTCCTACGTCCCCGCCGTTTTGGCAAAAGCCTGTTTGTAAATACACTCATATCATATTACGACATTAATAGCGCCGACAGGTTCGACACTCTTTTTGGAGACCTCTCGATAGGCAAGGACCCCACTCCGCTGCATAACACGTACCTCATGCTGCCGTTCGGCTTCTCTGGCATCGACTGCAGACCCGAGAATGTTCAAGAGTCATTTGACAATTCAGCGCTACTCACAATAAAGAAATTCCTAGACAGGTACAGAGACAGGCTCAGACCCGACGCCTATAAATTGGTTATTGAGGATACACCGAACAGCGCAGAGGCACTAAAAGTACTCGCAAAGGTAGTCGAGGAGACTGATTATAAGATTTACGTGACTATCGACGAGTACGACAACTTTGCCAATACGCTGATGTCCGTCGACGAGGACTGCTACAACAAAATCCTCCATGCCGACGGGTACGTGCGTTTATTCTATAACGTACTGAAAGAGGCAACAACCAGCAATTTGTCCGTCATCGAGCGCATATACATTACGGGAGTCTCTCCGCTCTGCCTCAGCGATGTAACGAGCGGATTCAACATCGCGGCAAACATCTCCACAGAAAAGCAATTCAATGCAATGGTCGGCTTCACGACGAGCGAGGTGCGAGAGATGATCAAGTATTACCACGACGCTTACGGTTGCAAACGTCCAGCAGACGAGACAGTTGATTTCATCAAGCCATACTACGACAATTATTGCTTCAGCAAACTCAGTGCGGAGCAGGGAGAGGATCACCTCTTCAACTCAGACCAAACGCTCTTCTTCCTAAGGAAATATAATGACGGGAATCAGACCATCCCCGAAGAGATGATTGACGAGAACAGTCGTTCGGACTATAAGAAGATGGCAGCGGTTCTTGGCAACCATGGCGACGAGCAAGAGAGGGTGGAGATCCTCCAGCAGATACTCGAGGATGGCTATTACGACTGCGACCTCAAGACTCAGTTCCAGGTGCTTGAGCTTGGCAACATACGCAATCTCGTAAGCCTGCTCTATTACCTTGGGCTCCTGACCTACGGGCGGACTCCTGAGGGCGACGTGTCGCTTATAGTCGCCAACGAGGCTATGCGCCAGCAACATAGCGACTACCTGTCCTTGTGCTACGCCGAGACTCTGCATTGGAGCCCCAACATCAACAAGATGGACAAGCTCTGGACTCGTTGGGCGAGGTATGGCGAGTGGAAACCATTCATTGAGTACGTGCTCTCCGTCATGCACGACAACGACAGCGTCCGCGACCATGGCGACGAGGGCGAGGCCTTCGTAAAAGGCTTCCTGCTGGCGCATATCTGCCACGGTAACAACTATATAGTCCGGACGGAGGCTGAACTCGGCCATGGATATTCGGACATTCTCTTGTACCCCACCAATCGCTACAAACACGCCCTGCTGATAGAGCTCAAGTATCTCCACAGGAGCGAGACGGACAACGCCGTGAAGAAGATAGCCGAGGGAGCTCGGAGCCAAATCAAGGGATACATGGCCGACAAACGACTGCGAGAGGAGGCCGAGGCAAAAGGCTGGGTGCTCCACGCCGTAGTAGCAGTAGTCCGCGGTTGGGATGCCGAGATTATAGAAGAAGTGGAGTAATACGGGGCTGAGCGTAGAATATTATTCTAAGATTTCAGCGGGTCACCGTACGTATTCAGAAAAAGGCACTACCATCCCTATGCTCCTTTTTGCCTATCTTTGCAGCCGTAAAGATTTCTATTCGCAAAAGAACTATTTCATACCCATTAGATATAATGCCGTCTGTAGCCGAAATACTCCGTGGCCGGAAAGAGGCCGGTTTCTCGATTGAAGTACTCCCGCCCGTCAAGGGCAAAGGCACCGCCAAACTCATGGCCGACATCGAGAAGCTCAGCCAATTCAACCCCCTCTTCGTCAACATAACCGTCCACCACTCCGAGCCAGTCTACCTCCCCGCCGAGGGCGACACGCTGCGCAAGACCTTCGTTCGCAAACGCCCTGGCACAGTAGCCGTGGCCGCCGCCATACAGCACAAGTTCGGCATTCCGACCGTACCCCATATCATCTGCCAAGGCTTCACGCCCGAGGAGACCGAGTATAGCCTGATAGACCTTAACTTCCTGGGCATACACGACCTCTTCCTGCTCCGCGGCGACAACGACAAGGAGACCGTAGTGCCCCGCGAGCTCTCGCACAAGCATGCCACGGACCTCATAGCCCAAGTCAACGACTTCAACCGCGGAGTATCCGTAGACGGCCAGCCCATCGACAAGCCCGAGAAACCGTTCACCTTCGGCGTGGCGGGTTACCCCGAGAAGCATGCCGAGGCTCCCAACATGCAGAGCGACCTCGATTGGCTCAAGCGCAAGGTGGACCTCGGAGCGGAGTACATCATCACCCAGCTCTTCTACAACAACGAGCATTTCTACCGTTTCCGCGACGCGGCTGCCGCACAGGGCGTCTTCGTGCCCATCGTACCCGGTCTCAAGCCCATCAGTCGTAAGACTCAGCTGAGCGTCCTGCCGCGCGTGTTCTCGACCGAGATACCCGCCGAGCTTGTGGAGAAGATCAATGCGGCATCTGACGAGGATGTCAAGGCCATTGGCAGGGACCATCTTTTGGCTCAGTCGGCGGACCTCAAGGCTCACGGTGTGCCATGCGTGCACTTCTACACACTCGGGGCTGTGGACACCGTTTGTTCCGTGGCTAGGGAGCTTTATAAATAGGTCTCGGCACAAATATCTGTGAATTGTAGTCCCGTTTGTTTTGCAGTTACAGATATTCTGTTTAACTTTGAACGTTGAGTTAAAACAAAGAAGGCTCACACCCCACATTTCATTACACGCGAAGACAATGATTCGATTTGGCAACCATCACGCAGCAGCGCATCATCACCACCATCATCACCAGATGATGGAGGGGCAGCTCTCGTAGGTGGAACAAAGGCGGAAAGTGACAACCGCCAAGCCGACGAACAGACAAATAGCAAGGCTCGCCCCGCAAGATATGCAGGGTGAGCCTTTTGCATTTTGCGGGTATCCCCCCCCAAAAAAAACGCAGTGTAGTGGCGTAGGCAAAGAAGAGACAGGAACAAAAACAAAACCAAGAAATACAAAAAACACAACGATAAGATGTTACGAATCGCCGTACAGACCAAGGGCCGCCTCTTCGAGGAGACCATGACCATGCTCTCCGAGAGCAGCATCAAGATAGAGCAGAGCAAGCGCACCCTCCTCATCCCCGCCAAGAACTTCCCCGTCGAGATCCTCTTCCTCCGCGACGACGACATCCCACAGGCTGTGGCGAGTGGCACGGCCGACGTAGGCATCGTTGGCGAGAACGAGTATGAGGAGCGACAGGAGGATGCGGAGATTATCCGCCGCCTGGACTTCAGCAAGTGCCGCCTCTCGCTGGCCATACCTAAGGCTCAGGAGCCCGAATTTAAGGCACAAGGTCTCAAGTGGTTCGACGGCAAGAAGATTGCCACATCCTACCCCGGCATCCTCAAGCGATTCCTGGCCAAGAACGGCCTCAAGGCAGAGGTTCACGTCATCACCGGCTCGGTAGAGATTGCCCCGGGCATTGGCCTTGCGGACTCTATTTTCGACATCGTAAGCTCTGGCTCTACACTCGTATCCAACAACCTCGTGGAGGTAGAGGTAGTCATGAAGAGCGAGGCCGTATTGATTGGCAACAAGTCACTTACGGACGACAAGAAAGCCATCCTGAGCGAACTTCTTTTCCGCTTCGACTCATATAAGAACGCCGAGGGCAAGAAGTATATCGTCCTCAACGTCAAGTCCGACAAGATACCCGCCGTATGCGACCTCCTGCCAGGCCTCAAGGCTCCGACCATCACGAAGCTCGAGACCGAGGGATGGAGCTCCGTGGCATCGGTGATTGAGGAGAAGCACTTCTGGGAAGTCATTGGCAAGCTTAAGCAGCTCGGCGCTGAGGGCATCCTCGTAATGCCTATCGAGAAGATGATAATGTAGGAATATCGTCAACAGGTTACACAGTTCCGCACTGCTTCTGGACAATAAGGGAGAAACGACCTACAGAGATCCGCAGCAACTGCGAACTGTGAACTGTGAACTGAAAAGTATGGAGATAGTAAGAAACCCGGACAAGGCGCGTTGGGAAGAGATCCTTCGCCGCCCGCATTTTGACAACTCAAGCCTCCAGGCTACCGTGGCTGGCGTATTGGACGACGTACGCACACGCGGCGACATCGCCATTCGCGAATACGAGGCCAAGTTTGACCACGTAGAGCTCACGGATCTCCTTGTCAGCGAAGAGGAGTTTGAGGAGGCGGAGAAGGCCGTAAGCCCCGACCTGCGCCATGCCATATTAACAGCCGCCAAGAACATCAGCGCATTCCACTCGGCACAGGATCAGCCACTGCCGAGCATCGAGACCATGGATGGCGTACACTGTTGGCAAAAGGCAGTGCCCATTGACCGCGTAGGTCTCTATGTACCAGGCGGCACGGCACCACTCTTCTCTACGGTGCTCATGCTCGCCCTGCCTGCACAGATAGCCGGTTGCCCCGAGATTGTGATGTGCACACCGCCTCGCACGGATGGCACGGTAAATCCCATCGTAGCCTACGCTGCAAAAGTAGCTGGCGTATCTAAGCTCTTCAAGATTGGCGGCGTACAGGCCATTGGCGCAATGGCTTATGGCACAGAGAGCGTACCCCGCGTTTATAAGATATTCGGCCCCGGCAACCAGTACGTCACTTGCGCTAAGCAGATGGTGTCGCTCGGCCAAGTGGCAATAGACATGCCCGCAGGACCGAGCGAGGTGGAGGTAATAGCCGACGAGACAGCCAACCCTCGTTTCGTAGCAGCCGACCTACTGAGCCAAGCAGAGCATGGAGCGGACAGCCAAGCGATACTCATCACCTCGTGCCCCGACCTTGCCGAGCAGGTAAACGCCGAAGTCGAGCGTCAGCTCGACGAGCTCAGTCGTCGCGAACTCACAGCCAAGAGCCTTGCCCACAGCAAGATAATAGTGGTCCGCAACATAGACGACGTGGTAGACCTCACCAACGAGTACGCCCCCGAGCACCTGATAATCCAAACCGAGAGCCCGCGCGAGTTCGCAGACAAGATTCGCAACGCCGGCTCCATCTTCCTCGGGCACTACACCCCCGAGAGCGCAGGCGACTACGCCAGTGGCACCAACCACACATTGCCCACGAGCGGCTACGCTCACGCATATAGTGGCGTGAACCTGGACAGCTTCCGCAAGAAGATGACCTACCAGGAGATAACGGAGCGCGGAGTCATGAACATAGCTCAGACAGTAGAAATAATGGCCCACAATGAGGAGCTGACGGCACACGAAGCCGCAATGCGCTTCCGCCGCGAGGCCATAGAGAAGAAACTCGGGCTATAGACAATAACACACACAGACAAAGAGATGAAACCATTCGACCTAACGAGCCTCGTGCGCCCCAACATCATGCGCCTGGAGCCCTACTCCTGCGCCCGCAGCGAGTTCAAGGGCGACGCCCGCATCTTCCTGGATGCCAACGAGAATCCCTATGGCGAACCATATAACCGTTACCCCGACCCGTTGCAGACGGAGGTTAAGGATAAGATAGCCGCCCTCAAGGGAGTGCGCCCTGAGCAGATAATGCTTGGCAATGGCTCGGACGAGCCTATCGACTTGATTTACCGCATTTTCTGTCGACCGGGCGTGGACAATGTAGTAGCCATAGAGCCGAGCTACGGCATGTATCGCGTGGCAGCCGACACCAATGATGTGGAGTACCGCACGGCGCTCCTGTCGGAAGACTTCCAGCTCTCGGCCGACGCACTGCTCGCCAAGACGGACGAGAAGACCAAGGTCGTTTGGCTCTGCTCGCCCAACAATCCCACGGGCAATATACTTAACCGCGACGAGGTGCGCAAAGTGCTTGAGAACTTCGGCGGCATAGTGGTTGTGGACGAGGCGTATATTGACTTCGCAAGTGAGGGCAGTTGGCTGAGCGAGCTCGACAAGTATCCGCAACTTATTGTACTCCAGACGTTCAGCAAGGCGTGGGGATTGGCAGGTGTGCGTTGCGGCATGGCTTTCGCCTCGGAGGATATCATTGCTATCTTCAATAAGGTAAAGTATCCCTACAACATCAATATCCTGACTCAGCAGAAGGTGAGCCAGGCACTGGACGACGTGGCCCACAAAGAGAGGGAGGTCAACATCCTACTTTCCGAGCGCGCCAAGCTTATTAAGGAGTTTGGCAAGTTGCCAATGGTCCGCCATATCTACCCGTCGGATGCCAACTTCATCCTCGTTAAGGTAGACGACGCCACGGCGACCTACAACGCACTGCTCGCGAAGGGCATCGTGACGCGCAACCGAAATAAGGTGACGCTCTGCGGCGGGTGCATCCGAATTACTGTGGGGACTCCGGAGGAGAATGAAGAACTTCTTAGGCAATTAACAATTAACAATTAACAATTGCCGTTACCCCGCTTGGCAATTAACAATTAACAAATAACAATTGACAATTGCCGGTTTCCCCACTTGGCAATTAACAATTAACAAATAACAATTGCCGGCTCCCCCCACCACCGTGGGTTTCCATTGACTTTATAACTTAGTGCACTGTGCACTGTGAACTGTGCACTGTGAACTGCGCACTGTGAATTGTGCACTGAGAACTGTGAACTGAATTATGCGTTTACTATTTATAGACCGCGACGGCACTCTTATCAAGGAGCCGCCCACAGAGGAGATACGCAGCCTTGGGGACATCGAGTTTGTGCCCGGGGCGATACGTTGCCTTAGTTTCCTCCGCCGACATACGGACTTCACTTTCGCCCTTGTCTCTAATCAGGATGGATTGGGCACGGAGTCCTACCCCGAAGAGTTGTTCCGCCCGCTGCATAACTTCGTCATGAAGACTTATGCGGACCAGGGAGTCACCTTCGATGCGCAATATATTGACTGCCACAGCCCTGAGGACCATCATCCCAACCGCAAGCCCGGCACGGGTATGCTCACCGAATATATAGAGGGGGCAAAGGCCGGCACAGTTGACCTGGCGAACAGCTACGTCATAGGCGACCGCGAGACCGACGCACAACTGGCGCGCAACCTCGGCTGCAAGGCCGTGATACTCGCCAATCCAGCCATCACGAGCACCGACCCCGCCAACAGTTTCTCCGCCCGCCCTGGAGAGAACGACGACAGGATTATCTACGTGAACACGTGGGACGAGGCAGCCGAGATTATCTATGGCGGCAGGCGCATTGGCGAAGTACGCCGCACGACCAAGGAGACGGACATATACGTACGTCTGGACCTCGACGGGACGGGCAAGTGCGACATCCAGACCGGGCTCGGCTTCTTCGACCATATGCTTGAGCAAATAGGCAAACACTCGTCTTCGGATCTCACAGTGAAGGTCAAGGGCGACCTCAACGTGGATGAGCATCATACCATAGAGGACACGGCTCTTGCGCTGGGCGAGGCAATCCGCAAGGCGTTGGGCGACAAGCGCGGCATTGGGCGATATGGCTTCTGTCTGCCTATGGACGACTGCCTTTGCCAAGTGGCGATAGACTTCGGTGGCCGCCCTTGGCTCGTGTTCGATGCCGAATTCAAGCGCGAGAAGATTGGCGAGATGCCCACCGAGATGTTCCTGCACTTCTTCAAGAGCCTGTCCGACGCCGCCATGATGAACCTCAACATCAAGGCCGAGGGGCAGAATGAGCACCACAAGATAGAGGGAATCTTCAAAGCCCTCGCCCGCTCAATAAAGATGGCCAAGGCACGCGACATCGAGAACTTCCAGTTGCCTTCGACGAAAGGAACACTTTAACAGTTCTCAGTGCACAGTTCACAGTTTCCGTGCACAGTTCGCAGTGTTCCGTACGTAGTTTGCTGTTCACAATTTGCGGTCACTATTGGTTCTCTGAATTCCTTTGCATTGTTACTAAAGGGACTTTATGATTAGTTCACAGTGCACAGTTTCCGTGCACAGTTCGCAGTGTTCCGTACGTAGTTTGCTGTTCACAATTTGCGGTCACTATTGGTTCTCTGAATTCCTTTGCATTGTTACTAAAGGGACTTTATGATTATCAAATACAAAGAGTTGGTATCGACCAGCGATGAGCTTAGGCGGCAGGCCGATGCCGGGCAGATAAGCGAGCCCTTTGATGCCATACGGGCTGAGTTTCAGACACGTGGGCGAGGGCAAGTGGGCAACGGATGGGAGAGTGAGGACGGCAAGAACCTCCTCATATCTGTCTATGCGCGGCCGGAGGGTGTCGACGTGGCTCGGCAGTTTATCCTCTCGATGGGCGTATCCATTGCCGTGGCCGATACTGTCCGCCAATTTTTGCCAGACGGCAGGCGTGCCGAGGTCAAGATAAAATGGCCGAACGACATCTATTGGGCGGACAAGAAGCTCTGCGGCATACTCTGCGAAAACCGCCTCGCCGGGCGCACCATTGCCGACACCATCATTGGCATAGGGCTCAACGTAAACCAAACAATCTTCACGTCGCCCGCCCCCAACCCCGTCTCCATCAAGCAAATAAGCGGAGCGGCGGAGGATTATGACATAGACGGGATAGCAGACGCACTGATACTCAACCTGCGACTCCGCCTGGCTCAAGTGGACAATGGGGAGGACTCGGCCATCATGCGCGACTACATGGAACAGATGTACCGCGCCGACGGCAACCTTCACCCCTTTGCCGACAAGGGTGGCGAATTCCAAGCCCGCATAGTATCCGTAGCCCCCGAAGGCCCGCTCACGCTCGTGACAGCCGACGGCGAAAGACGCACATATGGATTTAAGGAGGTGGAGCACAAAGTGCCACTCGACAACGGCGGCAGCGTGACGCCCAACCTCTGAATAAAACAACGCTAACGGTCTGCGTCCGAAAGAAATCATTATCTTTGCGTGCTTTGCTCCACACAACAGGGTGGGGCAAGGTGCGCAAAACTCTTTTTACCACAAAGCATCTCCCCAAGAAATAATGGCCAAGACATTCCTCGTAATACTCCTAATAGTGGCAGCCAGCGTGGCATTGCTCGCAATAAACATCCTGCTGCGGAAAGACGGCACATTCCGCTCGGAGGACGTAGGCGCGAACAAAGCGATGAGAGAGCGCGGCATCCACTGCACTCGTACGCAGGATAAGCTTGCGCAAAAAGACCACTCCTCCATCAAAGACATGATGGAATAAGAGGGAGCGCAAAGAAGAAGACACACCATTTCACACCACGAAATGAGCGCAAAGAACTCAGTTAAGCAACCAGCGCAGGCACCCGCCAGCGACTCCTTTCTCGACAAGCACGCCGACGCCATAGCCATAGTCATAATGATCCTCACGGGCATCATGGCCATGCTCCTCTTCAACGTCAGGATGAACGAGGGAGGCGACGACAGCACATATATCTGCAAAGCGGCGGACTTCCTTGAGAGCGGCAAATACCCCAACTTCCAGGGGCCACTATATCCCATATTCCTATCCCTTTTTATTTGGCTCTCGGGCGGCATCAAGCTCATAGTGCTCAAGGCCACGAGCTATGTGCTGATCCTTGCGGGCCAGGCACTTATGTGGTTCTCGCTTAGGCGTGTCGTAAGTCGTGCGCTGCTGTTGGCGGCAATGCTGCTTATGGCTCTGAACCTGTGGTTTGTGCAGTTTGGCAGCCTTACTTATTCCGAGCCGCTTTTCCTTGTCGTAGTATGGGGATTTGTGTATGCCCTGCTGAGGTTGGACACCGTGGCGGAAGAGGATGGTTGGAAGAAGATGGCACTTTGGGCGGCCGTGGCGGCTCTGGTGGTCGTACTGGCATATCTTGTGCGCACCGTGGGCATGGGACTCGGGATTGCGGGCATCGTGTTTTTGCTTGTTCGCCGGGCATGGCGTAAGGCATTGGCGCTGACGGGTGGCGTGGCACTGTTCCTGCTGCTCTGGACGGGCGTCAAGGCTGCGGCATGGCCAAATCTGAAGGCCGACACTCATCAGCTGCAGACGTTGCTGCAGGTGGACCCATACGACGCGTCAGAGGGACTTGAGACACCCTCGGGCTACGTCAAGCGATTTATCGGGAACTCAGATCTTTACCTCTCTAAGCACTACGTCAAGATGCTGGGCTTCCGCGACGTAAACAGCCGCGACAAGAGCCGTGCGGTTACTGTGTTGCTCTACGCGTTGTTCTTGTGGGGCGCGTATGTGGCGTTCAGGCGGAAGGAGAGGGGCGTCATGATGGTTGCTATCTTAACGGCCGTCATGTTGGGAGCCACCTTCTTCTCTTTGCAAGTGCTTTGGGATCAGTACAGGCTCATCTTGCCCTTTGTAGGGATGATGCATATCGTGATATTCTACTCGCTGGCGGACATTGTGCGACGGATGGCGGGGGATAAGACGCGCGTGGTCATGGGCATCGTCGTAGGCATATGCTCACTCCTCCTTTTCACCAAAGAGGCTAAGACTACAGACTTCAAGACCCTGCGCAAAAACCTCACCTCCGACCCTCTCTACGGATATACACCCGACTGGTATAACTACCTGACACTCTGCCAAGAGATAGGCAAGCGAATGGACAGCGACACGGTCTACGTAGCCGCCCGCAAGCCAGACATGGCGCGCATCTACTCTGGCGGCAAACGCTTCTACGGCATATACACCATTCCTTCCGAGGACCCAGATGAGCTCGTAGAGCAGCTGCGTAAAAACGGCGTGACCCACGTAATAGTAGGCAACCTCCGCCGCGACCCGGCTCAGGCAGGCCTCGGCGTCATCAACACCATCCACCGGTACCTCTATAAGATTGTACAGAAATACCCACAGTTCGTAGAGCTATATGCGCAGTCGGGGCGCGACGACTCTGAGCCCGCGCAACTCGTGACCCTCAACTACGAGATGGCGACAGCCGAATATGCCAATCCGAACTACCAGCCTGAGACTCAGCAACAATGAACTCCGAAATTAAGAAATACTTCACCGAATTAGCACCGACGTGGCGCAAATACCGCGCCGCCAGGTCTTACTATTGGAACCAGATAACCAAGTTTATCGGCTTCTATATGAACCCCGAGCAGTCCGTCATCGAGATAGGCTGCGCCACGGGCGAGACGATAGACCAGGTGCCGGGCCGCCGCAAAGTGGGCATAGACTTCTGCCCCGAGCTCATAGCCCAGGCGCGGGAAGCACACCCAAATGTGGAATTCCACGTGATGGAGGCCGAGAACATAACGCTCGACGAGAAGTTCGACGTAGTAATCCTATCCAACCTCACGGGTTACCTCGACGACATAGAGCTCGTGCTCGACCAAGTGGCGAAACTCTGCCATCGGCATACGCGCGTAATCATCACGAGCTACAACCGCCTTTGGGAGCCCATCATCAGCTTCGCGGAGCTCATTGGCATCAAGCGCAAGAGTCCCGAGCAGAATTGGCTCTCGAAAGACGACATGCGCAACCTGCTATCGCTCACGGGATTTGAGACGTACCGCACGAACAGCTGCATGCTCGTGCCCTTCAATATTCCCCTCATAGCCCCCCTCTTCAACCGCTTCATCTCGCACTTGCCGCTGATGGGCGCACTCTCGCTTAACGACTATATCTTCGCGCGCCCCATGCCCGAGGACATACACGCCTCGGACGAGTGGAAGACACGCTACTCAGTGTCCGTAGTCATCCCCGCCCGCAACGAGAGTGGTAATATCCGCGCCGCCGTGGAGCGAGTGCCGGACATGGGCAGCCATACCGAGATAATCTTCGTAGAGGGCAACTCGACGGACGACACGTGGGACGAGATTGGCCGCGTATGCGAAGAGTACAAAGGCAAGCGCGACATCAAGATGGTCCAGCAGGAGGGCCGAGGCAAAGGCGACGCTGTGCGCAAGGGCTACTCCATTGCCACGGGCGACATCCTCATGATACTCGACGCCGACCTGACCGTCCCGCCCGAGGACCTGCCAAAGTTCTACCGCGCCATAGCCACGGGCAAGGGCGAGTTCGTAAACGGCGTGCGCCTTGTATACCCAATGGAAAAGGGCTCTATGCGGACACTGAACACCATGGGCAACCACTTCTTCAGCTCACTCTTCTCGTGGATATTGGAGACACCTATCAAGGACACTCTTTGCGGCACCAAGGTCATGTTCCGCGAAGACTACCTGCGCTTGGCGGCCGGCCGCTCCTTCTTTGGGGAGTTCGACCCGTTTGGGGACTTCGACTTGCTCTTTGGAGCCTATAAGCTTAACTTGCGCATTGTAGACTTGCCAATCCGATATAAGGAGCGCAAATATGGCACTACGAACATATCGCGATTCCGCCATGGACTGCTGCTGCTCAAGATGAGTGCCTTCGCGGCAATGAAAATTCGCTTCCGTTAGAAACATAAAAACATAAAGCTCAATATTTTGAAGAGGGCTATATTCCCGGGGTCTTTTGACCCCTTTACCGTGGGTCATGAGAGCATCGTGCTTCGCGGACTTGAGATATTCGACGAGATAGTCGTGGCCGTGGGCGTCAACTCCGAGAAGCGTTGCATGTTCCCAGTCGAGAAGCGCGTGGAGTTCATCAAGACCGTGTTTGCGGACAGGCCCGAGGTTATCGTAACGACCTATGAAGGCCTGACAGTGGACTTTGCCAAGCAGGCGGGCTGCAGCCATATCCTCCGCGGACTGCGCACCTCGGCGGACTTCGAGTTTGAGCGCGCCATAGCTCAGGTGAACCGCCAGATGACGGGCATCGACACGGCATTCCTGCTCACGACACCCGAGCACACGCCCATCAATAGCACCATCGTACGCGACATCCTCGTCCACGGTGGCGACGCATCGCTCTTCCTGCCCGAGCGAATAAGGGAAATGGTAAAATGCTAAGGCTGAATTACATATCGAGACGCATCTTGGCAGTCGCCATGCTACTCTTCGCCATGATTTATGGCGGGGTGGGGGATTGCTATGCCAAGGTGGTGAAGGTCAGCGGCAAGGCACCGAGCTATGCAGGGATCTCCCTAGTGATGCGAGCCCAGCGCGATGGCGTATCGCGGATGACGTACGACTTGTCGGCAGCCGAAGTAGCCTCCGATGGGACTTTCACCTTCGAGGCGGACATAGACGAAGTGACATTTGCCACCATCGACCTCAGTTTCTACGAGGCGTATATCTACCTTGAGCCAGGGGCAAAATATGAAGTGACGCTCCCGCACCGCAAACTGCGCCCCGACGCCGAACGCTTCAACCCCTTCTATCAGCCCAAGGGCATCAACCTTGTACTTAAATCGGCATCGAGCGACCTCAATCAGGCCATACGCAAATTCGACGAAGCCTTTGCCAAACTCTACTACCCCAACGCCGTACGCATAGTCCGCAAACACGACAAAGCCTTGGCGGACAAAGTGATTGCGCAACTCGACTCGGCACAGCACGCCATAGGATGCCGCAAACCCTTCTTTGCGCAGCACGCCAACTACCGCAAGGCCGAGGTCTACGCCACGCCCCGAGTACTCAGCCCCCGGTCCGTGATCCGCAAATACTTCTCAAGCCAGCCCGTGGCGTTCAACGTGCCCGCCTACTGGCACATCCTGAACATCCTCAGCCCCGACGTGGCACACGAAAACTCCAACCGCGCCATTCGCCAACAGCTGGCAGCACTCGATGCCAAGGGTGGAGCCGCCACGGCCACAGAGATAGACAACATCCTGGTGCGCGACACCCTCCTCCGCAGCAACCAATCGCTCCGCGAGCTCCTCATCCTCAAGAACATACGCGACGACTACTACAATCATAAGATATCCGACGGCAAGGCCGACACGCTGCTGACCTCCGTGGCCCGCGACTTCAAGAACAAGCACATACGCCTCATGGCAGCCAACATCTACGCCATGAAGAACAAGCTCAAGCCCGGACTGCCAGCCCCCGAGTTCAACCTCGTGGACAACAAGGACAACGACGTCAACCTCAAGACCTTCCGAGGCAAGTTCCTCTACCTCTGCTTTATGCACTCCGAGAACTACGAGTGCATGAAGGCTCTGCCCATCTTGGACAACATAGCCAACGTGCATCGCGACGACCTCACGGTGCTCTGCGTCTTCACGGACGACGATTCCGACGCCCTCTACGCCAAGTTGGCCAAGCAGACCCATAACTGGCGAGCCATATCGTGGATAACGAGTCAGCGAATCCTCTCGGATTACGAGGTTCGAGGCCTGCCAACCTACTTCCTTATCGACCCCGACGGCTGCATATCCATAGCCCAAGCCCCCGGTCCTTCCGAGAACGTCGGGCCCGCCATTGCCGAGAGCATCAGGCAGTATAAGATTGTCATGCAGCGCGGACGGAAAGAGGTGCCGAGGACTATTTATGACCTGGCAAAATAGTTAACAGTTAGCAGTTAACAGTTAACAGTTAACAGTTTGAAGTTGCTTGTTTATCCCTTTGCGGTTTTCCCGTCACAAGCATTCTGAAGACAATATTCAACAAAGATAAAAATAACGCAGTAAGCGGCAGCCAGTAACAGAGAGCTGTGAACTGAGCACTGTGAACTGCGAACTGAGAAAAGTGATTAGCAAGAGACTTAAGCTCCATGAGGCAGCTCTCGTGGACCGCACAGAGATACTGGTGCGATTTAGTGATGTAGACATGATGAAGGTTGCGTGGCACGGCAGTTACGTGGCGTACCTCGAAGACGGGCGTGAGCACTTTGGCATCACATACGCCGGCATTGGCTATGCGGACTACTTCCGCACGGGCTATGTGGCACCCGTCGTGAACCTGACAATAGACTATAAGCAGAGCCTGAAGTGCGGCGACGTGGCTATTGTCGAGACGCGGTATATCTATTCGGAGGGTGCGAAACTCATCCTCGAATACGTCATCTATCGCAAGAGCGACATGGCTATCATGGCAACCGCCCAGACCACTCAGGTCTTCATGACGGCCGAAGGCGAAGTGCAGTATGCCGACCCCGACTTCTTCGCAGAGTGGAAGAATCGGTGGCTGAAGAAATAAGCAAACAGAACATAATGAGCTGATGCAAAGCACGGTACTCATAGTGCTCACCCTCGTCATAGTAGTTGCGGGGGTGGGCATATTCATATATGGAGCCGCCAATATCAAGAGCGGAATCCTCGTGAAGGCCATCTGCCGCCTCCCGAAAGACCGTGCCGCATTGCCATTCCACATACCCGAGGATCAGAAGATACTCCTGACCTTCGACGACGGGCCGGACCCCGACATCACGCCGCGAGTGCTGGACGTGCTGGACCGCTACAACCATCGGGCGATATTCTTCGTCATAGGGGCGAAGGCCGAGAAGCATCCCGAATTGTTGCGGGAGATAGTCAGCCGAGGGCATATCATCGGCAATCACACCTATTACCATTCGCCGTGGAACAACTTCCTTGGTTCCAGGCATTTGGAGAGCGAGATACGCCGCACGGACGAAGCCGTGGCACGAGCCATTGGCGTGCGGCCCACACTGTTCCGTCCGCCACTGGGAGTGTCGCCACACTTCTTGCGCTCGCTGATGAAGCGCACGGGGCATACCGTGGTGGGGTGGGATGTGCGCTCGCTGGACACACGGGGCGAGGGCACAGAGATAATACGCCACCGCATAGAGAAGCACATATCCGAGGGCAGCATAATACTCCTTCACGACCGACTGGAGACGGCACCCGCTTTGGCCGAAGCCACGCTCACGATGCGGATTGCGGCAAGGGAGGAATAAATATCATCCGAGGAGGGCAATAAAGCCGCGACTTTTCCGTATATTTGGTAAGTCAGAGATAGGAACTCCGACGAACAACATATACGGACACACACCATGCGCGCCTCCATAATCTCGCTCCTTTCGATCCTCACAATAGCCACAGCCCCCGCGGCCATGGCGACAGACACCCGTGCACAGGACACATCTCTCCCCGACAGCATAGTAACCCGCGACGCGCATGGCACAGTGACATCCCGCTCGATCTTCGCCTTGAGCAACGGCATCCGCGAAGAGCATCGCACGACGGCATCGGACCCCAAGCACGGGCAGAAAATACGCACAGCATACGACAAGCGAGGCCTCGCAACATCCGAGACCACACTGACATACGACAGCAAACTCGGCATATGGGCAATAGCCGAGCGAACCGACATGGCGTATGACGTGGCGGGCCGCTGCTCCATGAAAACGACTCACTCCGCCGACGGCACTCACATAAGGACCCACATAGCGTATGACGCCGACGGGCGACTGCTATCCGAAGTCTGCGAGGCATGGAACGCCGCGGACGGGGATTGGGACCCGCAGAAGAAATATGAGTATGCATATACATATGACCGGGCGGACTTCCGCCCCCGCGCATACGTGCTCCGCAGCCACTACTTTTGGGCCAACGACGAGCAGGGATGGCAGCGTCAGGCCGACCGCGAGAGCTACGACTACAAGAGCGACGGGCAGATAGAGTCGCGCTGCCGCGAAGACAACTATTCCGACAAGGCCACATGCACGAGCTACGAATATGACAGCGAAGGCCGCCTGTCCGCAATAAAGACGGAGCACTACGGCAACAACACATTGCGCACGAGCCAGACAGAGGCATACGCCTACGACGAGGCTGGGCGCACGACATCCGTGACGCTGACCGACAACTCAGGCGCACTAATCTCCACCACGACATATTACTACTCTTCGCGAGCCAAAGCCGCAAAGGCTACGAAAGCCAAGAGGCTCGAACGCGCCGAAGTGACCGACGCGGACGGGAAACTATTGCGCAGCAGGCTCTACAGCACCGACAAGCAGGGCCGACCAACAGGCATATATTACATGAACTATGTAGACGGGAAATATGCGGAAAACGAGAAGCAAGTGACGTACTCCACAGGTCCCGACGGGGCACGCAGGTATGAGAACGAGATAGTCTTCGTAGGCGGCTGCGAAGTGGACCCGCATCTGATAACGGAATACGTGTTGGACGAGCACGGGCGGCGTATGCTTGGCGAGGCGTATCGAGTTGACTACGAGCAAGAGAGAGGCGACACATTAGTAAAAACAGACGGCATACAGTACCTCAACACCTACGATGCCGAGGGGCGTATATCATCCTTCGTGCGCCTGACCACTTCGGTGGGGCTCACGGACTCGGTAGCGTATGCGTATGACGTGGCTAACCGCTATGCTCAAGTTGAGGCTAAGGGGGACAGCGCGTCCGGCAATTTCATTGGGCGTATTTGGATGCGGCTGTCGGGCTTCTTTGCTTCGCGGCATTCGGCGGCTGACAGTGTCGCGGCTGTTGCCGCCGTGGCTGACACGCTCGTGGAGGGTGGCTTCAAGTCGATTGTGGAGCGCGTAAGCTATGTTCGCAAGGGCGACTCGTGGGAGCTTGCCGAGCGCAACGTGGGCGAGTTTGACGAGGATGGGCTGCCCGTTGTACTGACGACTTATATTTGGGACTCGGCCGTTGGGCAGTGGGTGCCGTCGAGCCGGGATGAGTATAAGAGTTCGGACGGGCATATGGATTCGCGGCGCGGATATAAGTGGGACGCTGGAAAGAATGAATATTTGGTTGTTGAGAAGGAAAAATTCTTTTACAGTTAACAGTTAACAGTTAGCAGTTAACAGTTTCTGAGGGATTTGGTGTTTTTTGCTGGGCTTTGTTCTTTTGCTTGGGGTGTTTATTGAGAAGTTTGGGGTATTAATGATGGTGGGGAGTTTATTTATGCAGTTGGGTTTGCTTGTGCGGGTTGCGATTTTTGCATATTTTAAACTATGGGGGTGGTGTATATCTCTGCATAATGCATAAATTTGCATTGTCAGTGAATAAAAATGCAACGGTCAACAAATAACACAAAACAGAAGAGGCTTGAGACCATCGAGTCCATAGTCTCGGAGACGCCCATAGAGGGTCAGGAACAACTCCTCAACATATTGCGCGCCAAGGGATTCAACGTAACGCAAGCCACGCTCTCACGCGACTTCAACGAGCTCCAGATAGTAAAAGTACCCGACGGCGAAGGCGGATACCGCTACCTGCCCCACCCCAATAAAAGTCAGGAGAACCAGGCGCCCTCTATCCTCACGTCGGTCGAGATTTCGGGCCAAATGGCAGTCCTCCGCACACGTCCCGGCTACGCCAACGCCATGGCAGCGGACGTAGACGAGGCTCGCCTGAAGGGCGTGATGGGCACCGTGGCGGGCGACGACACCGTATTGGTGATCCTGCGCGCCGAGACCACCAAAGATGCATTCATTGGCGAACTGACGACCGTACTCCCCGAGGCCCCGCAGAAACTCCTCTAAGCAGAAGCGCACGGCGCACTTGGGCCGAAGCCCCCAAAGAAAGACTTCATTAGACCAAAGAACAAGATATTTTTCCCTCTTTTCCGAAAAGAACAAAATGAGCAGCAAGGACGACAACAAGTTCCCCAACCTCAAGGTGGTTGTGGCCACCGAGGAGCACCTCGGTTATGTCGACGAAATTCTTCAGACCATCACGGCGGCCGCCAAGGTCCGCGGCACAGGCATAGCCAAGCGCGACCCGGGTTACGTCAAGAAGAAGATGCGCGAGGGCAAGGCCGTCATAGCCCTCGACGGCGAGACTTTCGCCGGCTTCAGCTATATCGAGACGTGGGGCGGCAAGCACTACGTCACGACCTCGGGCCTCATTGTCCGCGACGAGTACCGCGGCTGTGGCCTCTCGCGCCGCATCAAGCATATGACCTTCACCCTGGCCCGCCTCCGTTGGCCCGAGGCTAAGATATTCAGCCTCACCTCGGGAGCGGCCGTCATGAAGCTCAACACGGACCACGGCTACGTGCCCGTGACCTTCGCTCAGCTCACCGACGACGAGACATTCTGGCACGGCTGCGAGGGTTGCATCAACCACGATATCCTGGTCCGCACGGGGCGCCGCTACTGCGTATGCACCGGCATGCTCTACGACCCCGACCGCGCCCGCAGCGTACGCGACGCCGACGAGGAGCTGTCGCATGACCCGGGCGTCGTGGATCGCATCATGGAGGCTTTCCCTAACGGGTTCCCACAAGACAATTGACAATTGACAATTGACAATTGCCAGGGGTGTCGGCTGTTTTAATAGAGCGGTTGACATAAAACTTGCAAATCGGTATATTTGCACTTATTACCTTTTCAACAAAGTAAACAAAGAAATTATCATATAGGAATATGGATGCTAAAAAGAAAGTAGTCGTCGCCTTCAGTGGCGGACTCGACACATCGTTCACCGTAATGTACCTGGCCAAAGAGAAGGGCTACGAGGTTTACGCAGCATGCGCCAACACCGGCGGCTTCAGCCCCGAGCAGCTCAAGGCCAACGAGGAGAACGCCTACAAGCTGGGCGCCAAGGAGTACGTCACCCTCGACGTCACCCACGAGTACTACGACAAGAGCATCCGCTACATGATCTTCGGCAACGTGCTTCGCAACAACACATACCCCATCTCGGTAAGCTCCGAGCGCATCTTCCAGGGTATGGCCATCGCACGCTACGCTAAGCAGATTGGCGCTCAGGCCATTGCACACGGCTCGACGGGCGCAGGCAACGACCAGGTACGTTTCGACATGACGTTCCTCGTCATGGCCCCCGAGATGGAGATCATCACCCTCACCCGCGATATGGCCCTCACCCGCCAGTATGAGGTGGACTATCTCAACGAGCATGGTTTCAAGGCCGACTTCGCCAAGCTCAAGTACTCCTACAACGTAGGCATCTGGGGCACCAGCATCTGCGGCGGCGAGATTCTCGACAGCACCCAGGGTCTGCCCGAGACGGCATACCTCAAGCAGGTAGAGAAGAACGGCGAGGAGGAGATCAAGATCGAGTTCGAGAAGGGCGAGATCGTGGCCGTCAACGGCGAGAAGTTCACCGACAAGATCAAGGCTATCCAGAAGATTGAGAGCATTGCCGCTCCCTATGGCATCGGCCGCGACATGCACGTGGGCGACACCATCATCGGCATCAAGGGCCGCGTAGGCTTCGAGGCCGCCGCACCTATGCTCATCATCGCCGCCCACCGTTTCCTCGAGAAGTACACCCTCTCGAAGTGGCAGCAATATTGGAAGGACCAAGTCTCCAACTGGTACGGCATGTTCCTCCACGAGAGCCAGTACCTCGAGCCCGTCATGCGCGACATCGAGGCCATGCTTGAGGAGAGCCAGCGCAACGTGACCGGCACCGCCATCATGAAGCTCATGCCCCGCACCTTCATGACCGTAGGCGTAGACTCGAAGAACGACCTCGTAAAGAACAAGTTCGGCGAGTACGGCGAGATGCAGAAGGGCTGGACGAGCGAGGATGCCAAGGGCTTCATCAAGGTTCTCTCAACTCCGCTCCGCGCTTACTACAGCAATCATAAAGATGAAGGAGACGCTCAATTGACAATTGACAAATAACAATTGACAATTACGAGGACTCCCTGAGACTTTTTTGAGACACGATATGACAACCGAATCAACGAATGACAACACTATTGTCGTAAAGAGCAAGGCTTTTGCCATTCGCTGCATTAATGTCTACAGATATCTCACGGAAGAGAAAAGGGAGTTCGTCCTTTCAAAACAACTTCTACGTTGCGGCACAAGCATCGGAGCCAACGTGCGTGAAGCCATTCAAGCTCAAAGCCGCCCTGATTTCATCTCCAAATTGAGCATTGCTCTAAAGGAGGCTCACGAGACGGAATATTGGCTCGAACTTCTGACTGAGACTGATTATCTGCCAATCAATTCACAGCAAGTCGAGTCCTTAGTGCAGGAATGCAAGGAGTTGAATAAAATTCTGATTGCTATAATAAAAAGCTCAAAGAGCTCAAGTTCATAGCAGACACATAACTGGCAAGAGGCAATTACCGACTCAAACCACCGGCCATTGTCAATTGTCAATTGTCAATTGTTAATTGTTAATGATTCAAGTAGGAATAATAGGAGCAGCCGGCTACACGGGCGGCGAGCTCATGCGCATACTCATCAACCATCCGTGGGCAAACATCCTCTTCGCGCAGAGCGAGAGCCATGCGGGCGAACCCGTCTGGAGCGCGCACCACGACCTAATCGGTGAGACCACACTGACCTTCACAGCCGAGGCACCCGTAAACACGGCGGACGTAATCTTCCTCTGCATGGGTCACGGCAAGAGCCGCGGCTACGTAGAGAAGCTCCCGAAGGACTTCAACGGCAAGATAATCGACCTCTCGAACGACTACCGCCTCCAGGACACAGCCGACGGCTTCGTATACGGCCTCCCCGAGGCATTCCGACGCGAGATTAAGGCCGCCGACCGAATTGCCAACCCAGGCTGCTTCGCCACAAGCATCCAGCTAGCCCTCCTCCCCATGGCCAAGCTCGACAAACTCGGCGAGGTACACGTGACGGGCATCACGGGATCGACAGGCGCAGGACAGAAGCCCAGCGAGACGACCCACTTCAGCTGGCGCGACGGCAACCTCTCATGCTACAAGGCCTTCACCCATCAGCACCTCGGCGAGGTCAACGAGACGCTCTCGCGCCTGGCACCCCACTACAAGGGCAACCTCAACTTCGTCCCCGTCCGCGGCTGCCACACCCGAGGCATCATGAGCTCGGTCTACTTCGACTGCGAGTTTGACGAGGCCGACGCCATAGACATCTACAAGAAGTACTACAAGGACGAGCCTTTCGTAAACGTGGTGGACTTCAACCCGGACCTCAAGATGGTGGTCAACACCAACAAGTGCGTCCTCTACGTCAAGAAGTACGGCACCAAACTCCACGTGGTATCCTTCATAGACAATCTCGTAAAGGGCGCAGCGGGCCAAGCTGTCGAGAACATGAACCTCATCTTCGGATTGCCGGAGAACACTGGACTGAACTTGAAGCCTAGCGGATTCTAAACAGTTAACAGTTAACAATTAACAGTTAACAGTTTACGTTACCCCCGCATATGTTATTGTTCTCTATGAGTATTTCACTTTAATCTTCATCGCGATGGCGGAGAGTTTGATAGAAGAAAAAAGCAAACTGTTTGCTGTCAGGTGCATCAAGCTAAGAAATTGGCTTGTGAAAGAGAAAGGTGAGTATGTACTGTCCAAACAACTTGTCCGAAGCGGAACAAGCATTGGGGCAAATGTTGTAGAAGCTCTTCGCGGACAAAGCAGAGCAGATTTTGTGTCTAAAATGTACATTGCACTCAAAGAGGCTCACGAAACAGAATATTGGATTGAGCTTCTCATAATGTCTGATGTATTGCCACAAGATTCCGAAACTGTCAAGTCCCTCTTTTCAGACTGTAAGGAACTATGCAAGATGCTTATGTCGATTGTACGCACATCTAAGCAGAATCCTTGATTTCTAGTTAGTTAATTATAAAAAAGGAACCAACAAGTTACAGGCGAAGTTGCCAGTCAAACCACTAGGCAACTGTTAACTGTTAACTGTTAACTGTTAACTGAAATGATTCTTTTCGACGTATATTCCCTCTTCGACGTCGTGCCCGTCAGGGGCAAAGGATGCCATGTATGGGACGATAAGGGCACTGAGTATCTCGACCTCTATGGCGGCCACGCCGTAATCTCGATAGGTCACTCTCACCCCAAATACATCAAGGCTATCACCGACCAGGTGAACAACATAGCCTTCTACTCCAACAGCGTCATCAACCCGCTGCAGTCTGTCCTCGCCCAGAAGATTGGCGAGCTCAGCGGATATACCGACTACAGCTTCTTCGTCATCAACAGTGGCGCCGAGGCCAACGAGAACGCCCTCAAGCTGGCGTCTTTCGCCACGGGCCGCAGGAAGATGGTAGCCTTCCGCCGCAGTTTCCACGGCCGCACGAGTGGCGCAGTGGCAGTCACTGACAACCCAAAGATCAACTCGCCTTTCAACCTCCAGCACGAGGTATGTTGGGCCGAGCTCAATAACCTCGCCTCGGTGGCGCAGTACGTCGAGAAAGACGACATCGCGGCCGTAATCATCGAGGGCGTACAGGGTTGCGGCGGCATCCATATCCCCGACACGCAGTTCATGAAGGACCTCCTGGCGCTCTGCCATGCTCACGGCACTAAGCTCATCGTGGACGAGATCCAGAGTGGCTATGGCCGTACGGGCAAGTTCTTCGCTCACCAGCACTATGGCATCAAGCCGGACATCATCTCCATGGCCAAGGGCATAGCCAACGGATTCCCCGTGGGCGCAGTGCTCATCAGCCCCGAGTTCGAGGCCGTAAAGGGTATGCTTGGCACCACTTTCGGTGGCAACTACCTCGGTATGGCAGCCGCCATTGCCGTGGCCGACATCTATAAGGAGGAGGGCCTGGAGAAGAACGCGGCCGAGGTTGGCGACTACATCCTCTCGGAGCTCAATAAGATTGACTTCGCCGGCCGAGTAAAGGAGATCCGTGGCGTAGGCATGATGATCGGCATCGAGTTCAACGAGCCCGTGTCGCCCATCCGCCAGAAACTGCTCTATGAGCACCATATCTTCACCGGCGTTGCTGGCCAGAACATGGTGCGCATCCTGCCTCCGCTCTGCCTCTCTAAGGCCGAGGTGGACCAGTTCATCGTGGCCCTCAAGGCCGTCTTGGCTGGGAAATAAGGTTTGTCCGCTTATCCGCCTTTGGTGTGCGCATAAGTCTGATGTTACTACATGCGAGTCGAGCCCTGCCCATTGTGGCGGCGGCTCGGCTCGCCTTTTTATTGCTTCTGCTCGGCATTCCGTTCCGCACCGCTATCGCCCGACCTTTTTCCGTGCCCGACACCAGCTCTACAGCTCAACCCGACACTCTGAATGAGACCTCGAAATGGAAGCTACAGCGTTGGGCGGACCTCAAGATAGACAGCCGAGAGCGGGGCGAGAGGTTCGACACGGCATATATCGCCCGCCTGCCCGAAAGGTGGATGTTCAAACTCTCTACGTCCACATCCCTCGCAAGCATCTCAGGGAAGACTCTTACGGACTCTACCGAGATGTCTTTCGATGCCAGTTCGAGCAACCTCCAGTCCGTTGCCTTCAGTATCGGCTACCGTGGTTTCTCGGCAGGCTACTCGTTCGTAGTCGCCAATGGCAAGAAAGATAATGAGTTTGTTTTCAATTACTATGGCAACCGTTTCGGCGCCGATTTCCTCTATCGCTACAGCCGTTCTTTCGATGGGGTCTTCAAATACACCGACCAGTCCGCTGCCGAACATGAGGCACAGCTCCCCGAGGGCAATGTCCGCTCCGAGCGCATTGGAGCCGATGCGTACTACGTATTCCGCTCAAGCCGATTTTCTTATCCTGCCGCATTCTCCCATTCGTATATCCAGCGGCAGTCTGCCGGCAGTGTCATAGCGGGAGTGTCGTTCTCGTGGCTCAGCCTATCTTCGCAATTGACTGACACAGTGTCGGCCACGGCCAAAATCTCATCGTTATATATTGGTGCGGGCTATGCTCGCAATTTTCGTGGCAGCAATTGGCTGTTCCACGCCTCGGCAATGCCTCTCTTTTCGGTCATCGCCCACGACCGCGAGAGTGTCTCCACCCGCGAAATAAAGAAAGACGCGTGGGACAAGTTCGGCAAAGTCCACCTCGTGGCCCGCTTGGCGGCTGTGCGGCATTGGCACCGTATGTTCCTGGCCGGCTCTTTCGTAATCAACTATTACACCTCGGGCTCGACATCCGACCTCCGCTTGGAGGACTACGCCCTCCGCTTAGAGCTTCTTGCGGGGATTAAGATACCGTAGGGAGGGAGGAAAAATGCTTGATATGTATCAACATTGACAAAAACGGCAATATTTGTCCACTTTTATCGAGGCTATTGGATAAAAAAGTGATTTTTTATCCAATAGCCTCATTCGTAATGGATAAAAACGGAGCTCACACTTAATGGCACGAAATTACGAAGTGCCAAAAATGTGGAAGTTTACACAAAAGAGGTACCAAAAATGTGGAGATTTACACGTTTTTGGCACATAGAAGAAATGTATGATAAAATAATACCATCGTTGCGAGAGAATAAGGAAACCAACATTACACATCACAGACTCATAGTATTTGAAGTTTTGGGTCAAGAGCGGAGCGAAGTGCCGAAAATGTGTAACTTTGCACGAAAGAGGTACCAAAAATGTGGGAGTTTACACATTTTTGGCACTTAAGGATGATTAAGGCAAAAATAGGCGTATGTTCAGAAGACGAGTTTTAGAAGACTTAAAAGTTTGGCAGTCCAAGGCGGACCGCAAGCCACTTATGATTCTTGGTGCGCGACAAGTGGGCAAGACATCGGCACTAAAAGAGTTTGGCAAGACTTGCTTTGAGCATTGCGCATATTTCAGCCTCGACGAGGAGAGTGGCGTTTGCGACATATTCCGTTCGACAAAGAACCCAATCCAGATAATTGAGCAACTGGCATTTCTGACAGACGTGCCTATCGAGGCACAGCGGACACTGATAGTCCTTGACGAGATACAGGAGTGCCCCGAGGCAATAAGTTCGCTCAAGTATTTCTGTGAGAAAGTTCCGGAATATGCAGTAGTATGCGCTGGTTCGCTACTTGGACTCTCTTTCGGGCATCAGGGTTTCTCGTTCCCTGTCGGGAAGGTAGACCACATATCAATGTGGCCAGTGACGTTCAGTGAGTTTCTTGAGCAAAAGGATGAGCCGCTTTACCGATATTATCAGTCGATAGACAAGATAGAACCGATTCCCGACGTCTTTTTTTCCCGTCTGAGCTTGGCATTCTCGGCTTACCGGATATCAGGCGGTATGCCTGAAGCTGCAATGAAGATGCTTTCGACAGACATACACAGTGTAGATGAAACGCTGCGAAACATCCTCAAAGACTACTCGTTCGACTTTGTAAAGCATGCCACACCCGCCCTTGCGAACAGGATATCGCACGTCTGGTCTTCGTTACCATCGCAGCTGGCGAAAGAGAACCGTAAGTTTGTGTATCAACTGGTTCGCCCTGGAGCTCGTGCGCGCGAGTATGAGGATGCCCTTATTTGGCTTCAGAATGCGGGATTGATACATAAAGTAAGTCTTTGCCCGACACCTCAAGTGCCTCTGAAATCTTATGAGGACTTGAGCATCTTCAAAATATACTGTTTCGATATCGGACTGTTACGTGTCCTGGCCGAGATGGATGCCGATGTTTATATGACTGAGACTGCAGCCTTCAAGGAATTCAAGGGTGCTTTGGCAGAGAACTATGTACTCCAAAGCCTCCTTGCTCAAGGTGTCAACGGGTCGCGATATTGGGCTTCAGGGAATCAGGCCGAGGTAGAGTTCATCGTACAAAACGGAGTAGAGGTGGTGCCAGTCGAGGTCAAGTCCGGGACAAGCGTCACGGGCCGCAGCCTCGCAGAATATAATCGGAAATATCAACCATCTCTTCGTCTTCGATTCTCAATGCTCAACCTAAAGAAGGACGAGGGAATGGTAAACATTCCCCTTTTCCTCGCGGACAAGGCAGCGGAACTTGTTGGTTTGAGGACCAATTCATAAAGAATTGATTAAAGAAAATAATACCGCCGTCGCAAAAGGAATATCAAGTTCCTCCGCGACGGCGGTTGTGCGTTATTTGGGAGCCGCTAAAGCGGCGTTACTCCTGTCGGACGTTTAGAAGTTGAGGCCGACGGTGATGAAGTTGCAGTGGGTCTTCAACTTGTAGTCATACTCGTCCTCACTGAACTTTTCGAGGGGTGACAGGTCGGGCTGGAACTTGTAGCCAATATAGAGATTGGAGATGTTGAAGCCACAGCCGAGGTTGAGACCGAACTGGAAGCGCTTAAAATCACTATCGTAGGACTCGGTGCTGGTATTGCCGTTGACCTCTGTCTCAATCTCGCCCTTGAAATACTTGTCTTTCTCGGTTGCCTCAACGCCCCCAACAGTCCAGGTAGACTTGTCGACACCAACTGCGTGGATCTTGAAGTTGACACCGAAGAAGGGGACGATGGAGAACCAGTCGTTGAAAGAGAGCTTGTAGGCGGCAACGACGGGGACGGCAACGCTGAGCTGGTTGATCTTCTCCTCGTAGTCTGAATATTCACCATCCTCTTCCTCCACATTCTGATGCTGCCATACGATGTCGATGCCAGGCTCAAGGAAAATGGGGAGCTTCTGCGAGAGGCTGATGCCCTTGGCGAAACCGATTGATGCGCCTACCATGTTGTCCTCGCCGTCGGCTGATACGTCGTTCGCCTCGACCGTGAAACTTGTTGTAACGAAAGCGGCATGGATGCGGCTCCAGCCCTTGGTGTCCTTGCGGAGTTGAGCTTGGGCGGCGTTCGCCGTGAGGGCCATGCCTGCGATGGCGATGAGGAAAGATTTGAGTACTTTCATCTTTTTTGAGAGGTGTGGTTAAAAATTAGTTAGTGTAGTTGATGTGATATGCCAAAAATGCGACTGATATGGCATATTTCGCAGTTAATTACGAGGCAAAGATAGCTTTAGTTGCGAAGCGATGGAGCTTTGTTGCGTAAATTTGTCGGGTAAAAAAGAAGCTCAACGATGATCCCTACCCTCATATTAATCCTTTTGCTCGCGCCTTATGCCGTGGCTGTCGGATTGTGCTCATTCCGCTTTGTGGCGGGAGTGCGAGAGCTGCGCATACAACGGAAAGGGGAGAGGGCCGCATGCGGCATCACCATTGTTATTTGCGTGGCCGACGCGGATGCCGCGGGGCTCGCCAATAGCCTCCCACAATTATATACCTTGCTCGGTTCGGACGACTCTATCATAGTCGTTGCCGACCACGTCGGCGAAGGGGCTCTCGCTTTGTTGCGGAATGCCGCTGAGTGCTGCGGGCCGCGACTACGAGTATTGGAAAATGACGGGCAACAAGGGAAGAAGCACGCCCAGCGGTTGGGAGTAGAGGCTGCGGAGACCGATGTTGTGGTCTCTATTGACGCCGATTGCACGGTAGGCGGCGGTTTCTTAGATGTCGTGCGGCGGGAGGTATGCGCCCTTGGCGGGCGTGACTTCATGCTGCTCCTGCCTGTCGAGATGCGGGGCGACGGGTCGCTCTTCGGGCGGCTCGTGGAGCTTGAATTCGGGTGTCTGCAGGTCGTGACGGCAGGCACGGCATTCCTTGGGCGGCCCACGATGGCCAACGGGGCGGGAATGGCTTTCGGCCGTAGCTTGTATCTTGAGCATGATTCGCGTGTGCGCTATGCCTCGGGCGACGATATGTTTTTGCTGGCGCACGCCTTGCGGAAGGGGGCCGACGTCCGCTATGTTGCGGATTCTGAGGTTCTCGTCTCCACCTCCGCTCCAGCGTCACTCACGGCCTATTTGCGCCAACGGACGCGATGGTTGGCCAAGGCTGGCGGCTACCGGTCCGTGGGAGTTATTGCGCTTGCGCTTGTTGTCTTTGGGGCTGTTGTGGCTTGGCCTATCGGGGTTCTTTGCGCATGTCTGGGCGTCTGCTCGTGGGGCATTGCGGGGTTTGTGTTTTGCTCGAAATTGGTTGTTGATGGCTTGGCTTGCGGTGCTTGGCTGTGGTTTCGCCGAGGGCTCAGGGGGCTCAGCGGACTATGGGTTGCGGTGCCTTTGGAGGTGGTTTATCCTGTTATGACTGTTGTGGTTGCGTTGCGGGCGGCGGTGGCTCCGCGGGGGCGGTGGTGAGAACTTTGATTTTTGAATTATAGATGATATCCTTGAGGAATAAGCAGTTAGCGACATGGACAGCGCGGTTGTGAATACTATAGCTGAGTATTTCAAATCTCAGCCAGTAGACAAGGCGTGGCTTTTCGGTTCTTTCTCTCGTGGCGAGGAGAGGGCGGACAGCGACGTGGACATCCTCGTGTCTCTCACTCCATGTCGGAAAATCGGCCTGGCCTTTTTCGGCATGGTGGCGGACCTGGAGGAGCGGCTCGGACGGCCCGTGGATTTGGTTGTAGATGGTGATTTGTTGCCTTTTGCGCAAGGAACAGCAAACCGGGACAAAA